>CAMAPP010000076.1 GCA_945860095.1 Rhizobium sp. Q54 | reverse complement strand
CGATGTGATCTTTCTCCGGTTCCAGCGTGACGCCTATCTCGGTGTCCACAGAACCCAGGGTAAGACCACGTTCGCGAAGCGAAGGCGCAACCCCGACCGCCTCATCGAAGAAGCGGCCTCGTCGAACAAAGGATTTGGGGTTCGATTTTCGGCTCGGCGCGCGTGGTGGAGCCGAGGGGGCGCGGTCGCGAAGCGAAGGCGCAACCCCGACCGCCTCATCGAAGAAGCGGCCTCGTCGAACAAAGGATTTGGGGTTCGATTTTTGGCTTGGCGCGCTTGGTGGAGCTGAGGGGAATCGAACCCCTGACCTCCTCATTGCGAACGAGGCGCTCTCCCATCTGAGCTACAGCCCCCACGCGCGCCGATTTCGCCCCGGGCAGGCCCGAAAGCGGGCGGATCATGGGGGCCGGTGCAAAGCGATGTCAAGACAAGGAGCTTTCCCGGCCATGGACTTTCCCGGCCATGGAGACCGCTCGCCAGCCGCCCGCGCTATGACGAGTGCGTCAAGGAACATGACGGCTTTAAGTTTCGTTCCTCGGGCGACATGACCTATTTCTTCGAACACCAGGAGCAACTCTTCAAGGACCTGCGCGCCGGGAGCCGGGCGCGACGTGGCACCTGATGCCGAATGGGGTGGCTCCGGCGGCCGAAACGGACCGCGAATTCACCGCCCGCAGGTGAGCCACCTTGCGCCGCGCCGGGCGCGCCCTGTAGGGTACCGGTTACGGATTCGGACCATTTCATGGGGGCGTCGCGCGCCCGGAGTCACGCACATGACCTCGTTGGTGATTCTGCTTCACACCCTGCTCGACATCTACAAGTGGTGTCTCATCGTCTATGTCGTGATGTCGTGGCTGATCGCCTTCAACGTGGTCAACACCCATAACCGTTTCGTCTTCACGGTGAACGACTTCCTGTTCAAGATCACCGAACCGGCGCTGCGCCCCATCCGTCGCTTCATGCCGAATCTGGGCGGGGTCGATCTGGCGCCGCTCATCCTCATCCTGCTGATCTGGTTCGCGCAGGACCTTCTGGTGCGCAACCTTCTCTAGCTCCGCCGCGCCCAAACCCTGGCGCCCGGTCGCCGGCGGCATCGCCGTGGACCTGCGCGTGACGCCCCGCGCGTCCGCCGAGCGCATCGCCGGCGTGGCGGCGGACGAAGCCGGCATTGCGCGTCTCAAGCTCGCGGTCACGGCCGCGCCCGAGGCCGGGCGAGCGAACGACGCCGTCATTCGTCTGCTCGCCAAATCCTGGGGCTGGCCCAAGACGGCGTTCGTGTTGCGCGCGGGCGCCGCCGGGCGGCGTAAGACCGTGCATGTCGCGGGCGATTACGCGGCGCTCGCCGGCCATCTCGATCGCTGGCTCGATCGTTGGCTCGACCAGGTTCCCGGGGGGAAGTCGTGAGCGATCCGAAAATCATCGACGGCAAGGCCTTCGCGCAAGACTTGCGCGCGCGCGTCGCGGGCGCGGTCAAGGCGCTGGCGGAAGGCGGCCTTGTCCCCGGCCTCGCGGTCGTCCTCGTCGGGGAAAATCCCGCGAGCCAGGTTTACGTGCGCAACAAGGCCAAGCAAACCGCCGAATGTTTCATGCGGAGCTTCGAGCACAAGCTGCCCGACACGACGGGCCAAGCGGAGCTTCTCGCCCTCGTCGCCAAGCTCAACGCCGATCCGGCGGTGCACGGCATCCTGGTGCAATTGCCCCTGCCCAAGCAGATCGACCCGCAAGCGGTCATCGACGCCATCGATCCGGCGAAGGACGTGGACGGATTTCATGTCATCAACGCGGGCAAGCTGGCGACGGGCGGGCGCGGTCTCGTGCCGTGCACGCCGCTCGGCTGTCTCATGCTGATAAAAAGCCGCGTGGGCGAGCTTTCGGGCAAGCGCGCGATCGTGCTCGGCCGCTCGAACATCGTCGGCAAGCCCATGGCGCAATTGCTGCTGGCGGAAGACTGCACCGTCACGATCGCGCATTCGAAAACGCGGGACTTGCCCGCCGAATGCCGGCGCGCGGAAATCGTCGTCGCCGCGGTCGGCCGCGCCGAGATGGTGCGCGGCGATTGGATCGCACCCGGCGCCGTCGTCATCGATGTCGGTATCAACCGCGTGCCAACGCCCGACGGCAAGACCCGCTTGGTCGGCGATGTCGCGTTTGCCGAGGCCTATCCGCACGCGGGCGCGATCACTCCGGTGCCGGGCGGCGTAGGGCCCATGACCATCGCGGTCCTGCTGCGCAATACCGTGGTCGCCGCCTGCCGCAGCCACGCGCTCGCCGTGCCGGGCTTTCTGGATTGATCGGCGGCGGATTGGCGAACGGAATCCCGCCCGGTCGCAACGCAAATCCGGTCCTTCTGGACCGCGCCCCCCGCCGGGGCCATGATCGCGCCATGGACGCCCTCATAGCCGCCGCCGCCGTCTTCGTCGGCCTGCATCTCATTCCCAGCACGCCCGCGCGCGGCTGGATCGCGGGATCACTCGGGGAAAACGTCTATCTCGGTCTGTTCTCGATCGCCTCGGTTGTGGGGCTCGTCTGGCTGATCCTCGCCTACCGCACTGCACCCCATGTCGAAATTTGGCAAGCCGGAGCCGCGCTCGGGCGCGCGCCCGCCATCGTAATGCCCATCGCCTTCGTGCTGCTGGTGTGCGGCTACACCACACGCAATCCGACGGCGGTGCGCCAGCACCAACATTTGCAGGCGCGCGATCCCGCGCCCGGCATCCTCAAGGTCACGCGCCATCCCTTGATGTGGGCCATCGCGCTTTGGGCGGCCGCACATCTCGCGGCCAAGGGCGATCTCGCTTCGACGATTTTCTTCGGCGCGCTTACGGGCCTAGCCTTGTTCGGCATGGCGTTGCAGGACGCGCGCAAGGCGCAAACCCTGGGTGCCGCCTGGGGACCGTTCGCGCTCACGACCTCGGCCATTCCCTTCCTGGCCGCGATCCAAGGCCGGACCAAGCCGCGTCTCGGTGAAATCGGCAGGTGGCGTATCGCGGGCGGGCTTGCGCTCTATGCCCTCGTCCTCGTCGCGCACGAATGGGCGTTCGGGATCGACCCCCTGCCCTAACCGCCTAGTCCTGGGCGAGTTTGCGCAGGCGCAGGCGCAGCGCGTTCAGCTTGATGAAGCCTTCGGCGTCGCGCTGATTGTAAACCGAGTCCTTCTCGAAGGTGACGTGCGCCAGGCTGTAGAGCGAGTTCGGCGATTTCCGCCCCGCGACCGAGGCCAGGCCCTTGAACAGTTTCATGCGCACGACGCCCGAGACGCCTTCCTGGCTCTTGTCCACGAGGGCCTGGATCATCTCGCGCTCGGGCGCGTACCAGAAGCCGTTATAGACGAGCTTCGCGTAGCGCGGCATCAACTCGTCGCGCAGATGCATCGCCTCGCGGTCGAGAGTGATGCTTTCCATCGCCCGGTGCGCGGCGAACAGGATTGTGCCGCCAGGCGTTTCGTAGATGCCGCGCGATTTCATGCCGACGAAACGGTTTTCCACGAGATCGACACGCCCCACCCCGTGCGCGCCGCCGAGCGCGTTCAGCCGTTCGAGCAATTTCGCGGGCGACAGCGCCTTGCCGTCCACGGCGACCGCATTGCCGCTCTCGAAGCCGATCTCGACATAGGCGGGCTTGTCCGGCGCGTCCTCGGGCGCGACCGAGCGGGTGTACATGTCGGCGTCGGGCTCGAGCCACGGATCCTCGAGCGCCTTGCCCTCGTACGAGATGTGCAAAAGATTGGCGTCGGTCGAATACGGCGGCTCGCCGCGCTTGTCGCGCGGAATGGGAATCTGGTGCTTCTCGGCATAGGCGACGAGATCGGTGCGCGAGTGGAGATCCCATTCGCGCCAGGGCGCCACGACGCGGATATCGGGCTTGAGCGCGTAATAGGTCAGCTCGAAGCGCACCTGGTCGTTGCCCTTGCCCGTGGCGCCGTGCGCGACCGCGTCGGCGCCGACCTCGTTGACGATTTCGATTTGGCGCTTGGCGATCAGCGGCCGGGCGATCGAGGTTCCGAGAAGATAGACGCCCTCGTACAAGGCGGCCGCGCGGAACATCGGGAAGACGAAATCGCGGACGAATTCCTCGCGCAAGTCCTCGACGTAGATCTTGGCCGCGCCCATCGCCTCGGCCTTCTTGCGCGCGGGCCCGAGCTCGTCACCTTGGCCGATATCGGCCGTGAAGGTCACGACCTGGCAGCGATAGGTTTCCTGCAACCAACGCAAGATGATCGAAGTGTCGAGCCCGCCCGAATAGGCCAGCACGACTTTTTTCACGTCGCCCGTCATGACGCACCCGCGAGGCCGGCCCATGGCGCCGGAATGAATGAAAATCGGGAAATGGCGGCGGAGTATAGCCGCCGAAGAAGGCCGGGCAAGGGCGGCTAAGCGGTCGCGGGCGGCGCCGGATCGTCCATCGCCCGGGCCGATTTCCGCGTCTTTTCGCTCGCGCTCTTGAGCTGTCCGCAGGCCGCCAGGATGTCGCGGCCGCGCGGCGTGCGCACGGGCGAGGGATAGCCCGCGGCCATCACGACTTGGGCGAAGCGTTCGATGGCCGCGTTCGAGGAACATTCGAAGGGCGCGCCCGGCCAGGCATTGAAGGGGATGAGATTGACCTTGGAGGGAATGCCTGCGATGAGGCGCACGAGTTCGCGCGCGTCGGCCGTCGAATCGTTGACGCCCTTCAGCATGACGTACTCGAACGTGATGCGCCGCGCGTTCTTCAACGGCGGATAGTCCCGGCACGCCCGGAGCAATTCCGCGATCGGGTATTTCTTGTTGATCGGCACGATGCGGTCGCGCAATTCGTCGTGCACGGCGTGCAGGGAAATGGCAAGCATGACGCCAAGCTCGGCGCCCACGCGCTTGATCAGCGGCGCCACGCCCGCGGTCGAGAGGGTGATCTTGCGCCGCGAAATCGCCAAGCCCTCCGGGTCCATGGCGATGCGCAGCGCCTGGGCGACATTGTCGTAATTGTAGAGCGGCTCGCCCATGCCCATCATGACGATATTGGTCAAGCGCCGATTGGTGGACGGCGCGGGCCACTCGCCGAATTCGTCGCGCGCGAGCAGGATCTGGCCGAGGATTTCGCCCGCGCTCAGATTGCGCACCATGCGCTGGGTGCCCGTGTGGCAGAAACGGCAGGTGAGCGTGCAACCGACCTGGGAGGAGACGCACAGCGTGCCCCGGCCGTCCTCGGGGATGTGGACGCTTTCGACCGCCGAACCGTCGGCCAGGCGCAGCAGCCATTTTTGCGTGCCGTCCTCGGATTGCTGGTGCTGGGCGATCGCGGGCCGGCTGACCCGGTAGCGCATCTCGAGCGCGGCGCGAAAATCCTTCGACATCGTGGTCATGCGCGAAAAATCGCGCCCGCCCCGGGCATAGAGCCAATGCCAAAGCTGGCGCGCGCGGAACGCAGGCTCGCCCATCGCCGCGATTTCGGCCGCGAGCTGATCGCGGGCGAGCCCGACGATATCGCGGCGCGAATCGGGCGAAGCTTGCGCTTCCGGCGTGGGTGCGTTCATGGCCTCGATACGTTCATGGCCTTGATATAGGTGCGGACGCGCGGCGAAGCCAGGAGGCGCGAATCGGCCCCGCGCGTCATTTCTTGCCGCAGGCCTATCTTGTCTTGCCCTGCGGCCCTGTTTTACCCCCGCAGGCCTATTTAACCCCGCAGGCCTTATTCATCTCGGCATAGGCCTTCGAGATGCCGTCGAGCGAGTAATTGTCCGCCGCCGCATTGCCCTTGGCGGGGGTGGTGCGCACGACCATGGCCGAGCCCTTGAGCATGGCCTGGAGCAATTTTGCGTCGTCGAAGGACCAGGCGGTGTCGGGCGTGCGAGCGGAGGTATAAAGGGGAAATTTCTCGCCGCCGATTTCGGCCTCGCCCTCGCTCTTGTCCTTCAAGGGCCCGGGCGCCGTCACGCTGACGACGCCGAGCGCCTTCTGCGCCGGGCGGTGCATGACGAGAACATAGGCCTTCTCGCGCTTGGTCGAATCCGAGCGCGCGATGGTCGCCATGTAGCAAGTCTTGGCCTTGGCTTCGGTCGCGGCGAACACGTCCCATTCGCCGAACCGGCCGAGATGGCTTTCCCCCGGCTTCTGCTCGGGCTTCTGCTCGGGCGGTTTCTCGGAGCCCTTTCTTGCGGGCGCGGCTTTCTTCTCGACGGCCAGGGCCGGATGGGGCCCGAGAATGGGTACGGCCAGGACCGAGACGAACGCGAGCGCGATGAGCGCTTGGATGGGGCGATTCATGTCTTTGTGCGTCCTCCTTGGACTTTGGACCGGCGGCGAAGGACCGGCGGGCCGAATGCGTGGCGGGGCAAGGCCTCGATGGGGCCGCCGGGCGCCACGGGCCGGGCCGCGAAGCGGCCCATGGATGTCATCCGGTCGTACATCGCGAGCGCGCCCGCGAGCGCAAGATTGAGCGAGAATTTCGTCGGAATTTTGACGACATGGCTGCAGCGCGCGACGATTTCAGCCGAAAGCGCGCCGCGCTCGGGGCCGAGCACGTAGGCCGCGCAGCGCGGATGGCGGAAGGACGGCAATTCCACCGCCCCGTCCATGAGCTCGATGCCCACCAATTCGCACCCACCCGGCAGGCGCAACTCGTCCACCGAGCCGAATTCGTAGAACGGCAAGGCTCCGGGCGCGTCGGAGGTGTCGGCGCGCACGCCGTCCTCGCGCGCATACGACGCCGCGACGGTGAACAGAAAAGAGGCGCCGAAGGCATGGGCCGTGCGGTACAGGCTGCCCACGTTCATGGCCTTCGAGACGCCCTCGACACCGATACCGAAATAGCCGCGCATGGCCGCGAAACTTGCACCGCACCCGCCGCCAAGGCAAGGTGCCCGCCTTCATGGCAAACGGCGAAAATCCGATTCTGGTCGAGATCTGGCGCGGCGGCGCGGTCGAATCGCGCCATCGCGGCGCGGCCGTGGTGATGGACGCATCGGGCCGGATCGAGGCGCAATGGGGCGATACCGCCGTCCCGGTTTTCCCGCGTTCGGCCATCAAATCGGTGCAAGCCCTGGCCCTCGTCGAATCCGGCGCGGCGGACGACTTCGCGGTCGATTCGTCCGAGCTTGCGCTCGCCTGCGCCTCGCACAATGGCGAACCCCGCCACGTAACGGCCGTGTCGGCATGGCTCGGGCGCATGGGCCTTGGCATCGGCGATCTCGAATGCGGCGCGCACGCGCCCTATTACGGCCCCGCGCACGAGGCGATGATCGCCGCCGCGATCGCGCCGACCAATGCGCACAATAATTGTTCGGGCAAGCACGCCGGCATGCTCGCGGTCGCGCTCAAGCTCGGCGCGGATACGAGCGGCTATATCCGCCCCGATCATCCAGTTCAGCGTCGCGTGCGCGCGATTTTGTCGGAGATGTGCGGGTACGACCACGAAACCGCCCCCATGGCCACCGATGGCTGCGGCATCCCGACCTATGCCGCGCCGCTCACCGCGCTCGCGCGCGCCATGGCACGCATGGCGGACCCCCGCGCGCTTGCCCCGACGCGCGTCGCGGCCAGCGCACGCATTCGCGCCGCGATCGCGGCGCATCCGGACATGGTCGCGGGCACGGGGCGGTTCTGCACCGAGATCATGGCGGCTTCAGGCCCGCGCATCCTCGTGAAGACTGGGGCCGAGGGCGTGTTCGCCGCGGCACTACCCGAATCCGGCCTCGGCATCGCGCTCAAGATCGATGATGGCGGGACGCGCGCCTCGGAGTGCGCCATGGCGGTTCTGCTCGCGCGCCATGCGCCCGGCGCGGCGGACGAGGCGCTTGCGAAATATGGACATCGAGCCTTACGCAATTGGGCCGGCGCGGACGTGGGCGCGGTGCGCCCGGCCGCGCGCTGGCTCGGCTGAATTTCGGGGGAATGCGCCATGCGCGCCGTTCTGTGCCGCGAATATTCCGATCCCTTCCGCCTCGAAATCGGCGACATCCCCGCGCCCGCCCTGCCCGGCCCGCGCGCCGTGCGCGTGGCCATGCGCGCGGCAGGCCTCAATTTCGCCGACACGCTCATGGTCGCGGGCAAGTACCAGGAGAAGCCGCCCCTGCCTTTCGTGCCGGGCCTCGAGGGCGCGGGCGTCGTCTTGGAAGTCGGCGCTGAGATCGCGAATCTCAAGCCCGGCGACCGGGTCATGGCGGGCTTCGACGCCGGCGCGTTCGCCGAGGAAGCCGTCGTCGATGGCGCGAACGTCACCAAGATTCCCGATGCGATGGATTTTGAAACCGCCGCCGCATTCCAGGTCGTTTACGGTACCTCGCATATCGGCTTGAAGCGGCGCGCCAATTTGCGCGCGGGCGAGACCTTGCTGGTGCACGGTGCCGCGGGCGGGGTCGGGCTCACCGCGGTCGAACTCGGCAAGAAAATGGGCGCGACCGTGATCGCGACCGCTTCGGGCGAGGAGAAATGCGCGCTCGCGCGCGCCTACGGCGCCGATCACGCGATCGATTACGCGCGCGAGGATTTCCGCGAGAAAGTGCGCGGCCTGACCGGGGGCAAGGGCGTGGACGTGGTTTACGATCCCGTAGGCGGCGATGTGTTCGACGCCTCGCTGCGCGTGCTCGGCTGGGAGGGGCGGCTTCTCGTCGTCGGCTTCGCCAGCGGGCGTATTCCACAAGCGCCGGCGAATATCCTTTTGGTCAAGAATCTTTCGGTCGTCGGGTTTTTCTGGGGCGCCTACCGCAAGCGCAACCCGGCGGTGATCCGCGAATCCTTCGCCGAACTGCTCGATTGGCATGCGCAAGGCGCGCTGAAACCCCATATCTCGCTGCGCGTGCCGCTCGCCGAGGCGCCCCGCGCCTTCGCGGCACTGATCGAGCGCCGCTCGACCGGTAAGGTCGTGCTGACGATATCCTGACGGGGTCCGGGTGATGGCGGGGCGCGGCAACGGCCAAGGCACCATCTCAAGCGCCATGGCCGAATTGACCGCGGGCATGGCCGCGCACAAGGCCGGACGGCTGAAGGATGCCGTCGGGCATTACGCCCGCGCGGCCGAACTCGACCCCGCCTCGGCCGAGGCGCCCTATCGCCTGGGCGTGCTGGCGTTGCAAGCGGGCGACGGCGCGGGCGCCGTGCGCTTTCTCGGCCAAGCGGTCGCGCTCGATGCCAAACATGTCGGCGCGCGCGGCAATCTGGCGCGCGCCTTCATGGGACTAGGCCGGCCGGGCGAGGCGGTCGAACATTGGCGGGGCGTCGTCGCCGCGCGCGCCGATTCGGCGCCAGGCTGGGCGGGGCTGGGCGATGCCTGTCTTGCCGCGGGGCGCGCGGCGGAGGCGGTCGAGCCCTATCGGCGCGCGCTGGCCTTGGTTCCCGACGGCGCGGCCGTTCGCGTGAATCTGGGCCAAGCCCTCATCCAACTCGGGCAGGCCGAGGACGCGGAGGCGGCGATTCGGCTCGCCATCGAGCAAGCGCCCCGGATGAAAGAGGCGCATTACGCCTTGGGCGATGCGCTGAAGGCGCTGGCCCGGCCCGACGAAGCGCAAGCGAGCTACGCCCGCGCGCTCGAACTCGATCCGCAATTCGTCGCCGCGCGATTCAACCTGGGCACGCTCGCCCAGGAACAGGGCGAGCTGGATGCGGCGCGCACCCATTACGACGCGGTACTGGCGCAAGACCCCGATCATGCGCGCGCGCTCAATAATCGCGGCGCCGTGCTGGCCGAGTTGGGTCAGGCCGATGCGGCGATCGAGGAATATGGCCGCGCCGCCGCGCTCGATCCCGCTTACGCCGAGGCGCACGAGAATCTCGGCAATATGTACCAGGAGCTTGGGCGCGTCCCGGAGGCGCGCGAAGCCTTCGGCCAGGCCCTCGAACGCGGCGCGGGCGACGGCGCGCGCGTCAAGCGCGCGACCTTGCTGCCCGTCGTGCCCCACGATGCCGAGGAAATCGCCGCGGCGCGGCGCCAGTACGAGACGGGATTGGCCGAGCTTGAGCGCGCGCCGCCCAAAATCGGCGACCCGCTGCGCGAGATCGGCAAGACGGGATTTTATCTCGCCTATGCCGGCGAGAACGACCGGGATTTACAGCTGCGCCTCGCGCAACTTTACGCCCGCGCCTGCCCGAGCCTGTTGTTCCGCGCGCCCCATGTGGACGCGGCGCGGCCGGACGGGCGCATCAAGATCGGCTTCGTCTCGCGTTTCCTGCGCGATCACACGATCGGCCGGCTGATGACCGGCATCATTCTCGGCCTGGACCGGGCACGATTCGAGACCGTTCTGCTGTCGCCCCCGCAAGCGCCCGACGCGGTCTCGCGCGCGCTCGCCGCGGGCGTGGACCGGGCCATCGCCTTGCCCGGGGGTCTCGCCGCCGCACGCGCGCGCATCGCCGAGGAAAAACTCGACGTGCTGCATTTCCCCGATATCGGCATGGAGCCGTTCAGCTATTTTTTGGGGTTTGCGCGCCTTGCCCGGCTGCAATGCGCGTTCTGGGGCCATCCGGACACGACGGGCCTGGCGGAGATGGACTATTTTCTCTCGAGCCTCGATCTCGACACCGGGGACGCCGCCGCGCATTACAGCGAGAACCTCGTCCGCCTCAAGACGCTCAACACCTGCTATGCGCGGCCCGCGGCACCCGATCCCTTGCCCCGGCGGTCCGATCTTGGACTTCCCGAGGATGCGACACTCTATGTCTGCGCCCAGACCTTGTTCAAGTTCCATCCCGATTTCGACGCCGTGCTGCGCGCGATCCTGGAAGGCGATCCACGCGGCCGCTTGGTGCTCATCCACGGCAATCACGCGCACTGGTCGCGCCTTCTGAAGGCGCGGCTCGATGCCGCCCTCGGCGCCGCGGCCGAACGCGTGATCTTCCTCGACCGGATGGACCGAACGCGCTTTCTCGCCCTGCTCGCGCGCGCCGACGTGGCGCTCGACACCACCGTGTTCTGCGGCGGAAATTCGACGCTCGAAACCCTCGCCATGGGCACGCCCGTGGTGACGCTGCCGACGGCGTATCTGCGCGGGCGCATCAGCGCCGCGTGCTATGCGAAGCTCGATTGGAGCGCGCTGGTGGCGAAGGACGAGGCGCATTACGCGCGCCTCGCGCTGGCGCTCGGCACCGACAAGGATTTTCGCCGCGCCGCCCGCGCCGCCATCGCCGAGCGCGCGCCCGCGCTGTTCGACGACGCCCGCCCAGCCGGCGAGCTCGCGGATTTTCTCGAGGGCGCGCTGCGGCCGCGCGCCTAGCCCGTTTCCATCATGTAGATCAGCAGATCGAGCGGCGGCGTGTCGGGCAGCTCCTGCGTCAGCATGGCGTGCACCTGACCGCGATGATGGGTCTGGTGATTGAACAGATGGGCGAGCACGGTCGCGACCGGCAATGCGCCGGGCCGGCCGCCGGCGGACATGGTGCGGTAATGCAGGATGGAGGCGATGCGCGCCTCGTCCAACGCGGCGCAGAACTCGACGATGCGCGCGTCTTCCGCCTCGCGCGCGCGGCGCAATTGGGCGGGGTCGTCGTGGAGAATCTGGTCGAGACGGGCAATCCCGTGCTCGGTTGCGGCGAGACGTGCGAGCCAGATTCGGTCTCCGGCCACGAGATGGTTGAGCGTGTTGTGTATGGAGCCGAAGAACGCGCCGCGATTCTTGCGATAGGCGGCATCGTCCAGCCGGAACGCCGCGTCGAACAGCCGACGATTGGCCCAGCCGTTATAGGCGGCGAACTGGCGGAAATAATCGGGCGTCGCGACCGCGGTCATGCCCGGCGGCCCGAATTTTCGTAATCGATGATGTCCATGGCCACGGGCTTGATGCCGGCCTGGGTCAGCATGACGTGGACCTGGCCGCGATGATGGGTTTGGTGGTTGAAGAGCGTCATCAACACGAGGTCGAGCTTGGTCTCGGCTGGCGTACCGTCCATGAATTTGTACTTCAAGGGCTGAAGCAGGCGTTTGGCGTCGAGGCCGTCCACCAGGCGCACGATCGCCGTATCCTCGGCCACGCGCGCGACGCGGAGCACATCGAAATCCTTGTGCAGGATTTGATCGAGGCTGGAAATCTCCGCCTTCCAGCCCTCGACCCGGCCGCGCCACAGCCGATCGACCACCAGAAGATGGTTGAGCGTGTTGTGCACCGATCCGAAGAACGCCTTGCGGTCGCGCTTGTATTCGGTGTCCGACAGGCGCGCACAGGATTCGTAGAGCCCCGTGTTCGTCCAGGCGTTGAAGCGCGCGAGGGTCTTGAACATGTCGTGCAGCATCTTGTCTCCGTTCCGGATTCGGGCGCACGAAGTTGCGATGGTTGATGTTCGAGCTCCAAAAGCAATACGGCTCAAGGATGGGAACGGCCGGGTCCGAGGTCAATATCCCAGGTCTCGATATCCCAGATCTCGATATCCCTGTGCACGCGGATTCAGGACGCGGGCTTGGCGCGGCCCAGGACCACGAGATTGCCGACCTATTACCAAACCCGCGCCGGCCAGACCCGAAGCCGTCCAGCGGTAATCCTCGAACACGGTCGAGACGGCGAGCGCGATCACCGGAAAAAGCACCATCGCATAGGCCGCGCGGTCCGCCCCGATGCGCCCGAGAAGGGTCAGATAGGAGCCAAAGGCGACGATCGAGCCGAGCAGCACGAGGAACGCGAACGAGACGATATAGGGCGTCGAAAGATCGAAGACTGGTTCGTGACCGCGCGCGAGGGCGAATGCCAGGGTCAGCGCGCCGCCATAGGCCATGGCCAAGCCGTTCGAGACGAGCACGGAAATTCCCGCCCGCTGATTGCGCGCGGAAAGAATATTTCCCCACGAGGCCGAGAGCGTGGCGAACAGCGCGAGCGCGAGGCTGACGGTCCGAGCCGAGCCGAAATCGAGATCACGCATCTCGGGCCAGAACAAAACGCACATGCCGGCAAATCCGATGCCGCCGCCGAGCACGGTCCGCGCGCGCACCTTGGTGCCCAGAAACAACGCCCCGTTCGCGACATTGAGCCACAACATGGTCGAAAATAGGACGGCGATGAGCCCGGTCGTGAAATGGAAGCTCGCGTAATAGAACAGCACGTAATTCACGCAGAACAGCGTGAGGCCCTGAAACGCCAAGAAGACGTGATCGCGCGCGCCGAACGTCAGGCGATGGCCGCGCAAGAGCGCGTAAGCCATGAGCAGCGATCCCGCCGCCAAAAACCGATAGGCAACCGACAATTCGGGCGGCACGACGCCCAATTGGAAGCGGATGACGAACCAGGTGCTGCCCCAAATCAGCACGGTCACGGCGTAGAGCAGCCAGTTCGTCATCGCTCGATCATCGCGCGACGACGCTAGAGACGCGCGTGCCGGCCGACAAGCCATCGGTCGTGCGTGGCCGCGGCGGCTAGAAAAACCGGCCGCCCGCCTCCGTCGCTGCCCAGGGGGAGAAGCGGCGGAATTGGCGGACGGCCGGAACGCGCATGGGCAATCCCGTATTCCGCACGAAACCGGACCGGGATGATCGTCACGCGCGCCAGAACGGCTTGCCGGCTTCGAAATACGCCTCGCCCGGATTCACGCCGATATCGCGCAGCGTGTAAGGGTCGAGCCGGGCAAGGTCGGACCGCTGCCGGTCGCGCTCATGCCAGGCGACAAGGGTCGAAGCCAACCTGCCGAACCAAGTAAGACGGTGAGACGCGCCCCGCTCCGCTGCTTGGGCGGCTGGGAATCCGGGGTGGCAGCCGAACAGATCGAGGGCCATGGCGGCATTCCTTTCCTATTCTATATTCTCATTGATAGAGGCGCGGTCATCGGCGCCTGATGTCAGGAAAATGGGACTTTTATCGCAATGCAACAAACGATATCTTCTCGTCTTATGGATTAGAAAAACTTATCTATAGGCTAAGCCATGACGCGCCATTTTCCGTCCCTCAATGCGCTGCGCGCCTTCGAAGCGGCGGCGCGCCATCTGTCGTTCACCAAGGCCGCGGATGAGCTGAACGTCACCCAGGCGGCGATCAGTCATCAGGTGAAAGGGCTCGAGGAACGCCTGGGCGTGAGCTTGTTCCGGCGGCAGAATCGCGCGCTGATTCTGACCGAGGCGGGGCAATCCTATTTGCCCGCGCTCAAGGACGCCTTCGATGGCATCGATGCCGCGACCGCGCGCCTGGTTGCGCGCGACAGCGCGGGTGCCGTGACCGTGACGTGCCTGCCGTCCTTCGCAGCGACTTGGCTGGTGCGCCGCCTCGGGCGCTTTCGCGCCATCCATCCCGATCTCGACGTGCGCCTGCTCACCAATGAACGCCTGGTCGATTTCGCGCGCGAGGACGTGGACATCGGCGTGCGCTACGGCACGGGTCAGTGGCCGGGCCTGATGGCGGAGAAATTGCTGACCGAGGATTTCTTCCCCGTGTGCAGCCCCGCCTTGCTCGCGGGCGCAAAGCCGCTCAAGAAACCCGCCGACTTGAAGCACCACACCTTGCTGCACGACGACATGGAAATGAATTGGCAGCGCTGGCTGGTGGCTGCGGGCGTGAAGGGCGTCGATCCGGTGCGCGGCCTTCAGTTCTCGAGCTCGGCCATGGTGCTGCAGGCCGCCGTGGACGGTCAGGGCGTCGCCCTCGGGCGCAGCGCGCTGGCGGCGGGCTATCTCGCCAATGGCAAGCTCGTGCGGCCCTTCGAGTTGAAGCTCGACCATGCGGCGGCCTATTACGTCATCTACCCGCCCGCCTATGCCCAGCGGCCGAAGGTCGTGGCCTTCCGCGATTTCCTGGTGGCGGAGGCGGCGCGCGCGGAAACACCCGATGCCTGAGCCAAAACGGACCTGACCCGATGCGCGCCTAAACCGAAGCCCGCCTAAACCGAAGCCCGCGTAAATCGAAGCCCGCCTGAGTCCCAGAAAGCCTGAACCGAAACCCGTCAGAACGATACCCGATTCGAACGCAACACCCATGGCTGCCGTCCCGCTCGACACCCAGCACGTTCTGATCGCGATTCTCGCCTTCCTCGCCGGCGGCTTCGTGAAGGGCGCCGCCGCCATCGGCTTGCCGACGGTGTCGCTCGCCATTCTGTCGACGGGCATGGATTTGCGCGCGGCGATCGCGCTCATGGCCATTCCGGCCGCGTGCACAAATATCTATCAGGCCCTGCAAGGCGGCGCGTTCCGCCACTTGGTGCGCCGGCACTGGCCGCTCGCGCTGTCGTGCCTTGCCGGCACGTTCGGCGGCACGTTCGTTTTGTTCGCGTTCGATCCGGTGGTGTTGTCGGGCGCGCTCGGCGCGATCATTTGCCTCTATGTGCCCTTCGCCTTCCTGACCGTGCCGGTGGCGGTGCGGCCGGAATCGGAGCGGCTCTGGGTGCCCCTCGCCGGGCTTTCGACCGGTATGATCGCGGGCGCCACCGGATCGTTGCTGCTGCCGCTCATGGTCTATATCGACGGCTTGCGCCTGGATGCCGCACGCTTTGTGCAGCTGACCGGCATCGCGGCGACCGCCATCACCGTGCCGATATTTCTCGGCGTCACGGGCCGACTGGCCGCCGCGGGCGATCTGCCCTGGCAGGGTTTTCTCGTGCTCGTTCCGGCCTTCGCGGGACTTTGGGTCGGCCAGAGCGTGCGCGCGCGGCTGTCCCAGCCGCGCTTTCGCGCCCTCGTGCTGATCGTGTTGTTCTTCCTCGGTGCCAATCTCGCGCGCCGCGCCTTCCTCTAGACGAGCGCGGGACGGCTCCGCTCAGCCGTAAATCTCGATGTGCTTGGGCTGCGCCTTCACGCGCGCGAGCCAGGCGAGAACGTTCGGGTAGGGCGACAGATCGATGGCGGCCTCGGGCGCGAGATGGGTGTAGGCGTACAGCGATACGTCCGCAATCGAATAGCGCTCGCCGACGAAAAAGCTTCGCCCCTCGAGGTGCTCTTCCATGATCTTGAGCGAACCCGATGCGGCCGCGCGCGCGGCCGCGTATTCGCCCTCGCGGTCCTTGGGAACGCCCAGCATCTTCTTGATGAAGCGCGCGATGGCGATGGTCGGCAAGACGCTGTCTTGCTCGAAACTCATCCAGCGCACGACCTCGGCTTGATGGAAGGCGTCCTCGGGCAGCAAAGCCGTGCCCTTGCCGAGATAGAACAGAATGGCGCTCGATTCGACGAGCACTTGGCCGGGCTTGATCTCGAGCGCCGGAACCCGTCCCGAGGGCGAGACGCGTAGGAAATCGGGCGATTTGACCGAGCCGTCATTGCGCCCCATTTCGCGACGCTCAAAGGCATGGCCCGATTGCGCCAGGGCCAAGCGTACCTTGTAGCAATTGCCCGAAGTCGGAAATTCGTAAAGCTTCATGGCCGGACTCCCGGTTGCGTGCGATCCGATTTTGTCAGCGCGCGGCCGCGCCGGACATGGTGTAGTCGCGCAGCACGTGCGCGACTCGAATGCGGTAATCGGCGAAAATCTCGGCCTTGCCCTTCTCTTGCGCCTCGCGGTGGCGCGCGCGTTCGCGCCACGTCTTGACCGCGTCCTCGTCGCGCCAGGTCGAGATCGAGACGAACTTGTCTTTCGTCGTCAGGCTTTCGA
>CAMAPP010000075.1 GCA_945860095.1 Rhizobium sp. Q54 | reverse complement strand
TTACACCTATCCGTTCGCCATCGCCGCCGTCGCGGCCGTACTCGACCGCCACCGCCTGCCCTGCCACGGACTGGCGGCGATGGCGCTCGCCTTCGCGGGGCTCGCCCTCGCGCTCGGCGCGCGCGCCGATATCCTGCACCCTATCGGCCTTGCCCTCGCCGCCTTTGCCGCCGCGTCGTTTGCCGTCGTTCTGCTATGGACGGGACGCAGCATGGCCGGCACCGACAGCAAGACCCTCACTTTCCATATCATGGCTTCGGGCGCCGTCTTTCTCGGCGCCGTGGCCTTGATCAAGGGCGGGCTTGCCTGGCCCCAAGACGACGCGGGCTGGGCCGCCTTTGCCGGCAGCTCGGCGCTGTTCGGCCTTGCGACCTTGACCCTGTTTCTTGCGATCGAACGCATCGGCGCGCTCAAAACCAGCTTCATCGATTTCGGCTCGCCGGTCTGGACCATCCTGTTCGGCATCTTGCTGCTGGGCGAGGAGATGACGCCGATGCAATGGCTGGGCGCCGCCCTCGTCGTCGTCGCCATCATCGGGCATCAGGCGTTCGAGGTCCGGCGGCGGTGACGCGCGGGCGAAGGATGCTTAGTCTTCGCATGACGAAGCGAACCCGGAGGATAGCGATGGCCAAGCGTAAGACATCGGCGGCACCGGCCAAGAGGGCGGCGGCACCGGCCAAGACGGCGGCGGCACCGGCCAAGAGGGCGGCGTTCGATTGGGTCGAGGGCAATCTCGCGCGCCTGTCGCGCTGGAACCAGATCGTCTGGAACCACGCCGAGTCCGCGTGGCGCGAATACAAAAGCGCGCGCCACTATGTCGAATTGCTGCGCCGCGAGGGCTTCGAGGTCGAGGAGGGCTCGGCCGGCATGCCGACGGCATTCGTCGCCACTTGGACTTCGGGCGGGCGGGCAGGCAGGCGGGAGGGCGGACCCGTGCTCGCGAGCTATGCCGAATACGATGCCATCCCGGGCACCTCGCAGAAGGCGGCACCTTACCAAGCGCCGCGAGCGGGAGTATCGCGCTGGGCGCCGGGGCACACGGACCCGCACTCCGCGCTCGGCATCGGCGCGCTCGGCGGCGTGCTCGCGGCCAAGGCCGCGATGGAGCGCTTCGCCATCCCGGGCACGCTCAAATTGTTCGGCGAGCCCGCCGAGAAAATGTGCGGCTCGAAAAATCTGCACGCGCTTTACGGCTATTACGACGATCTCGACGCGGCGATCAGCTTCCATCCGACCTATATCCCGGAGCTCAACAACACCGTCGTCAAGGACACCCATGGCGGCTCGTACTGGAGCCGCGTCTATACCTTCGAATGCACCGCGGCCGAAAGCTGGAACAGCGCGGGCGCGCTGGCCAGCCCCGCCCACGCGCACGCCACCGCCACCGCGCGCGCTCCTGGTGCCGTCGATGCGGTCTGTCTCATGCACACCACGACCAAGTATTTCCGCGAATCCATGCTGCCCTTCACCGGCAGTTGGTGCTTGAACGAGGCGATCCTGGTCGCGGGCCAGGCAACCGCCGACAATCTGCCCGCCCATATCGGGCAAATCCAATTCGCCTCGCGCGCCGCCACGCTGGAGATGCAGGAGCGCATCTGGAACGTGATCGAGCGCAATGCGCGCGAGGTCGCGAAACTCACCCATTGCCGCGTACAAGGCACCTGGATCGCCAAGACGCGACCCGGCCTGCCCAATCACGCCATGGCGGACCTCGTCTATCGCAATCTCGCCCTTGCCGGCCCGCCCGCGGTCGGCGAGGAGGCACGCGCCTTCGGCCGGGAAATCCAGAAGACCCTCGGCGTGAAGCCGATGCGCGACCCATTCCTCGCCGATCTCACGGAACTGTGCCCGCCGGAGGAGGCCGAGCGGCGCGTGCGCAAGCTCACCCCCGAATGGCAAACCCATTACGCGGTCGACGATTACGTGGAATACACATGGCATTGCCCGACGGCGCGGCTTTACGTGTCGCGGCCCGTGATGCGCCCCGCGCGCGCGGGTCAGCGCTATCCCGATTGGACCTTCAACGCGCTCGGCGGCGTGCCCGCGTGCATCGACCCGATGATTCGCACGGCCGCGCGCGCCATCGGCGCCTCGCTCGTCGAACTCGCCCTCGACGCGCGGGCGCTCGGCGCGGCCAAGGCCGAATTCAAGCGCCGCACCGGCGGGGGAATCGGCGGCAAGACATGGCTCGCGCCCCTTCTGCCCAAGGGCACGAAGGCGCCCATTGATTTCCGCTGGCCCGAATACGTGACGACCGCGCGCGGCGAGGATTGGTGGATTCCCGATCGCGGCCGGGGTGGCATTCGCCCGCGAGCGCGGACCTAGCGGCCGCGCTTGACCCGCGCCTCGAACACGAAGCCGAGGAAGTTGAGCAGGACCTGCGCCGCCAGGAAGGCCGTGATGCCCGCGGAATCGTAGGCGGGTGCCACCTCGACCAAATCCATGCCGACGACCTCGCCCCGCGTGCTCAAACCCTGAAGAATCTCGAGCACTTCGTAATACTGGAAGCCGCCATGGCTCGGCGTGCCGGTCCCGGGCGCGATCGAGGGATCGAAGCCGTCGATATCGATGGTGACGTAGTAGCGCGCGCCCTTGGGAATGAGTTCAAGCACGCCGTCGCGCCCCAAACGGCGGACATCGCGCACCGAAAGAATCTTCGAACCATAACGCCGCGCGTCGTCGTAATCGGATTTGTTGGACGACGAGACATTGCGGATGCCGAGCTGCGTCATGCCGGTAACGTGCTTGGTTTCCGCCGCTCGGCGCAGGGGATTGCCGTGGCCGTAGCGCACGCCGTGGCGTTCGTCGACGAAATCGAGATGGGCGTCGAAGTGCACGATATGCACCGGTTTCTGGCCGGCAAACGCCTCGATCACCGGCGCGTGCACCGCGTGATCGCCGCCTAAAATCACCGGCAAGGCGCCCGAGGCGAGGATTTTCCGCACCGCAAAGCGCGTGTTCTCGTGGCTTTTCGCCGTGTCTGTGTGGACGATGTCCGCGTCGCCCATGTCGACGATGCGCACCTTGTCCGCGGGCAGATAGACCGTGTCGTCCTCGTGATCGTAGGCGCCGCCATGGCCGAAGGAGAACAGGGTCGATGCCTCGCGGATGGCACGCGGGCCGAACCGGGCGCCCGCGCGGTACTGCGTGCCCATGTCATAGGGCACGCCCAGCACCGCGACATCGGCGTCGATATTGTCCCAATCGAGGCAGATCGGCTGCTTGCCGAATGTGCAATGCCCGACGAAGGGCAGATTGAGGCGCCCGGTTTCGTAGCCGTGCGTTGCCATGGACGAACCTCCCGGAAACGCGCCTAGCGGCGCTTGGCGGCTTTGCGCTTGGTCGTTTGGCGCTTGGCGGTTTGACGCTTGGCGACGGGCTTGCGCGCGGCCTTGGCCGGGCGATCCGGCAGGGCCGCGATGACCTTGATCTCGACGCGAACGCGCGGATCGAACAACTCGGCCGAATGCACGGTCGCGCGCACCGGGGTGTTCTTGGGATCGACCCATTTGTCCCACTCGGCGTTCATGCCGGGAAAATCCTGGAAGGTCTTGATCCACACGACGGCGGACAGAAGATTCGATTTGCTCGTGCCGCATTTACGCAGCATGTGCTCGATATAGCCGAGCGTCTCGCGCGTCTGGCCCTTGATGTCCTGATCGAGATTGTCGGCGGTGCTGCCCGACAGATAGACGGTGCCGTTGTGGATGACGGCTTCGCTCATGCGCGAGCCGACTTCGATACGCTTGATGGCCATGCTGCCCTCCCCTTGCCAAGACCGGGCTAGGCTATAGCCGCCGCCGCGCGCCGCCGCAACAAGATCAAGGCGCGACCGGCCGGCCGTTCTCGAACATGCGCGGTCCGGCCCCGAGACGCTCAAGCACGATCGCGCGATCCATGTGAGCTTCCGTATCGGTCGGATCGCTCGCGAGCGCCGCCTCCAGGTCTTCGAGCGCCAAGGCGTTAAGGCCCAATTCCGAATAGGCCTTCGCCCGGTTATGACGGGCATTGTGCAGGCGAGGATCGAAGGCCAAGGCCCGGGAATAATCCGCGATCGCCCCCTCCAAGTCCTTGAGCGTAGCGCGCGCGACGCCGCGATTGGCGTAGGCCGCAGGAAAACTCGGATGCAAGCGAAGGGCAGAGTCGTAGTCCTCGAGGGCTTCGGCATATTCATGGCTCTCCACCCTAAGATTGCCTCGGTTGAAACGATAATTCGCGCTTCCAGGCATCAAGGCGATGGCGCGGTCGAAATCCTCCATCGCGTCCTTGCGTCGCCCGATGGCTATCAGGCAATTCGCCCGGTTGTTGTAGGCTTTGGCGTAATCCGGCTTCGCGGCTATCGCCATGTTGTAATCGGCAAGCGCCGCCGTACACCGTCCGAGTGCGGCAAGCGCATTGCCCCGGTCATTAAGGGCGATTGAATCACCTGGAAAGAGCTCAAGCGCATTCGTGTAATCGGCGATCGCGGATTCGAAATTCCCCAGTTCGGCGTACGCCACGCCCCGATTGACGAGCGCAACCGATTGGTCGGCCCGATCGAGGGCACCGGACTCGATCGCCCGCGAAAGACAGTCGACTGCCGCCACCCAATCGCCGCGACGAACCGCCGCCGCGCAGCCCGATTCCAAATCGCCATGACCGACCCGCTCGATCGGCGAGCTGGTTGCGAATAAAACGATCAAGACGGCGAGTGCGTGGCCCATGGCATCGATTACGCAGCGCGGCGGTTGAAATCCTCGATCAGCGCGTCCCAGGCCGGAACCAAGCGACGCAGGCCAAACCAGAAATCCTGGCCGCGCCGCGCCTCGAACTCGGCGACCGGCACGCCCTGCTGTTCGACCCAGGTGTAGTAGCCGAGATTGAAGATGCGGTCCCGGCCGCGCGCGTCGAGCTCGATCACGTGGTCGGTCGCCACGCCTGCAAGATCGCGGCCCCAGGTCTCAGCCGCGGCGAGCTCGTCGAAATGCCCGCCGAAATATTTCACCTCGGCCTTGCCGAGCTCGCTGCGATAGAGCGCCGCGTCGTCGGTCGCCACCGTCACCACCGCATCGCGCGCGCCGAGACCAAGGTGCTTGGCGAGCTTGATCGCCGCCAGAACATTGCAAATGCCCGACAGGCCGAGCGCGGCGAGGCCGTCGAGGGCGCCTTGGTCCAAGCCATGGCGGCGCGCGAGATAGCCGCGCCCAATCGGGGTTTGAAACAACAAGTTCAGCGTGTCGGTCGAACGATCGGACACGCCGATGACGAAATCGGTATTGGTCGCGTTGTGGATATACGGCACATGCTTGTCGCCGATGCCCTGGATGTTGTGCTCGCCATAGCCGTTGTAAAGCAAGGTCGGACATTCGACCGCCTCGACCGCCGCGATTCGAGCGCCGTGTTTTTCCTTGAGATAATCGCCCGCCGCCAAGGTTCCGGCCGAACCCGTGGCCGCCACATAGGCCGCAAGACGCAAGCCCGGCCGCGCGAGGGATGCGTGCGCGAAGGTAGCAGACAGCGCGGGGCCGGTGCAGGTGAAATGCGCGAGATAGTTTCCGAACTCGCAGAACTGATTGAGGATGACATTGCCTTGATCTTGGGCGAGCGCGGCGCAGGCGTCGTAGATTTCCTTGACGTTCGATTCCGAACCCGGCGTGCGCACGATATCGGCGGGATCCGCCACCCAGCGTTCGAGCCATTGGAAGCGCTCCGCGCTCATGCCCTCGGGGAGGACGGCCACGCCGCGGCAGCCGAGAATGCGCGAAATCGCAACCCCGCCGCGGCAGTAATTGCCCGTCGACGGCCAGATCGCACGGTGCCGCTCGGGCTCGAACTGCCCCGTCACCAGGCGCGGCGCGAGGCAGCCATAGGCCGCCAGAACCTTGTGCGCCCGGATCATGGGAAAGCGGTCGCCGAGCGCGACGAGGATGGGCGCGTCCACACCGGTCACCTTGCGCTCGAGCACGATGGCCGCGGGCGTTTCGGCCAGGCCCTTGCGGTCGGGGGAATTGTACCAATGCACGCGCCATAGATTGAGCGGATGGGGCGCGTCGGGGTCGATGGCAGCAAGGCGCGCTGCGATTTCCGGCGGCATCGAGCGCGGGTCGGCCAGTTCCGAGAATTTGGGCAGTCGCGCGCCCAATTCCTTGAAGCGTCGCGCGGCGCGCGCGACGGCGGCGACATTGACGACGGCACTTTCCAATCCCAGTCGAGCGGCCACGCGCATTCTCCTCGGTACGTAGGCAACGCTACCATAGCAGCGTCGCGTCCGCGTTCCAGGCCGCCGGCGTTTCATGCTACAAAATCGCCGACATGCCGCACGATCTTGAAGCCGAGTGCCGCGACGGCTCCCATTCCGCGCCATCCTGAAACGCTCCGACGCGGGAATCCGCCCCATGACCCCTTCTCCGCGCGCCGGGAGCGCTTGGCACGGCCTTGCCATCGTGGCCGGAGCCTCCGCGTCTTTCAGCATCGCGGTCCTGGCCGTGCCGCCGATTTACGACGGCGGCGGAAATCCCTTCGGCTTGCTGGTGCCGCGCAATTTGGCTCTTGCGGGCTTGATCGCGGCGGTGCTCGCGGGGGCGGGACGCCCCGTGTTTCTGGCATCGACCGATCGGCGCGGCAGCTTTCTTATCGGTCTGGTCTTTGCGGGCCAGTCGGGGTGCTTCTACTCGGCCCTCACCCTCATCCCCGTCGGCTTCGCCACGCTCGTGGTCTTTTTGTACCCGCTGATCGTGGCGCTGTGGATGCGCCGCGCGTCCGGCGAGGCCCTCGATTGGGCGAAGCTGGCCGCGCTGCTCGCAGCGCTGTGCGGTCTTGCGCTTGCGCTCGATGCGCGCGCGGAACGCCTCGATCCCTTGGGCATCGCCCTTGCCACCCTCGCCGCGCTCGGCTCGGCCGCGATGGCCGTCGTCGGCAATCGCGTCTTGCGCAGCGCCGATTCCTGGCGAATGACCGCCCATATGTCGGCGGCGACGGGATTGGCGCTCGCGGCCGCGGCCTTGGTGTCGAGCGAGGGTTTACGCTTTCCAAGCACGCTGGAAGGACAAGTCGGCTATACGGTCGCCGTGGTGTTCTACATGGCGGGCATCGCGGGTTATTTCCGCGGCTTGCAGATGATCGGCGCGACGCGGGCGGCGATGACAAGCAATGTCGAACCAGTCGTCACGCTGGCGCTCGCCTGGCCCATTTTGGGCGATGCGCTGGGGCCGTGGCAGATCGCGGGCGCGCTTCTGGTCGTCGGCGCGGTCTTCCATTCCCAGTGGCGGGAGCGGCGATGAGAGGCGGCGGCAAGGGCACCGCTCTTCTGGTCTTGGTCGTGGCCCTGCTGTGCTACTCGGCCTGCGTCATCCTCGCGCGCGTGGTGTACGGCCATGGCGGCAATGCGCTGACCGTGCTGATTTCGCGCATGGGCGTGTTTTTCACCTTCTTGTGGATTTATTTCGCGGTCACGGGCAGGTCGGTCGAAATCTCGGCGCGCGACCGCTGGGCAAGCCTTGGGATCGGCCTCGTCGTCGCCGTGCAGTCCTACGCCTATTACAGCGCCTTCGAGTACATCCCGGTCAGTCTCGCGGCGCTGATTTTCTATACCTATCCCACCTTGGTGGCGATCGCTTCGCGCCTGGTTTCGCGCGCGCCGCTCACGCCCGCGATGCTGGCGGCGCTCATCGCCGCGTTCTTCGGGCTGGCCCTCGTGCTCGAAGCCTCGATCGGCGATGTCGAGCCGCACGGCTTGGTCCGCGCGGCGATTTCCTCCATCGGCATGACGGCTACGGTGATGATCGCGAGCCGCGTGCTCGCGCGCGTCGACGCCCAACTCATGACGTTCTACAGCTCCGGCGTGACCAGCCTCGTTTACATCCTCGTCGCCTTCGCGACCGGGTGGGCCACGACACCCGTGGACTTTCCGGGCTGGACGGCGCTCATCGCCATTCCCTTCGTCTATACTTTCGGCGTGCTTGGCTGGTACTCGACCATGCCCCTCCTGGGCGCGGTGCGCGTGACCTTTTTGTCCAATTTCGAACCCTTGTTCACCGTGGCGTTGGCGGCTCTGCTGCTGGGCGAGATTCTTACCTTGCGCCAGATGCTGGGCGCGGCGCTCGTGATCGGCGCGGTTCTGGCGCTGCAAATCTTCGGGCGCAGGGGCGCCTAGCCGCCTGGCCCAGACGAGCGCCGGAGGCTAGAGTTGCCCATCCAGGCGCCGCATCAGGGGAGGCCCGCCGTGACATCACCCGTCTCGCGCATCCGCACCGCCATCGATTTCGAGAAAAACGGCAAACAGATCGGCGATTTGCATGTGCCGAGCTCGACCAACGAATCGGCTTACGGCGTCGTCCCCATCCCGATCGCGGTCGTCAAGAACGGCAAGGGCCCGACGATCTTCTTCACCGGCGGCGTTCACGGCGACGAGTACGAGGGCCAGGTCGCCCTGATGAAACTCGCCCGCCGCCTGAAGGCCGGGCAAATCCAGGGCCGCGTCATCGTCATCCCCGCGCTCAACCTGCCCGCGGCCGAGGCGGGCGCGCGCTGCTCGCCGCTCGACGGCCTGAACATGAACCGGATCTTCCCCGGCTCGAAGGAAGGCTCGATCACCCTACAGATCGCGCATTACGTGTCGAACGTGATCCTGCCCATGGTGGACGTGCAAATCGACATGCATTCGGGCGGCAAGACCCTCGAATACATCCCGACCATCATCATGAACCGATCGAAGGACAAAAAACGCGAGGCGCGCACGCGCGAGGCGCTCATGGCCTTCGGCATGCCCATCGGCCTCTACGATGTAAAGACCGATCACGGCGGATTGTTCGAAATGGAATGCGAGGCGCGCGGTATTCTGGCGATCAATGCCGAGCTCGGCGGCGCGGGCCGGGTGGACTTGAACACGCTGCGCATGGCCGAACACGCGGTCGACAACATGCTCAAATTCTTCGGCCTGATGAAGGGCAAGATCGTCACGCCGAAGATGCAGGGCCGCGCGCCCACGCGCCTCATGGAGACGAACGATCCGCGCGCGAACGTCTATTGCCCCGATCGAGGCCTGTTCGAGCCCTTCGTCGATCTGGGCGCCGAGGTAAAGGCCGGCCAAGCGCTCGGCCAGGTGCATTTCCCGGGCAATTCGGCACGCGAGCCCTGGACGGTCACGGGGCGTTTGAAGGGTCTGGTCATCCTCAAACGCCCGCCGGGGCGCGTCGAACGCGGCGATGTGGTGTTCCAGATCGCGACCGACAAGAAGGGCTAGGCGGGCGCGGCCTTAGGGCGCTCTCGTCGGCATGGCGAAGGGGCGTTCGCGCTCGAAGGCGCGCGAGGCCCGCAGGATCAACGCCTCCTCGCCCTTGCGCCCGACCAATTGGAAGGCCGTCGGCAATCCGTCGGGATCGAAGCCGCATGGCACCGAGGCCGCCGGGTGGGTCGAGAAGTTGAACGGATAGACCTGCGGCGCCCAATCGAACCAGCGCGTCATGCCGCGCCCGGCTGGCACCTCGACCCCCGCCTCGAACGCCGTCAGCAGCGTGGGCGCCGACAGGATGAGATCGACATCGACCAACGCCTGCTGGACCTCGGCGCCGAAAACCGCCTGTGACGCCATGGCCGCCTGGTATTCCGGCAGCGTGACCTTGAGGCCTTCCTCGGCGAAGGCGCGGAGGCCGGGATCGATCTCGGCTTGCCGTGCCGCGCTCAAGCCCCGGAACAAGCGCGCCATGTTCGCAACGTAGTAAATCTCGTAGGATTTTCGCGGCAGGGCGAACATCTCGCCGACCTCGCGCACATTCGCGCCGAGCTTGCGGAAGATTCGCGCGGCCTCGGCCACCGCCTTGGCCACGGGCGCATCGGGCTCGGCGCCGAACAAGCACGGGCTATAGGCGATGCGCAAGCCCCGCGCGCCGGTCTCGAGTCCCAATAGATTCGACGGCGCGCGCCCGGCCATCGCGAACCAATCGCGCGCATCGGGCCCCGAGCACGCATCCATCATCAAGGCCGCGTCGGTCACGGAGCGCGTCATCGGCCCGACGACCGTGCAGGCGAGCAAGGCCGAGGCCGGGTGATAGGCGATCCGCCCCGTCGTCGGCTTCAGGCCGTAAACGCCGCAGAACGCCGCCGGCATGCGAATCGAACCGCCGCCATCCGAACCCAAGTGCAAGGCCCCCATGCCGAGCGCGGCCGCGGCACCCGCGCCACCGGAGGAGCCGCCGGAAGTTTTCGTCCGATCCCAGGGATTGCGCGTGATGCCGGTGAGCGGCGAATGGGTGACGCCCGCCCAGCCGAATTCGGGCGTGGTCGTCTTGCCGACGAGAACCGCGCCGGCGGCGCGCAGGCGCGCGGTCGCCGGCGAATCCTCGGCGGCCGGGGTGGCGTCGGTCGAGAGCGAGCCCTTGCGCGTGGGGTGCCCGGCGATATCGGCCAAATCCTTGATCGTCGCGGGCACGCCGTCGATGGCACCGAGCGGGGCGGCCCTGCGCCAGCGCCTCGGAGGCGCGCGCCTGGGCCAGCGCCTCTTCCTCGAGCGTGTAGCAAAACGCGTTCACGCGCGGATTGGCTTCGCGGATGCGCGCAAAAACCGCGCGCGCCGCCTCGACCGGGGACAGCTTGCGCGCGGCGAAGGCCGCCACGAGTTCGGCCGCGCTCATGTCGTGGATTTCGCCGGCCATCCGCCCTCCCCCTACTCGCCGCTCGCGTCAGCGCGCCCGGCCGAAACCACCATCGATCACGATGTTCTGCGCCGTAACATAGGTATTCTCGGTGCCCGCGAGCCAGACGACGAGCGCGGCGACCGCCTGGGCGGTGCCGAGCCTTCGTACCGGCACGGTATCGGCGAGCGCCTTCAACTGCTCGGCGGAATACAGCGCCCTCAGCACGTCGGTTTCGATGAATCCCGGCGCCACGCAATTGGCGAGCACGCCGTGCGGACCGTACTCGGCCGCGATGCTTGCGGTCATGCCGTCGAGCCCGGCCTTGCTCGAACCATAATTCGCCCGGCCCTTGCGCCCCCAGATGCCCGATACCGCCGTCAGATTGACGATGCGCCCCCAGCCATGGCCCGTCATGCCCTTGAGCGCCGCGCGGCACAGATGGAGCGGCGCCACCAGATTGATGTCGTGCACGCGCGCGACCTCGTCCATGTCGAGATCATCGATGGCACCCGGCGCGCTCACGCCCGCATTGTTGATCAGGATGTGCGGCGCCTCGCGTGCGATGAGGGCGCACATGGTTTCGACCGAACGCGCGTCCTCGAGCACAAGGCGGACATAGCGGCAGCCCGCGGGCAGGTCCCCCGCCGCCTTCGTGCCCGTGGCGATGACATCCGCGCCGCGCGCGCGCAATTCCTCGACGACCGCGCGCCCGATGCCCCGCGTGCCGCCGGTGACGACGGCCAATTTTTCCGCGAGCGTTTTCTCGGCCATGTGGTTATTGCCCTCGGTCCAAGCCGACCGCCTCCTAGCAAAATCGAGTCTGGCCGCCATCGATCATCAGATGCTGGCCGGTGATATAGGTGTTTTTGGGCCCCACCAGCCAAGCGACGAAGACGGCGATTTCCTCGGGCTTGCACAACCGCTTCATCGGCACGGATTGCGCCAAGGACGCGATTTGCTCGGCGCCGTAAACTCCGGTCAAGCCCTCGGTTTCCGTCATGCCCGGCGCCACGCAATTGGCGAGCACGCCGTAAGGCGCGCATTCATGGGCAACGGACGCGGTCATCACGTCGAGACCTTCCTTGGTCGCCGCATTGACCGCGCGGCCCGTGCGCGCCGACACCGCCCAAGACGAAGTGAGATTGACGATGCGCCCCCAGCCATGGCGCTTCATTTCGGGCACCGCCGCCTTGCACAAGCGCATGGGCGCCAGAAGGTTCACGCGATGCAGGCGGCGGAAATGGGCGTCGTCGATCGCCTCGAAGGCGCGCGGCTCGCTCAAGCCCACATTGTTCACGAGAATATGCGGCGCCAGCGCGGCGACCGTGGCCGCGAAATCCTCAAGCGAGGATGGAACATCGAAGCGCGCAAGATGGTGCCGGCAGCCCTCGGGCATTTCGGCACCCGTGCCGGTCGAGGTGCCGTGAACCTCGGCGCCGTCGCGGATCAGACGCAGCGCGATGGCCCGGCCGATGCCGCGCGAGGCGCCGGTCACGACCGCAATTCGGCCCGCGAGATTCTTGCTCATGCCGGATTTTCATTCATACTGAGTACCGGCTGGCGGTCGCGTCGGATCGCGCGATTTCACAGCGTTCTCGTATAGCCGCCATCGATGACGATTTGCCGCCCGGTGATGTAGGTATTCTCGGGCCCGCACAGGAAGCCGACCAGCGAGGCAATTTCCTCGATCGTACCCATGCGCTTCATCGGAATCTTCGCGGCGATGGCGGCGATCTCGTCCGGTTTGAACAATTCCTTGATTACGTCCGTGTCGATAAAGCCGGGCGCCACGCAATTGGCCAGGATGCCGTCTTGCGCCCCGTCCGCGGCGATGGTGGCGTGCAGCGCATCGAGCCCGCCCTTGGCGGCGGCGATGGCGGCGCGCGTCTTGCGCCCGATGAACGTCCCCGAAAGCGCCGTGATGCCGACGAAGCGGCCCCATTGGCGCCGCTTCATGCCCGGAATCGCCGCCTTGCAGATGAGCATGGGTGCGACGAGGTTTATCTGATGGTTGCGCCGGAAGGTCGCCACGTCGATGGCGTCCCAGGTCTGCGGGCTTGAAACGCCCGCGCTGTTGACGACGATGTCCGGCGCCTCTTTTTCGATCAGACGGCAGAAAGCCTCGACCGATTCGTCGCTTTCGAGTTGGAGCTGGGCAAAACGCGCGCCCGTGGGCACCTTGCCATCGGGCCGGGTGCCAGTGGCGATGACGGCCGCGCCGTCGCGCAAGAAACGCTCGGCGATGCCCCGGCCGATGCCGCGCGTGCCGCCCGTTACGACCGCGAGGCGGCCGGCGAGCGGAGTCTCTCCCGGAAGGTCAACCATGCTCAGACCTCCCTGAGGCGGGACAGTCCGCCATCGATCAAGATGTTCTGCCCGGTGAGATAGCCGTTATCGGCGCTGGCAAGCCAGGCGACGAAGGCGGCGATTTCCCCGGGTTGCGCGAGGCGACGCATGGGAACCGTGTCGGCGAGCGCCTTGAGTTTGTCGCCCGCGAAGATTTTCTTGATGAGCTCGGTTTCGGTGTAGCCGGGGGCGATGCAGTTCGCCAGCACGCCGTGCGGCGCGAGTTCGGCGGCGAGCACGCCCGTAAAGCCGTCGAGGCCGCTTTTCGTCGAGGCGTAATTGCCGCGCGCGACGCGCGACATCGGCCCCCAAATCGAGGTCACGTTGACGATCCGCCCCCAGCCATGGCGCTTCATCGGCCCGGCCGCCGCCTGGCATAGCCTTATGGGCACGATCAGATTGATCTCGTGCACGCGCCGCAAATCTTCCTCGGTCAATTCCTCGGCCGTCTGCGGCAAGGCGATCCCGGCATTGTTGACCAGGACATGGGGACCGAGTGCCGCGAGACGTTCGCAAAACCGCGCCGTGGAAGCCGGATCGTCGAAGCGCACCGCCTCGTGGCGCGCACCTTCGGGCAGACCATCGGCCGAAGACGTCGATGTACCGACGACATCGGCTCCCTCGGCGATCAACCGTTCGGCTATGGCGCGGCCGATGCCGCGCGTGGCGCCGGTGACGACCGCGAGTTTACCCGCAAAGCGCCGCATCAGCGTCCCCGCGCGTGGACGATGGGCCGCTCGCGGCGGAAATGGACGTTGTCTGCGTCTGGTTCGTCGAGCTCGCGCGCATAGCGGTGCCCGGCATAGACCGCCTGGACGATGGCGCCGGGCGCGAGGCAATCGCCGATGCGCGTGACCGAGCGGATGCCGGATTCGAGCAGATCGTCGGCCTCGGCCGTCAATTCGCGATACAGATCATCGACCGGATCGCGCATCACCACCATGACCACCGCGGCGGCGGGAATGCGCTTCTCGCGTCCGCTATGCATGTGGGTAAGCGTCACCTCGTTCTTGGCGATGGCCACAAGGTTGTGATGGGTCAGCATCGCAATATTCGCCTTATCGAGGCGCTCGGCGATGTATTTGAGTTCCATGGTGTTGTGGGTCCACGCCGCCACTTCGGCCGCGGGCGCGACGATCGTCACCTCCCGTCCCGCGGCGCGCAAAAGCTCGGCCACGACCGATCCCATGTAATAGGCGTCGTCGTCGAAGACCACGACCGGGCCGTCGGGGCGCGCGCCGCCCATGATGCCGTCGGGGGTAAAGACGTGCGGCGCGTTCGTCCCCGGGATGGGGTAGTGATTGGTGCGGCCATAGCCGTCCTTGCGCCAGCGCGATCCAGTGGCCAGCACCACGCGGTTGAAGCCCATCTCGCGCACATCCGCGGCCGTCAGCCGGCTTTCACGATAGACCTCGACATTGGGCAATTTGGCGATCTGGCCCACGCGCCAATCGCGCACGCGGCCCCATTCCGCCAATCCCGGCAGGCGCGACTCGCGCGCGACCCGGCCGCCGAGCTCGCGCCCCGCCTCGGCAAGGTGCACCGAATAGCCGCGCTGGCCCAGGGCGCGCGCGCATTCGAGGCCCGCGGGCCCCGCGCCGACGACGAGCACGCTGTCGTCGGATTTCTTGGCCGGGATGCGCTCGGGATGCCAGCCCTTGCGCCATTCCTCGCCCATGGTCGGGTTCTGGGTGCAGCGAATCGGCGCGACCGTGTAATGGCCCGAGACGCAAATATTGCAGCCGATGCACTCGCGAATGTCCTCGCTCCGGCCTTCCTCGATCTTGCGCGGGAGGAACGGATCGGCGATGGAAGGCCGGGTCGCGCCAATCATGTCCATGATGCCGCGCTTGATTTGCGCGACCATGGTATCGGGCGAGGTGAACCGGCCGACCCCGACCACCGGTTTCGTCGTCGCCTTCTTGACGATCGCCACTTTGTCCGAATGCGTGCCCTCCGGCACGAAGCGCGAGGAGCGCGAATCGTAATCCCAAGTGCCGATGACGATGTCCCAAAGATCGGGCTCCTCGGCCAGGCATTCGATGATCTCGCGGCCGTCGGTTTCGGCGAGCAGACCCTTGTCGCCCATGACCTCGTCGATGATGATGCGCACCGTGACCGCGCACTCGCCCTTCACGCCCTCGCGACATGCCTCGATCTGCCGCTTGAGAATCCGCGTTCGGTTTTCGACCGAGCCGCCGTACTCGTCGGCGCGATTGTTGCGCGGCGAGAGAAACTGAAAGCCCACCTGGGAGAAATTCACATCCACCTGGATGATGTCGCATCCGGCGCGCTTGGCGCGTTCGGCGGCGATTTTCCACCAGCCGAGCATTTGCTTGATGTCGCCCTTGTCCATGGCGCGCGTGTACTGCGGATCGTACTGGGTGCACGGTCGGCCCACGGGACCCATGGGAATCTCGCGGCTGACGCGATTGGGATTCCAATTGCAGGCATAGGCCAGCTGCACGCCGGCGAGCGCGCCATGGGCATGGACCTCCTCGCACATGAGCGCGAGCCAGGCCACATCGTCCTCGTCCCACAGGGTCTGGACCGATTCGCCGAGCATGTCGGAGCTCGGATGGATCGAGCAGTGCTCGGTATGCACCACCGCCCAGCCGCCCTCGGCCTTAATTCCGCGCATCGCCGCGTGCATGTTCGGCCGCAGCTCGCCCATGCCGTTGCAATGGGGCGGCTGGTAGAACCGGTTTTTCGCGGTGACCGGCCCGATTTTCACGGGCTCGAACAAGATATCGTAACGTGGATCGCGGGCCATGCACCTGTCCTCGATTGCTGTCGTGATCATTCCGCGGCTTGCAAGGCGACGCGTTCGCCCGTGATCACGAAGACCACGTCGCCATTCTTCGTCCGGTAGCGCCACAACTCGATCGGGCCGAGTCTTTGGATGTCGGCCGGCTTGCCGATTTTCTTCTCAAGCGCCGCGCGCGTCTCGACGCCGCGCGATTTCTCGACGATATCCTCCTTGCTCGGGTCCTCGCAGGACGCGAGCGCGAGAAGGGCCAACGCGCCCAGTGCAAGGCGGAGGGCGCGCACGGTTATTTCCACACCTTGTCGAACACCCGGAGAAAATTGCCGCCCAGGATGGCCTTGGTTTCGGCGGCCGAGAACCCGCGACGCAACAGGGCCTGAGTCAGTTTCGGAAGGTGATCGACGCGGCTGAAGCCATCGACGTACACGGTGTCGAGGGTGTAGTTGCGAATCAATTCGGGATAGCGGGTGCGGAAGAAGCGCTCGAAGCGAATGAGGGATTCGGCCTCGAAGAAATCGCTGCCGATGCCGACATGGGCGGGCCCGACCAGATCCGCGACATAGGCGATGTGGTCGATATAGTCGTCGAGCTTCGGCCGCACGCCCGGCTTGGTTTCGCAGAACGGCGAATAGGCCGTGATGCCGATGACGCCGCCGCATTCGGCCAGGGCCCGCAGGCCGTCATCGGTCAGATTGCGCCGGTGATCGGCGAGGGCGCGCACATTGGCGTGGCTGACGAC
>CAMAPP010000074.1 GCA_945860095.1 Rhizobium sp. Q54 | reverse complement strand
GCGCGCGGCATCGGGGCGCAGTTCGTCCGCGAAGGCAAACCGCACCGGCGATCGGCCGGGCCGGCGCAGCCACAACTCGGGGCCCAAGCCTTCCTCGGAACCCAAGCCTTCCTCGGAACCCAAGCCTTCCTCGGAGCCCAAGCCTTCCTCGTCCGCGGCACCGCTCGGCGAGGCCACACCGCAGAAGGCGCGGCTGCCGAGCCGCACCTCGTCCTCCGCCGCCACGAGCGCGAGGCCGCGCCCCGGCTCCTCGCGCACGCCGAGCGCGACGGGCACGTCCGGACGCCGCACCGCGAGCGCGCGGGCAAGCGGATGTTTGCTGGCCCCCGCCAGCGACACGGCCAGGCGCATATCCTCCTCGGTCGCGGCGCAAGACAGCAGAACGGGGCGGCCAAGCGTGAGCGTGCCGGTTTTGTCGAACACGACGGTGTCGATGGCCGCCAGGCGTTCGAGGGCGGTCGCGGATTTCAGCAGAATGCCCGAACGGAACAGCCGCCCGCCCGCGACGATCTGAACGACCGGCACCGCGAGGCCGAGAGCGCAGGGGCAGGTGACGATCAACACTGTGACGGCCGTCACCAGCGCAACTTGCCACGGCGCGCCCGCGCCCAGCCACCAGCCGAGAAAGGTCGCGAGCGCGAGGGCATGCACCGCGGGCGTGTAAAGCCGCGCAATGCGATCGGCGAGCGCAACGTACCGCGCCCGGCCCTGCTCGGCCGATTCCATGAGGCGCGCGATTTCGGCCAGCAAGGTATCGGGGCCGATGGCGGTCGCCGCGATCGTGAGCGCGCCGCCGAGATTGAGCATGCCCGCATGCACCGCCGCACCCGGCCCGGCCGCGCGCGGCAGGGTTTCGCCCGTGATGAGACTGGTATCGAGTTCGGATTCGCCCGCGCGCACCCGGCCATCGACGGGCACGCGCTCGCCCGGCGCCACCAGGACCAGATCGTCCGGGCGCACGCGCGCGACGGGGACGACCGCGCTGCGCCCCGCCGCGTCGAGCACCGTCGCCGAGGACGCGGACAACGCGAGCAGGCGCGCCGCCGCGTCACGCGCCTGGCCGCGCGCGCGCCGGTCGAGATAACGCCCGACGAGCAGAAAGAACAACAGCGCGAGCGCCGAATCGAAATAGATGTGCGGACCGCCGCGCGCGGTCTCGAACAGGCTCATGCCCGAGGTCAAAAGGACGCCGACGGAAATCGGCACGTCCATGTTCGTGCGCCGATGCGATAGCGCCGCGATCGCCGAGCGCAGGAAGGGCCGCGATGCGAACAGAATCGCCGGCAGGGCGATCAGCGCCGAAAACCATTGCAGCAGGCCGTGGGTCGCGGGGCCGAGTTCCTCGCCTGACCACAGCGAGACCGAAAACAGCATGACATTGGCGAAGCCGAATCCCGCCACCGCCATCGCGCGCAGCCATTCGCGGTCCTCGCCGGTCGGATTCGCGCCGGCATGCACCGGATCGAAGGGCACGATGGCGAAGCCGAGCGCCCGGACGAGGCCCGCGTATTCGTTGGCAAGCTCGGGCGCGCCGCGCCAACGCAGCGATAAGCGCCGCGCCGTGAGATTGGCCCGCGCCGCCTCGATTTCCGGCCGTCGCGCGAAGGCGCGTTCGAGGCCTGCGACACATCCGCCGCAATGCATGCCCTCGACCAAAACGTCGAGCGTGAGCACGCCCGGCGCGGCCGTGCGCGCATGCGCGGCGAAGTCGATCTCCGGCCGGCTGTCCGCCTCGCCGCGCGGCGCAAGGGCGGCAAGGGTCATGGCGCGGCCGCACGCGGCAGCTCGACGCGCACGCGCCCCCGCCATTCGCCTTCGGCTGTTTTGGCTTCGATGCGCGCTTCCCATTGACCGGGAAGCGTCGGACGCACCGTCGCCGCATAGCGGCCGGGCGATGCGGCCTCGAGCGAGAACGCGATGTCGTGGCCGCGCTGCACGGGCCGGACGAACAGCGCGTTCACCTCGGCGCCCTCGATCGGCCCGCCCGCGCGGTCGCGCAATTCGAGTTCCAGCAAGCGGCTTTCCGCGGAAAAGCGGATCTCGCCCCGCCAGCCGAGCGCTTCCTGGACGCGCGCGGCCTCAAGCGTCGTGTTGTAGGCCCGGCCGCGATCATAGGCCTGACCCGTCGAAAGCCCGGTCCAGGACCGGAAGGCCGAAAAGACCAAGGCGAGATTCGCCGCGAGCATGACGAAAAAGAACATGGCCAGGATCGCAAAGACCTTGCGACCCGTGAGCGCGCCGGCGAAGGGATTCATCTCGGTCTCATTTTGTGGGTCGGCCTCATTTCGCGGGGCCCCGGAAAACGGTCTGGCGCAACGCCGTCTCGCCACGTGCGCCATCGGTCAGGGCGAAGATGGCGGGCAGGGATTCGCCGGTCAGCGCGGCCCGCGGCAAGGTCAGATAGACGCGGAACGTCGCTACGCTGTCGGGTTCGGCGGCAAGCACGGCGCTGCGTCCCTCCGCCCCTTCGTGGCCGACGACCCGAATCTCCGCGCCCGCGGGCGAGCGCACGGCCAGGGTATAGACGCGCCGGTCGTGCGTCATGTTGAGAATCTTAACCGTATAGCCGTTGCGCACCGAGCCGTCGGACAGGGCCACGAACAGAGGATTGCGTTCGTGCAGCACGTTGATGTCGAGGGCAGCCCGGAAGGCGAGGCTCCACAGCATGGCGCCGCCGATGGCGACCATGAGCATGACGTAGAGCACCGTGCGCGGCCGGAAGAGGCGCGTGCGCGCGGGCGCCGCACCGCCTGCCGCGCGCGAGGCCTGGGCGTTGCGCTCGGTCGCGTAGCCAATGAGCTCGGGTGGCCGACCGATCTTGGCCATCACGGCATTGCAGGCATCGACGCACAGGCCGCAACCGATGCACTGCAATTGCAGGCCGTCGCGGATATCGATCCCGGTCGGGCAGACCGCGACGCATTGATTGCACGCGATGCAATCGCCGCGCCCTTCCCAACTTGCGTCCTTGACGTGGCGGCCGCGCGGCTCGCCCCGCCACGCCTTGTAGGTGACGACGAAGCTGTCCTCGTCGAGCATGGCCGATTGGAAGCGCGGCCACGGGCACATATAGGTGCACACCTGTTCGCGTGCCCAGCCCGCGAGCAGATAGGTCGTGGCGGTGAACAGCGCGAAGAAAAAATACACCGTCGTGGAGGCCCGTCCCTCGACGATCGCCGGCACGGCCACGCGCGCATCGACGAAATACGCGATCCACACCCCGCCCGTCACCGCCGCGACGACCAGCCAGGCCGCGTGCTTGGCGAACTTGCGGACGAGATTGCCGGGCCTGTAAGGCGCCTTGTCACGCCGGATGCGCGCGCCGCGATCGCCTTCGATTTGGCGCTCGACCCACAGGAACAGATCGGTCCATACGGTCTGCGGACAGGCATAGCCGCACCAGGCGCGGCCGGCGATGCTGGAGGCGAGAAAGACGCCGAGCGTCGCGAGAAGCAGCAGCCCGGTCAGGTAATAGACCTGTTGCGGCCAAATCTCGATCCAGAAGAAATAGAATCGCCCGTGCACCATGTCCGCGAGCACGGCCTGGTCCGGCGCGTCCGGTCCGCGGTCCCAACGAAGCCACGGCAGGACGTAATAGACCGACAGCAAGACGATCAGCGCCGCCCATTTCAGGCGCCGGAACTGGCCGGATACGGCCTTGGGATAGACGCGCACGCGGCTCGCATACATCGGGCCATCATCGCGTTGCACCTTGACCGAACGTGCGTCGTCGATTTCGACCGCGTCCATCGATCGCCCAAGCCTTCCGATCGCTTATCCGAATCCGAACCCCATCGCCCCGCCGCGCGGGGCGGGGCTATTTACCGCCGCCGAGCGCGTGCACGTAGACCGCGAGCATCTTGATCGCCGCAGGGTCGAGGCGGCCTTGCCAGGCGGGCATCACGCCGATGCGCGGCTTCGCGATCTGCGCGGCGATTTCGTGCTTGGCGCCGCCGTACAACCATATCCGGTCCGCGAGATTGGGGCCGCCCAGTTCGGCCACACCCTTGCCGTCGGCGCCGTGGCAAGCGGTGCATTGCTCGGCGAAGATGGCCTTGCCGCGATTGGCGGAATCGTCCGCTGCCCCGCCCGACAGGGTCAGGACATGGGCGGCGACATCGGCGATCTGCGCCTCTGTCAGCGTGCCATCGGCGCCAAAGGCCGGCATGACGGATTGACGCGACTCCGCGCCGGAGCCGCGCACGCCGTGGCGAATGGTTTGCTCGATGGCCTCGAGCGTGCCGCCCCACAGCCAGTCGTCGTCGGCCAGAACCGGAAATCCGCCCTTGCGGCCCGCGCCGCCCGGAGCGTGACAGGGGGCGCAATTGTCCGCGAAGGCCGCCCGGCCGCCCGCGAGCGCATAATTGAGCAATCGCGGATCGGCGCGGATTTCTTCGATCGAGGCCGCGACGATGCGCGCCTGGAACTCGGACTGCTTGGCGCGGCCCTCGGCCCAGCGCTCGGCGAATTCGCCGCGCATCGACCAGCCGAGCACGCCCCTGCTGTGGCCCGAGAACCACGGAATGGCGGGAAAGAGCACGACATAGACCGCCGCCCAAAGGATGGTCGCGTAAAGCACGTACAGCCACCATTTGGGCAGCGGATTGTTGAGTTCGCGGATGCCGTCCCACTCGTGGCCGGTGGTCGGCTTGCCCGTGAGGGCGTCGCGGTCGAGATCGCCGGCCATGCTCAGTCCTCACGTTCGAAGGGGATGCGGCCGCGCGCCTCGAACTCGCGCTTGCGCCCCGGCCAATAGACCGAGACGACGATGCCGACGAAGACCAACAGGAACCACACGGTCCATGCCGATTTAAGCCACGGCATAAGCGACAGGATGTCCATGTCCCGATTCCCTATTGGCGGATGCCGCCGGCGGGCGCGGCCGAGAAATCGACCAGGCGGCCGAGCATCTGCAGATAGGCAATAAGCGCGTCCATTTCGGTCAGGCGCTCGGGATCGCCGTCGAAATCGCCCGTCGCCGCCTTGGGATAGCGCGCGAGCAGACCCGCGACATCGGCGTCGGGCGCGGCCTGGGCCGCGAGATCGGCCGCCGCATTGGCGATCATCTCGTCGGTATAGGGCACGCCCACCTTGCGCAGGGTCTTCAGGTGCTCGGCGATATCGGCCGCGCGCAAGGCGCGGCGCGCGAGAAATCCATAGGGCGGCATGACCGATTCCGGCACCACGCCGCGCGGATCGACAAGGTGCACGGCCTGCCACTCGTTCGAATACTTGCCGCCCACGCGGGCGAGATCGGGCCCCGTGCGCTTGGAACCCCATTGGAACGGATGATCGTACATGCTCTCGGCCGCGAGCGAGTAGTGGCCGTAGCGTTCGACCTCGTCTCGGAAGGGACGGATCATCTGGCTGTGGCAGGTGTAGCAGCCCTCGCGGATGTAAATGTTGCGGCCCATCTGTTCGAGCGGCGAATAGGGCCGCACGCCCTCGACCTTCTCGATCGTCGATTCGATGGTGAACAACGGCACGATTTCCACCAAGCCGCCGATGGAAACCGTCAGCAGCGTTAGGACGAGCATCAGGATGACATTCTTTTCGATGCGCGCGTGGCTGATCATGGCGCTACTCCGCGGCTTCGAGCGCGGGGCGCGCGGCCGAGGCCGGGCCGCGCACCGTGCGCCAAAGATTGAGGACCATAACGAGCGCGCCGACAAGGAAGCACAAGCCGCCCAACGCGCGGATGACATAGAACGGATGCATCGCGTCCACCGTCTCGGCGAAGCTGTATTGCAGGAAGCCGAGTTCGTCGTAGGACCGCCACATCAGGCCCTGCATGATGCCCGAGACCCACATGGCGGTGATGTAGAGAACGATGCCGATCGTCGCGATCCAGTAGTGGACCGCCACCAAGCGCAGGGAATGCAGGCCTTCCCGGCCCCACAGGCGGGGAAATAGATAGTACATCGCGCCGAACGACACGAAGGCCACCCAGCCGAGCGCACCCGAATGCACGTGGCCGATCGTCCAATCGGTGTAGTGCGACAGCGCGTTCACGGGCTTGATCGACATGACCGGGCCCTCGAACGTCGACATGCCGTAGAACGCCACCGAGGTCACGAGGAAGCGCAGCACCGGATCGGTGCGCAATTTGTCCCACGCCCCCGACAGGGTCATGATGCCGTTGATCATGCCGCCCCATGACGGCATCCACAGCATCACCGAGAACACCATGCCGAGCGTCTGCGCCCAATCGGGCAGCGCGGTGTAATGCAAATGGTGCGGGCCGGCCCAGATATAGAGGAAAATCAACGACCAGAAATGGACGATCTAGAGGCGGTAGGAATAGACGGGCCGCCCGGCCTGCTTCGGCACGAAGTAATACATGATGCCGAGAAAACCGGCGGTGAGGAAAAATCCGACCGCGTTATGGCCTTACCACCATTGGATCAGCGCATCCTGCACGCCGGAGAACGCCGAATAGCTCTTGACCCCCATCCACGACACCGGCACCGCGAGGTTGTTCACGATGTGCAGTAACGCCACCGTGACGATAAAGGCGAGGAAGAACCAGTTGGCGACGTAAATGTGCGGCTCGCGGCGCTTCATGATGGTGCCGAGGAAGACCACGAGATAGATCACCCACACGACGGTCAGCCACAAATCGACGTACCATTCGGGCTCGGCGTATTCGCGGCCCTGGGAGATGCCGAGCACATAGCCCGTGCCGGCGAGCACGATGAAGGCCTGATAGCCCCAGAACAGGACATTCGCGAGCACGGGGCCGCCGAACAACGAGGCGCGGCAGGTGCGTTGCACGCAATAGAGCGAGCAGGCCAAAAGGGAATTGCCGCCGAAGGCGAAGACCGCGGCTGACGTGTGCAGGGGCCGCAGGCGACCGAATGTCGTCCACTCGAGATCGAGATTGAGCACGGGGAATGCGAGCTGCAGGGCGATCACGACGCCCACCAGGAAAGCCACGACGCCCCAAAACATGGTGGCGATGGCGAAGAGGCGGATGACCCGCTCGTTATACGGACCCGCCTCGCTCGTGCGCCCGGAACTGCTTGCGGCAATGGCCATCGAGCCCCCCTTGCTCCGTTCCGACCGACCCCCGCGAGGCCCCCGGCAATGCCGCGCGATAAGGACCCCACCGCGCCTCCAGAAACATTGATCTAGCTCAACGCGCGGGCGGGCGTTCCATGCCCCTGCTTTCTACCGGTGGACGGCTTGCGGGGCCAGCGCGCTTTCGGGGAGGGACTTCGGCGATGACGCATGTAGTGCCGGTATTCGTAACGCCCTCTCCGCGCATCCGTCAGGTCGGACTCGACCGGCCCTGGGCTTGGCTGGCGGCGGGTTGGCGCGATCTGGTCTCGGCGCCGGGCGTGGGCCTCGGCTATGGCGGCGCCTTCGCCGCATTGGGACTGCTCGTCACGTTCGGCGCGTGGAGCGCGGGGGCGCCCTATCTCATCCTGCCGCTCGCCGCCGGATTCATGCTGGTGGCGCCCATCTTGGCCGTCGGGCTTTACGACACCAGCCGCAGGCGCGCGCTGGGACTTCCGGTCGATCTCGCCGGCGCCTTTTCCGCCTGGCGCCGAAACCCGACCCAGATCGGCCTCATGGGCGTGGCGCTGATGCTGTTTCTGCTGTTGTGGATTCGCATCGCCACGCTGCTGTTCGCCCTGTTCTTCAGCCGCGATACGCCTTCGCTCGCGCGTCTCGTCGAACAAATATTCCTATCGGCGAACGGGCTGCCCTTCCTCGTCCTAGGCACGGCGTTCGGCGCCGCGCTGGCGGCGGCGGTGTTCGCCATATCGGTCATGTCCGTGCCGATGCTGCTCGACCGCCCGGTCAATGTCTTCACCGCGATCGCCACGAGCATCACCGCCGTGCGCCACAATCTCCGCGCCATGGCGGTATGGGCGGCGCTGATCGCGCTGTTCACGACGGTCGGTTTGGTCACGTTTTATATCGGCCTGGCGGTGACGCTGCCCCTGATCGCGCATGCGAGCTGGCACGCCTTTCGCGATATCGTCGTGCCGGAGGATGGCGCGGCGCGGGGAGACGATGATCCCGCACCCGCCTATCGGCCGTGATCGTGCGCGGCTCAGTGTCCGTCGGATGCGCCCTCGAGCCGCGCGCGGTCGAGAATCGCGACGCTGCGCGGATCGGGGAGATCGATGATCTTGTTCTTGCGCAATTGGGTGAAAGTGCGGCTGACCGTCTCTACGGTCAGACCCAGATGATCGGCGATATCGGCGCGATTCATGGGCAAATCGAGCGAATTTTCGCCCTGACCGGCGCGCACCGAACGCCGGCTGAGCAAGATAAGAAAGGTCGCGATGCGCTCCTGTGCGGTCTTCCGGCCGAGCACCATCATGTGGTCCTGGGCTGCGATCAATTCGTTCCCCGCCATGGACAAAAGACGATGCTCGAGCTTCGGGTATTCGCGAAACAGCGCTTCGAGCTTGGCGCGCGGAAAACGGCAGACCTCGACCTCGCCGACCGCCTCGGCGGTGTAGGAATAGCTCCGGTCGAATGCCAAGCCGAAGAAATCGCCCGGCCAGAGAAACCCCGTGATCTGGCGCCGGCCGTCCGGCAGCATTTTGGACAGACGCACGCAGCCCGAAGTGACGTTGAAAATGTGTTCGGCCTCGTCGCCTTCGTAGAACGCCGCCCCTTCGGGGGAAAACCGCGCATGCGTGACGATACCGTTGAGACGATCAAGCTCCTTGCCCTGGAGCGGCGCGCACAGCGCGATGCCGCGCACCGGACAGGCCACGCACGGATTGCCCGCCCCGCGCGCCGACCCCGCCTTCCCGGCGGACGGGGCTGCTGTGCCGGCGGTCTTTGTATCCGCTATTTTCGTTGCCGGTTTCAGCGCCATGGATTGCCCTCGCCAAGCCCGTATGCAAAGCCGCGACGGTTATTTCCGGGTATGGCCGCGCGTACCATGAAACCGGCGCCAACCACCCCGGCTTTAGACGTTCGCTGAGCCGCGCCCATGGTTCGAGCACAACGTAGCAATAGGCGAAAGGTTAGCGGCGCCGCGAGCCGGACGCAAATCGTGGCTCTCGGTTTCCAAATCGCGCCCTTGCCCACCGCGCGCGCGGCGCTGGCCTATCCCTTGCTACGCGCGCACTGGCCGCAATGGACGCTTTCCGACTGGCTTGCCCGGGCGGCCCGGCTCGATTCGCCGCCCGGCGGCATGCAAGCCGCTTTCGACCGCTCCGGCTATATGTACGGGCTGTCCGCGACCGCCTTGGGTCGCGACGAAGCGGACGAGCGCGTGCTGCGCATCGAGCTTCTGGTTGCGCTCGGCTTGGTGAACACCGATGTCTTGATGCTGCTGATCGACGCCATCGAACGACGCGCGCGCGCCAAATCCTGCCGCGCCATCGTACTCGCGCCCGATGCCATGGGTGGCGCCATGCACCGCCAACGCCCGAATCCGGCGGCGCAAGTTCTGTCCCCTGTCGGGTTCATTCCTTGGAACGGCACGCTCGCCAAGCGCCTGCCGGACCGGGCCTGAGAGCGCGGGCGCGCCCGGCCACGCCGCCCGCAAGACGGCCCGAGCAATCGGGAGGCTTGCCGAAAACCTAGATGTAATATTCGGCTATCGGCGGAATGCCGTTGAAGCCGTTCGACGCGTAAGTCGTCGTATAGGCGCCGGTCGCGAGGATGTGCACCCGGTCGCCCGTCTTGAGCGCGCTCGGCAGTTGATAGACGTTCTTCTCGTACAGCACGTCGGCGCTGTCGCAGGTCGGACCCGCGACCACCGACGGCGTCGTGAGCGCGCCGTTATGGGGCGTGACCATCCGGTAGCGGATCGCCTCGTCCATGGTTTCGGCCAGGCCGCCGAACTTGCCGATGTCGAGATACACCCAGCGCCGGTCGCCGCGCATTGCGGTCAGAATGACCTCGGACACCGTCACGCCCGCATCGCCCGTCATGTAGCGGCCCGGCTCGATGATGATCTGCTTGAGGCCGCCATTGAGATCGGCTTCGTCGAGGCCGGCCTTGATCGCCGCGCTGTAATTGGCCAGCGGCGGAATCTTGCGATCATAGTGCGCCGGCAGCCCGCCGCCCAAATTCAGCATCTCGATAGCGATGCCGCGCGCGCGCAAGGCACCCACCACGTCGGACGACGTACCGATCGCACGCACGAAGGACAGCGGCTCGAGCTGCTGGGAGCCGACGTGGAAGGACAGGCCATAGGGCACGAGGCCGCGCTTGGCCGCGAGTTCCATGAGCGGCACGGCTTCCATCGGCTCGCAGCCGAACTTGCGCGTGAGCGGCCAGTCCGCGCCCGTGTTGTCGACGAGGATGCGGCAGAAGACCCTGGAGCCAGGCGCCTGGCGGGCGATTTTCTCCAGCTCTTCGGCGCAATCGAAGCAGAACAGATCCACGCCCAAATCGCGGGCGGTGCGGATATCCGGCTCCTTCTTGAGCGTGCTGCCGTAGGACACCGCCTTGGGCGAGGCGCCGATTTCGAGTACGTCGCGGATTTCACGCACGGTCGCGCAATCGAAGCTCGCACCTAGGCGGTGCAAGAGCTCGAGCACCGGACGGGCCGGATTTGCCTTGATCGCGTAGTACACGTCGGCGAAGGGCAGATCGCCCTTGAGATCGCGGTAGAGCCGCTCGACTTCCCGCAAATCGACCACGAGATAAGGTGGCTCCAAGTCCGGATTGCGATCGATAAAATCCCGAAGGCGATCCGTCATCTGGTGCATTGCCGTTCCTCGATCCCCGGGGCGGGATCCTGCCATCGCGGAGGATCGCCGCGCCGAACATCCAAGGGGACCTAAAATTCGGTATCGCTTTCGAGATCGACCTGGAGCCGCCATGTCTTGCATCGAGGGCCATGTCTTGCATCGAGGGCCATGTCTTGCGTCGAGGGCCATGTCTTGCGTCGAGGGCCATGTCTTGCGTCAAAGACGGCGACATCGACCGCATCGAACCAAGTCGGAGACGGTCAGATCGAAAAGCCGAAAATCCCCTTCCCGCGCTCGACGCCGCTCGCGCACCTCCGAATGTCCGCGCCATGCCGGTTCGCGGCATGCCGAAGGCCGCAATTTATGTTCGGGCGCCAAGGGATGCAAGAGCAGCGCCGGGATTTTTGGCGTGCGCGGGAAATTTTCCTCGCCACGCGGCGCGCGGCGCCAAACCGTTTGAAGCGGCGGCCATACCGGCGCAAGATCGCCTCGGCAACCGGGTGGCGGCGAGTCATGGCCGAAGACATTCCTTTCGTGCGCGAGATCGACTTCGACTATGGCGGCGTGGCGCAGGTCTCGCCGCTCATCCGCCGCGTCGTCGCGCGCAATCCGAGCGCGTTCACCTTCCACGGCACCGGCACCTACATCGTCGGGCGGGGCGAGGTTGCCGTGATCGATCCAGGTCCCGATCTGCCCGAACATCTGGCCGCCATCGAAGCCGCGATCGCGGGCGAACGGGTAAGCCATATCGTCGTGACGCACACCCATCTCGACCATTCGCCCCTGTCGCGTCCGCTGAAGGCAAGGACCGGCGCGCCCATCTTCGGCTTCGGCCCGCATGGCGGCGGACGGCACGAGGGCCCGGAGGTCGAAGAAGGCGGCGACATGGACTTCGTTCCCGACATGGTCTTGCGCCACGGCGCGGTGCTGTCGGGAAAGGGCTGGACGCTCGAAGCCGTCCACACGCCGGGCCACACCTCGAACCACCTGTGCTTCGCCCTTGCCGAGGAGAACGCGCTGTTCAGCGGCGATCACGTCATGGGCTGGTCCACGACCGTCGTTTCGCCCCCCGACGGCAATATGCGCGACTATTTGGCCTCTCTCGACGTCCTGATGGCGCGGACCGAGGAGGTCTATTGGCCGACCCACGGCGCCGCCATTCCCGACCCGCGCCGCTTCGTCCGCGCGCTCGCCGGCCATCGCCGGGCGCGCGAGGCGCAAATCGCCGACTGCATCCGCGCCGGGCTGTGCACGATCCCGGAAATGGTCGAGCGCATGTACCAGGCGGTGCCGCGCAATCTGCACGGCGCCGCTCGGCATACCGTGCTCGCCCACTTGATTCACATGGTGGAAACCGGGCGCGCCGCAGCCGACGACGGCGCCGCCACCGCCGCCGCGCGTTACCGGCTGCGCTGAAGAATCACGCGGCCTCGTTCGCCTGCAGCATGCGCTTGACCGCGGGGCGGGCGCGCACGAGCGCGAGATTTCGCGCCACATGGGCGTAGGGCGTCATCGTCTTCATCTCCGGCTTGTGCCAGACGGCGAAGGTCAGCATGTAGAGATCGGCGACGCTGTACGTCTTGCCGAGAAAATGGGGGCCTAGGGCCAACGCGCGGTCGAGATGGTTCCAGGCGGTGTCGATGTTGTCGATCGCCTTGGCCTTGACCGCCGCCACGCCCGCCGGATCGGCGGTGTAGCGGTCGGCGTAGAAATACATGATGTACGGGGCCTGCAACGATTCCGCCATGTAGAACAGCCATTGGTAAACCAAAGCGCGCGCCGGCGAGCCCACGGGCGGCGCGAGCTTGGCCTCGGGATGCTGGTCGGCCAGGTAAAGCAGACACGCCGCCGACTGGAACAAGACCCGCCGTTCGCCACCCAGGTCGTGAATCAGCACCGGCACCTTGCCCTGGGGATTGAGTAGCAGGAATTCCGCCGGCCGGGGCTTGGTCAGATCGACCGGACGGAGTTCGTACTTCGCGCCGACTTCCTCGAGCGCCGCATGGGTGCTCATCGCCGCCGAGCGCATCGTCAGATAGAGCTGGTACATGGAGCCTCCGCAGTGTTTGGCAGACGGGCCGGCAGGTTTTCGGCGCGGCCGTTGCGTTGTCGCATCGTCTCGGCGCGGATTGTGCCCGCGCGAATGTTAAGTTTTCACAATTGCAGGGTTTTCCCCGAGGCCGCCATCATACGCCGAACCGCCGGCCGCGCCGTCATGCCGCGCAAGGCACGCGCGAGATTTGGATGGGCGGCCAGGGGACGGTGGTGCGCTTTGTGCCATAGGGCGAAGGTCAAAAAATAAAAATCGCAAATCTCGGGGGCCATGCCGCCCAGGTACGAACCCGCGCCGATCGCGCCGTCGACGATGGTCCAGGCGGCGTCGATGAGATCGGTCGCCTTGGCGTCGATGGCGGCTTGGCCCGAAGGATCGGCGGTGAAGCCGTCGGGATGGAAATGCATGAGATAGGCGGGCTGCAGCGCTTCGGCCATGAACCACAGCCATTGCAGCGACCGCGCGCGCGCCGCCCCGCCCACGGGGCCGAGGAACTTGGCTTCGGGATGGCGGTCGGCCAGATGGCATAGGATCGCCGCCGACTGAAACACCACGGCCACGCGACTTCCCGCGTCGTCGAACTCGACCAGGCTCGGAATCCGCCCCGTCGGATTGATCGCCAGATATTCGGGCGTCCGAGGTTTGCTGGTATCGATCGCCACCGTTTCGAACGGCGCGCCCAATTCCTCGAGCATCGCGTGCGCGCCCATGCCGGCGGAATTTCGGCTGACATAGAGCGTATACAAGACCGAAACCTCGCCGCGTCCCGCTAGAGCCTGCGGATCGTCATGGATTTGCCGCGATAGCAGAACAGCGGCACCGGATCGTCGCGCTCGCGCGTCTCGGGCGAAGCCAGCATGAGCGCGGCTTCCTTCAAACATTCCTCGGTGACATCCACGAGCGGCAGGGCAAACGCCTCGTCGAACGAAAGCCAGCGCAAATCCTCGAGCTCGCCCGAACCCTTGAGCGCACCCTCCGCCCGGTCGGCATCGGCCAGGAAAAATCGCGCGTGAAAACGCTTGGGCGAATAAACCGGCGTGATCGCGCGGAAGAACAAATCCAGGCCGTCGAGCGCGGGCGCAAGACCAAGGTCGAAAAAGCCGCGCCACGCCTCGGGCACCGGCTCAAGCGTACCCGAAACCGGCTTGCCGAGCATGAGGCCGACTTCCTCATAGGTTTCGCGCACCGCCGCGACCGCGAGCGCGCGCGCGCGCGCCGCCGTCGGCGTGCAATGCGCCATGCGCGCGGCCACCGCCGGGCGAAGCGGCGCCGCGGTCGGAACGCGCGCATCGCCGATATCGACCCGCCCGCCGGGGAACACCCAGCGCTGCGGCATGAAGCTGTGCTTGGCATGACGCAGACCCATCAGCACCTCGATGCGCGGGCCGCGCCGACGATAAAGCACGACGCTGGAGGCGTCGCGCGGGCGAACTTTCTTCGCGGGCGGCTTTTGGGATTCGGTCATCGGAGGCGGAGGCTAGGGGCTTGTGCGCCAGGCTGTCCAGCCCGGCGGAAGACGCGGCCGCATGGCGCGCGGGCGCTCTAATCCCTTTCGCCTTTATCCCTTTAGGGCCGCGTGTTCGCCGTCGAGCATCGCCTTCACCGCCGCGCGGTCGATCTTTCCCACGCCCGACAGGGGCATTTGGTTCACGACCACGACGCGGCGGGGGTGGGCATAGGCGGGCCCCGCCGCAAGGCAATGCGCCTTGAGAGCGCCCTCATCGACCTCGGCACCCGATTTCGGTACGACCATCGCCCACGGCACCTGGCCCTTGAGCGCGTGGTCCATGGCGACGACACAAGCGTCGGCCACGTCCGGGTGGGACATGAGGAGATTTTCGACTTCCTTGGGATATATGTTCTCGCCGCCGCATACGAACATGTCGTCGATCCGGCCGCGGAAAAAATAAAACCCTCCTTCGTCGCGACTAAACAGATCGCCCGTCTTGAGAAAACCGTCGGCGAAGCGCACGCGATTGACGTCGGGCAGATTGTGATAGCCCGGAGTCACGCCTGGATTGCGCACCCACAGCTCGCCATGATCGGGCCGTTCGCGGTCGGCCGCATCCACGAGCTTCACTTCGCCCTCCGGCCACGGCACGCCAACGCTGCCGACCGGCACGGCGCGGCCGTCGAGCGGCGGGCCGAACATCACCGGCCCGCCCTCGGTCAAGCCGTAGCCCTGAACGACGCGCACGCCGAAGGTCTTCGTCATCGCCGTCACCAATTCTTCGTGTACCGGCGCGGAGCCGACCATGATCGCCTGGAACGCCGAAAGATCGAGCCGCGCGATGAGATCGCGTTCCTGCAAGATCATGATGAACAGCGCCGGCACGCCCGGCGCGTGCGTGCAGCGCAGGCGCGCGAGCGTCTCGAGATAGCTCTTGGCGTCGAAGCGCGGCAAGATGACGAGCGAGGCGCCGGCCAGAAGATTCGGCTTGATCGCCGCGCCCATGGCGTTCTTATGAAACAGCGGCACGGCGACGAGCGATACGGTTTCGGGCGTCACGGGATAGAGCCGGTGCCGGCAACCGAGCCACCATAGCTGGCCCGCATGGGTGAGGATCACGCCCTTGGGCTTGCCCGTCGAGCCCGAGGTATAGGGATGGAAGGCGGGATGACCGGCGGCGAGTTCGGGCGGCTCGAATCCGGGCGAAGCCGCGGCCAGCGCCGTTTCGTAATCACGCCAGCCCGCGCGCGGGGCAAGCGAGATTTTCGCGCCAATGCCCGTGCGCTCGACCGCGGCTGCGGCGTGCGCGTTGATATCGGGATCGATCGCGGCCGCGCGCGACCCGCTATCGGCCAGAATATGGCCGAGCGCATCCGCGCCCAGACGCGGATTGGCTGGAACCGGCACGATGCCCGCGCGCATCGCGCCGAAGAAGATCTCGAGAAACTCCGTCCGATTGCCGACGCACACGAACAACCGGTCGCCGGGCGCGAGGCCGAGTGCCGCGAGCGCAGCCGCGGCGCGGTCGAGACGGGCATCGAGCGCGCCGTAGGCAATTCGCCGCTCGCGCCCGTCCCACAAATCGACGACGGCGATCTTGTCCGGGACGCGCCGCGCCGCCGGGCGGAAGAAATAGCCGAGATTGCGCGCCTGCCGACCGTCCATGCGGCTTGGTCAATCCGCGGCGAAGGTCAGCGCGCAACCATGGGCATGGGCGGGCGCGACCAGAAGGCGTTTGCCCTCCGCGACCGCCGGAACGCGCGCGGCTTCGAGCGTGCGCCGGACTTCATCGAGCGAACGCGTGCGCACCGTCACGCCGACGATGCCCGGCGCGGGCGCCACGTCCGCAAAGGGCAGAAGGCCGCGGAGCCCCCGCGAATCGGCCAGGGTCAGCGTGCCGCGCGGCAAGGCGATGCGCCGCACCCCGCCCGCGCCCGTCGCCGCCAAGCCGAGGAACCGGCCATAGCGCAGGGCCGCCTCGTCCGCGTCGGCGACGTGAAACACCGCCTCGTCGAGAGCGAGCGAGCCATTGGCGTGGTTCAAGAGCTGCTTCTGCCAGATCGCCTCGCGCGTCAGGTGCTTGATGTAGAACACGGCGCCTTCCGGCGTCTCGTGCGGCGCGACCGGCACGCGCTCGAATTTCGCCATCATGGGGCCTTCGGGCGAATCGACCATGCGTTCGAGATAGACGCCGCCGCGCGAGGCGAAGTTCGCGGCGCGCAGATGGGCGTCCGCCGCCTTGGCGTCCGCGCAGCCGAAGGCAGCGATGTGCACGCCCTCGCGCGCGGCGATGCGCGCGTCCATGCCGCCCGCGGGCAGTTTCGGATCGACGATGGCAATGAGCTCGAGATAGCCCGCGCCGAGCATGGCGCAGCGATTGCCGGTCGCGCGCGCGACGATCGGCCCGCCCGGTTCGACCGCCCCCGCGTGGC
>CAMAPP010000073.1 GCA_945860095.1 Rhizobium sp. Q54 | reverse complement strand
CCATGCCTTCTTTTCGGTCCTCGAGCGCGAAAGTCGAGTGGAAAAGCCGCCGTTCGAAGCGAATCCCTTCCGCAAGAGTGGTTTCGAACGCGCGGTTCACCGCTTCCTTTATCATGAGAACGACCGGGCGCGACATCGACGCGATGCGCTCGGCCGTCTTGACCGCGTCCTCGAACAACTCCGCGGCGGGAACCACCCGCGAAACCAGACCGCAGCGCTCGGCCTCGGCCGCGTCCATCATGCGGGCCGACAAACACATGTCCATGGCCTTTGATTTGCCAATGAACCGGGCAAGGCGCTGGGTGCCGCCGGCACCCGGCATGGTGCCGATGCCGATTTCGGGTTGACCGAACTTCGCGGTATCGGCGGCGAGGACGAAGTCGCACATGAGCGCGACCTCGCATCCCCCGCCCAGCGCATAACCCGACACGGCGGCGATTATCGGCTTGCGGCAGGTCGTGATCCGCTCCCAGCCGCGCGTGATGAAATCGGCCAGATAGACATCCATATAGGACTTGGGCTGCATCTCCTTGATATCGGCGCCCGCGGCAAAGGCCTTTTCGCTTCCCGTCAGCACGACGGCGCCGATGGCGTCGTCCGCCTCGAAGAGGTCGAGCGCCTGCCCCAGTTCGACAATCAACGCCGCACACAGGGCATTGAGCGCCTTGGGCCGGTTCAAGCGGACGATTCCGACCGCGCCGCGCGTCTCAACCAAGATATTCTCGTAAACCATGGACAAAGCTCCGTTCGAAAAAGAGTCAGCGGGGCGTCAGCAAAAAGCGCACCGTCACATCGCCGCTTCCAGCGACGAAATCAAGCTGAAGTTTCTCGCGCTCGCGGCGATATGTAGTGGCATCGATCGCGACCCACCCGAGCCGTGGAAGGGTCGCGGCGTAAAATGCCGATACTGCCGCGCGCGCGACCGGCCCGGACGCGAAGGTTTCGACGATTCGGCCCGCCGGATCGTCGAACGCGACACCGGCGCCCGCGATTTCGACCATTCCCGGCATGACCGGCACATCGACGATATGCGCCAGAAATTCGCCGCCAATAGCGGTCCGCCCACCGATACAGAGAAAAAATATCGCTCCCGCGAGGCCGGGCAGGGCCATTTTCCAGCCAATCCGGCCCCTTGCTCCGGTCCATGACCTCATGTCTGGCATCGCGGACAATAGAAAGTCGAACGATTGGCTTGAACGATGCGCCGGATCCGCCCGGCGCATCCCGCATGGGCGCATGTCTCGCCTTCACGGCCGTAAACCTTCCAGGCGTGCTGAAAATAACCGAGCTCGCCCGAAGCCTGCACGTAATCGCGCAACGAAGAGCCGCCCGCCGCGATTGCCTCGCTCAGAACCGAGCGTATCGCCGCCGCCAGGCGATCGGCCCGCACCGCTGCGACCGTGCGCGCAAGGCGGCGCGGCGAGATTCCGGCGCGGAACAGGGCTTCGCACGCATAGATATTGCCGACCCCCACGACGCGCCTTTGATCCAACAGCGCAGCCTTGATCGGGGTGCGCGCGCCCGCAAGAAGACGCGCAAGGACCATGCCATCGAAGGTCGGGCCCAAGGGCTCGATGCCCAGATGGCGGAACAGCGCATGACGGTCTATTTCCGCGCCCGGCACCAAGGTCATGAGGCCGAATCGCCGGTGATCCTCGAACACCACCCCTTGGCGGTTGTCGAATTCGAATTCGACGTGCTCATGCTTGCCGGGTGCCACGTTGCGCCGGGCCGGGCCGACGATGAGGCGGCCGGACATACCGAGGTGAATGACCAAGATCTCGCCGTCGTCGAGGTGCAGCAGCAGATATTTTGCCCGGCGCGCAACCTCTTCAACGCGCCGCCCGACCAGGCGCAGGGCGAAGCGGGGCGGCAAGGGTATGCGAAGATCGGGCCGGCGCGCTTCGACGCGGAGGATTCGGGCACCCCGGATTTGGGATTCCAGGCCGCGCCGGACAGTCTCGACCTCGGGCAGTTCGGGCATGGCGCAACCTAGCGTGCGTCCCGGTGGTCGGCTATGGTCGCGCGCCATGCTCGAATCCCGCGCCCAAGACGCAACGGACGCCAAAGCGACCGTCGATTTCGGCTTCCAGCGCGTGCCGGCCGCGGCAAAAAGTGCGCTGGTTCGCCAGATTTTCGACAGCGTCGCGCCGCGCTACGACGCGATGAACGATTTCATGTCTTGGGGCGTCCACCGGCTTTGGAAACAAGCAATGGTGGATACCTTGGCGCCGCGCGCGGGCATGCGGATACTCGATCTGGCGGGCGGCACGGGCGATATCGCGCTTCGCATTCTCGACCGCGTGCGCCGCGGCCATCCCGACGCGGCTGCGGATATCGTGGTTTGCGATCTCACGCCGGAGATGGTGGCGACGGGACGCGACCGAGCGATCGATCGCGGCCAAATCGACGGCGTGCGCTGGGTATGCGGCGATGCGCAAGCCCTGCCGCTGCCGAGCCGGTCCTTCGACGCCTGCACGGTCGCTTTCGGGCTGCGCAATGTCACCGATATCGACAGCGCCCTTGCCGAGGCCTATCGCGTCTTGCGTCCGGGTGGCCGCTTCCTCTGCCTCGAGTTCAGCCGGGTGGTCTGGCCGCTATTAGGTCCGCTGTACGACCGGTATTCCTTCGCGGTTCTTCCCGCCCTCGGCCGCCTGATCGCGGGCGACGCGGCGTCCTATCGCTATCTCGCCGAAAGCATCCGCCGCTTTCCGCCCCAGGACGAATTGGCCGCCCGCATGACCGGGGCCGGATTCGCGCGCGTCGCTTGGCGCAATCTGTCGGGCGGCATCGCCGCGTTGCACGGCGGCTGGCGCATCTAGGCTCGCCGGACACAACCCCCGGATATGGCCCCCCCGGACATCGCCCCATGATTCGCGCCGCCCGCCATGTGCTTCGCCTGGTGCGCATTGCCCATCGCCTCGCCCGGCACGACGCGCTCTTCCTTTTCGAGCGTTTCGGCATAGCCCCGACGCTGACCGCCGCGGTGCGCGCCTGCTCGGGTCCGGCCAAGACCAGCCCCATCCGCGCGCTTCGCCCCGGACAGAGGCTGGCGCAGGCGATTCATGGCCTGGGCCCGAGTTTCATCAAGTTCGGCCAATTGCTCTCGACGCGCTCGGACCTGCTGGGCGACGAGGTCGCCGCCGATCTTTCGGAATTGCAGGACCATCTGCCGCCCTTTCCGGGCGCCCAAGCGCGCGCGGCGATCGAGCGCGAATTCGGCAAGCCCATCGAGGCGCTTTACAGCGCCTTCGACGACATCCCCGTCGCCGCCGCCTCGATCGCGCAAGTTCACATGGCCGTCACGGCCGATGGCCGGGACGTGGCGGTCAAGATCCTGCGCCCCGGCATCGAGGACGCCTTCCAGCGGGATCTCGACCTGTTCTATTGGCTGGCCTCCCTCGTCGCACGCGGCGCGCCCGCGCTGCGGCGCTTGAGACCCGTCGAGGTCGTGGCCACCATGGCCGATACGGTCGCGATGGAGATGGACCTGCGCCTGGAAGCGGCGGCGGCGTCCGAGCTTCAAGCGAACTTCAAGGACGACGGCAGTTTCCGCGTGCCCGCCGTCGATTGGACGCGAACCGGGCGGCGCGTACTCACGCTCGAGCGCGTCGAGGGCATTCCGATCGACGAGCGCGCGGCCCTGCTCGCCGCGGGGCACGATTTGCGCGAGATCCTGATCAAGGCGGGTTCGGCGCTGTTCAACCAAGCCTTCCGCGACGGCTTCTTTCACGCCGATCTGCATCCAGGAAATCTGTTCGTGGACGCGGCCGGCAATGTCGTCGCGGTCGATTTCGGCATCATGGGCCGGCTGGACACCAAGACGCGCCATTATCTGGCCGACATGCTGATGGGTTTCCTGTCGGGCGATTACCGGGCGGCGGCCGAGGCGCATTTCAAGGCGGGCTACGTACCGGCCGACAAATCAGTCGAGGCCTTCACCCAGGCCTGCCGTTCGATCGCCGAACCGATCCTGGGCCGGCCGCTCGCCGAGATTTCCGTCGCGCACCTGCTCGGCCAGTTGTTCCAGGTGGCCGAAACCTTCGAGATGGAAACCCAACCGCAACTTTTGCTGCTGCAAAAATCGATGCTCGTCGCCGAGGGCGTCGGGCGGAAGCTCGATCCGACCGTCAATATGTGGGAGCTGATCCGGCCGCTGATCGAAGCCTGGATGATCGAGCATCGCGGACCCCAAGCGCGCCTTCGCCAGGCGGGGCGCGATACGTTGACCGCGCTCGAACGCCTTCCGGCCTTTCTTGTCGGCGCGGAGCGCGCGCTCGCCATGCTTACCGAGGGTGGGTTCAAGCTGCACCCCGATACCGTGCGCGCGTTCGCCGAGGCCGGCGGGCGCAACAACCGAGCCTATCTCTATGCCTTGTGGCTCGTGGTCGCGCTCATCGCCATCATCGCGTTCGCCCAACTCTAGGTCCGCCGCTTGTCAACGACGGCGACGGTCATTACCGTGGATTCACAGCCACACAATATTGCGATGGCGGGGCGGGGCTCCGGATGCTGCACGGCAAGCGCATACTTCTGGTGGTAGCGGGCGGGATCGCGGCCTACAAATGCCTCGATCTAGTCCGTAGGCTACGCGAGCGCGGCGCCGAGGTGCGTGCGGTGCTGACGGCCGCCGGTGCGCAATTCGTGACCCCGCTTTCGCTCGCCGCCCTGACGGAAAACAAGGTCTATCAGGACCTGTTCTCGCTCACCGACGAGAGCGAGATGGGCCATATCCGTCTGTCGCGCGAATCGGACTTGATCGTTGTCGCGCCGGCGACGGCGGATCTTTTGGCCAAAATGGCGCATGGCCGCGCCGACGATTTGGCCTCGACCGTGCTGCTCGCCACCGACAAGCCGATTGTGTTCGCTCCGGCGATGAACCATCGCATGTGGTCGAATGCGGCGACGGTCGGCAATGTCCGCGCGCTCGAGGCCCGCGGCGCCATCCGCATCGGTCCGAACGAGGGGCCGATGGCGTGCGGGGAATTCGGCCCCGGCCGGATGGCGGAACCGGCCGAAATCCTGGATGCGATCGAACGCTGGTTCGCCGTGCGCGCGCCGCTTGCGGGGCGGCGCGCTGTGGTTACGAGCGGGCCCACGATCGAGCCCATCGATCCGGTGCGCTTTCTATCCAACCGTTCCTCGGGCCGGCAGGGCCACGCGATCGCGGCCGCGCTCGCGCGACTGGGCGCCGCCACCACATTGGTCACTGGCCCGACCCACGAACCCGACCCGCCTGGGGTGAGCGTCGTGCGCATCGAGACGGCGGCGGAGATGCTGGCCGCCTGCCGCGCGGCCATGCCCGCCGACATCGCCGTGTGCGCGGCGGCCGTGTCCGATTGGCGCGTCGCGGAAGCGGCCGCGAACAAGACGAAGAAGAACGGCGGCAAGCCGCCCACGCTCGAACTCGTCGAGAATCCCGATATCCTTGCCAGCCTGGCCGCGCTCGGAAGCGGCCGGCCGCGACTCGTCGTCGGGTTCGCCGCCGAGACCGAAAATGTAATCGACAACGCGCGCGCCAAGCTCGCGAAGAAACGCTGCGATTGGGTTGTGGCAAACGATGTCTCGCCCGGCACCGGAATCTTCGGCGGCGAACGCAACACCGTCCACATCGTCGAGGATGGCGGCGTGGAAAGCTGGCCGACGCTGACCAAGGCCGAGGTCGCCGCGCGCCTTGCGGGACGCATCGGCGATGTGTTCGCCGCCGATCCGTTCGCGAGCAAGGCATGACGGAACTCCGCGTCCGGGTGCGCCGCTTGGCACACGGCCGCGACCTTCCCCTGCCCCGATACGCGACGGCGCAAAGCGCGGGCATGGATTTGCACGCGGCGGTCGCGGCAGCCGCGACGATTCCCCCCGGCGCGCGCCTCGCCGTACCCACGGGATTGGCGATCGCGTTGCCGCCGGGATACGAGGCGCAAGTGCGGCCGCGTTCGGGTCTCGCGCTCAAGCACGGACTCATTCTGCCGAACGCGCCGGGCACGATCGACGCCGATTATCGCGGCGAGATTCTTGTGATCCTCGCCAATATCGGCGAGGCGGAATTCGTCGTAACGCGCGGTCTGCGCATCGCACAAATGATCGTGGCGCCGGTTCAGCGCGTGAGCTGGGAAGAGGACGTAAATCTGGACGACACCGAACGCGGAGCGGGCGGTTTCGGCTCGACCGGCACAGGCGCGCGGCCGGGCGAATAGGGCGTAGTCGGCCGTGGCGCGCCATCCGATCACCGACGAGCAGCTTTTGCGCTATGCGCGCAATGTCGCGCTCGATGAGATCGGCGAGGAAGGCCAGGCACGGCTTTTGGCGGCGCGCGTCCTGGTGGTCGGCGCGGGCGGACTCGGCTCGCCCGTCCTGCTTTATCTCGCCGCCGCAGGCGTCGGAACCCTGACCGTCGTCGACGACGACCGGGTCGATCTGACCAATCTCCAGCGCCAGATCGCGCATACGACCGCGCGCGTGGGCCAGGCAAAGGCCGAGAGCGCCGCCGCCGCCGTTTCCGCGATCAATCCCGAGATTCGCGTCATTCCTCGCAATCTGCGCCTGACGGCCGAAAATGCGCTCGATCTCGTGCGCGGCAACGACGCGGTCGCCGACGGCTCCGACAATTTTGCCACGCGTTTCCTGTTGAACGACGCTTGCCACCTGTTGCGCGTGCCGCTGATCTCGGCCGCCGTGGCGCGCTTCGAGGGTCAGATATCGACCTTCAAACCCTGGCTCGGGGGGCCGTGCTATCGCTGCCTGTGGCCGGAACCGCCGCCCGAAGACCTCATTCCGCGCTGCGAACAGGCCGGGATCCTGGGCGCGATCGCGGGCGTGATGGGCACGCTGCAGGCGACCGAGATTCTCAAGGAATTGCTCGGGCTCGACGACACCCTGTCGGGCACGCTTTTGATGTACGACGCGCTCGCCGCACACACCCAGCGCATCGCCGTGCCGAAGAATCCAGGTTGCGCGCTGTGTGGCGAGAATCCGCGCATCGCGTCGCCCCAGGCGCGTTAGACGCTCAAGACTCGATTTCGAGCACCCGGTCGGGCGGCGTGTGACCGTCCCAGAACGTCTTGATGTTGATGATGACCTTCTCGCCCATGTCGACGCGGCCCTCGACGGTCGCCGAGCCCATGTGGGGCAGAAGCACCACGTTCGGCAGATCGATGAGCTTCGGATTGATGGCCGGTTCGTGCTCGAACACGTCGAGCCCCGCGCCCGCGATCTCGCCCCCGATCAGCATCTGCGCCAAGGCGCCCTCGTCGATCACCTCGCCGCGCGAGGTGTTGACGACGACGGCATGTTTGCACAGCAATTTCAGGCGGCGCGCCGATAGCAGATGATAGGTCGCGGGCGTGTGGGGGCAATTGACCGAGATGATGTCCATGTGCGCGAGCATCTGATCGAGGCTTTGCCAATAGGTCGCCTCGAGACCGCGTTCAAGTTCGGGATGGACGCGCCGGCGGTTGTGATAGTGGATCGACAGGCCGAAGCCGCGCGCGCGGCGAGCGAGCGCCGTGCCAATCCGGCCCATGCCGATGATGCCCAATCGCTTGCCGCCCAGACGATGGCCCAGCATGGCCATCGGGCCCCAGCCGCCCCATTTGCCCGTGCGCACCAATCGTTCGCCCTCGCACAGGCGGCGCGACACCGCGAGGACGAGCGCCATGGTCATGTCGGCCGTGTCCTCGGTGAGGACGCCCGGCGTATTGGTGACGGCGATGCCGCGTTCGCGCGCGGCGGCAAGGTCGATGTGATCGACCCCCGTGCCAAAGGAGGCGATCAGCCGGCATTGTCCGCCGGCCTCGGCGAGGACCTCGCGCGTGATGCGATCGGTGACCGTGGGCACGAAGACATCGGCGTGCTTGAGCGCGGATTTGAGTTCGGCCGCGTTCATGGGCTTGTCGTCGCGGTTCAAGCGGGTGTCGAACAGCTCCATCAGCCGGGTCTCGACGACCTCCGGCAGCTTACGTGAGACGACGACGACGGGCTTTTGTGGCGCCATGACGCGGGCCTTTTTGGCAACCGGCCCCGTCTAGCAGGCGGCCGACTTGATGTCCAGGAATGGGCTGCGGCGGGGCGCCGGGATGCCTATAATCGGTGCCATGGCGAGTGGGCGCGCGGATTCGGGGGTTCTGTTCTCGTGACGGGTTTTTGGCGCTTTGGCGTCTTGGCGTGCGTCGTTTTCGCCGCGGCCCTCGCCGCTCCTTGTTTGCGCGCGCACGCGGCCGACGCCGAGCAGGGCGAGAGCGGCTTGCCCGTGCCGCGTTTCGTCAGCCTACGCGCCGACGAGGTCAATCTGCGCTCGGGCCCGGGCGTGCGCTATCCGGTCGAATGGGTCTATCAGCGCAAATTGATGCCGGTCGAGGTGGTCGAGGAATTCGAGACCTGGCGCAAGATCCGCGACTGGCAAGGCACCGAGGGCTGGGTGAACAAGGCCATGCTGTCGTGGCGCCGCAGCGTGCTCGTGTTCGGCGAGATCCGCACCTTGCGGCGCGAGCCCGCGGGCGAATCCCCCGCCGTCGCGCGCGCCGAGCCCGGCGTGATCGCGCGCCTCCTGAAGTGCAACGGCAACTGGTGCAAGGTCGAGGCCGGCGGCTACGAGGGCTGGCTGGCGCGGGCCGATTTCTGGGGCGTGCGCGTGGACGAGCGCATCGAATAGGGCGAAACGCGCGCCGAATTAGGCAAAATCGGCAGCCAGCGCCAGGCGTATCGCGCCGGGCATCACCGCCATGTGGCTGTAATCGGGGTGAGCGAAACCCACGACCGCGCGCGCGTCGGCCGCGCAAAACCGGACGATCTGTTCGGGCGCGAAGGGGAAGTGGATGAATTGCACGGCGGACGCCTTGCCGTCGGCGGTCGTCCGGTCCTGATCTTCCTCGGGGGCGCCCGCGATCCGCGAACCGTCGACTTCGATGAAGGCGGTTTCCTCGACGCCACCCAGGCGGCCGAGGGTCCGCGCCCGGCGCACGGGATCGTCGATTTCGAACATGACGGTCGCCACCAGCTCGCGCCCCTGGGGAATGAGCGGGTTATAGGCACGAAGCTCGTCGGGCAACTGGGCGGCGCCGCCCTTCTCGATGAAGAGCATCTCCTGCACCTGATGCAACATGGTTTCGTAGTTCTCGAAATAGAACGTGGCGAATGGTCCGACCTCGAGCCTGCGCACGCGCTTCAACTCCGTCATCCGGCGGCGGCGCTCGGCGCGCATCGCGCCATAGGAGGCGATGTCCACGATGTCGGATTCGACGATTTGCCTGCTTTCCATGGGCATTTCCTACTCCATCAGGCCATAGGCCCTGGCGAACAATTCGACGGGGTGCAGCACCGCTTCGGGCGCGGGCACGCCGCCCTCGCCGTCCAGGCGCGCCATGCCTTGGCGGATGTGCAGGGCCGCGAGCGGGCATTCGGACGCCAAATAGGGTTTGTTCGCCTTGCGTGCCTGCCGGGCCACGGGCTTGCCGACCTTGAGGCCGGTTTCGAAATTTTCCGTGCGCACGCCCCATGAACCGCCATGGCCCGAACAGCGCTCGATCACCTCGAGATCGGCCGAGGGGATGAGACGCAGCATCTCCTCGGCCTTGCGCCCGATATTCTGGGCGCGGGCATGGCAGGCGATGTGCAGAGACACGCCGCCGTCGAGGGGCTTCAGCCCGGGAGCGAGACCCTCCTTGCGCGCGATGTCGACGATGTACTCGCTGGTGTCGTAGGTCGCCTTGGCCAGGCGTTTTACGTCCTCGTCCTTGGGCAGGATAAGGGGCCATTCGAATTTAAGCATGAGCGCGCACGACGGCACGAGCGCGATCACGTCGTAGCCGCGATCGACCCACGGCAGAAGCTCCGCCGCCACGGCGCGGGCATCTTCCGCCACGCGCGCGATCTCGCCCTGTTCGAGTTGGGGCATGCCGCAGCAGCGCGGATGGCGCACTTCAAGCTCGACGCCGTTGTGCGCCAGGATGGCGCGCGCGGCCAAGCCGATCGAGGGATTGTTGTAATTGCCAAAGCAGGTCGCATAGAGCACTGCCTTCCGCGCCCGCGCGGGGGCCGTGTGGTTGCGCGCGGGCACGCTCGTCGCCGCGATGGCGGTCAGGGACTTCGTGGCGAAGCGCGGCAGCTCGGCCTCGCGGTGGATACCGGCGATCTTCTCCATCGCCGCGCGCGCAAATGTGTTGCCGGTCTTGGTCGCCCAGGTCGCAAGACCCGCCGTATGACAGCCCAGTCGGCCATTGCGGTCGGTTTCAGCGATCTGGCGCTCGGCGAAGGGCACGCCGTTCTTGCGCGCCTCGACCGCGCGCGCGCGCAGCATGAGGTGCGGGAAATCGAGATTGAATTCATGCGGCGGGACATAGGGGCATTTTGTCATGAAGCACAGATCGCACAGCGTGCAGGCATCGACCACGCCCTTGAAATTCTCGCTTTTTACCGTGTCGAGCTCGCCCGATTCCGAGTTATCGATCATGTCGAACAGCGTGGGAAACGAGTCGCAAAGATTGAAGCAGCGCCGGCAGCCGTGGCAGATGTCGAACACCCGGCGCAATTCGGCGTCGAGCTTCGCCGCGTCGTGGAAATCGGGCTCCTGCCACGCGAGCGGATGGCGGACAGGTGCATCGAGACTGCCTTCACGCATGGCTCACCCCTTGCCGCGCGCGCGCGCGCGGGAGCTGGAGACGACGCGGGGAGCCCGAAGGCTCCCCGCGCGATGGGAAAGAATCCGGCCGCGGACGGCCGTGTCGGTTATTTGAGTTCGTTGAGCGCCTTGGTGAAGCGTCCGGCGTGGGATTTCTCGGCCTTCGCCAGGGTCTCGAACCATTCGGCGATTTCCGCGAAGCCCTCATCGCGCGCCGTGCGCGCCATGCCGGGATACATGTCGGTGTACTCGTGCGTCTCGCCGGCGATCGCCGCCTCGAGATTCTTCGAGGTGTTGCCGATCGGCTTGCCGGTCGCGGGGTCGCCGACAACCTCGAGGAATTCGAGATGGCCGTGGGCGTGGCCGGTCTCGCCCTCAGCCGTGGAACGGAACACCGCGGCTACGTCGTTGTAACCTTCGACATCGGCCTTCTGGGCGAAATAGAGATACCGGCGGTTGGCCTGCGATTCGCCGGAGAATGCATCCTTCAGATTTTTTTCGGTCTTCGATCCCTTGAGCTGCGCCATGATTTTCTCCCTCGGCTGGCTTTGTTGGTCCGATGTGCGTTGGTCCGGTCTGCATTTGCGATGGTCCGGCCATTCTGCGGCCTGTCGCGCCATGCTCGGCTGGTTTGAAGTTTAAATATTCAGAGCCCTTTATTTTGTCAATATATTATAATTATTATAACTATAATTTAATTCCGCCGGATGCGCACGATGACATCGATGCCCTGAAGCTCGGTGCCCGCGGGCACGGCCGGCAGCCCCGTGATCGACACGTCCTTGCCGGAGATGTCCTGAAGCACGCCGTCGGTGGCCATGAAGAAATGGTGATGGGGCTCGACATTCGTGTCGAAATATCGCCGCGCCGGGTCGACAACGACCTCGCGCAACATTCCGGCCTCGGTGAACTGGTGGAGGCTGTTGTAAACGGTCGCGAGCGAGATGCGGACGGTCGCGGCGAGCGCCTCGGCATGAAGCTGTTCGGCCGTGACATGGCGGTGTCCGCGGCCGTAAAGCAACCGCGCCAAGGCCAAACGCTGGCGCGTCGGCCTAAGGCCGGCGGCGCGCAAACGCTCGAGACTCTCGCTGTAGGGACGGGTCGCCATGCTTGGCACGCCTTTAGCCGCGGAACCACCAATACTGCTGATATAGCCCCGCGAGCCGCCGATTTCTAGCTTAATTTCAAGGCGGTGTAGGCGGCCTTATAACCAGTAAAAATATAAACAGCGGCGGGGACTTAGGCGCCGCCCCGTGCGAGACCGGGGTTGGGCATGCCCATCGCGTGATAGCCGCCGTCCACGCGCATGATCTCTCCCGTGACACCCGCCGACAGGTTCGACAAGAGATACAGCGCGGCCGCGCCGATTTCATCCAAACGCAGATCGCGGCCAAGGGGCGAGGTGTCGCGGTGCCAGGCGAGGATGCGCCGCGCGTCGCCGATCGCGGCACCGGCCAAGGTGCGCATCGGTCCGGCGGAAATGGCATTGACGCGCACGCCCAGGCGCCCGAGATCGGCGGCCAGGTAACGCACGCTCGATTCGAGCGCGGCCTTGGCGACGCCCATGACGTTGTAACTCGGAAACACGCGGTTGGCGCCTTCGAAGCTGAGCGTCAGCAGACTGCCGCCCGCGGCCATGAGCGGCGCCGCCCGGCGCGCGAGGTCGGTGAACGAAAAGCACGACACGAGAAGCGTCCGGCGAAAATTGACCCGCGTCGTATCGCTGTAGCGACCCTTGAGCTCGGCCTTGTCCGAGAACGCAATGGCATGCACGAGAAAATCGAGCCGGCCCCATGCCTCGCCGATCGCGGCAAAAACGCGGTCGAGGGATTCCTCGTTCTCGACATCGCACGGCAGAATCAAACGCGCGCCGACACCTTCCGCCAGCGGCCTCACGCGTTTTTCGACCGCCCCGCCCTGATAGGTGAAGGCCAGTTCCGCGCCCGCATCATGGGCCGCCGACGCGATGCCCCAGGCGATGGAATGGTCGTTCGCGACTCCCATGACCAAGCCGCGCCGGCCCGCGAGGACGCCCGCAAAATCCGGCATGCCCGGCCCCTAGGCGTCGAAACGGCGGAAAGTCAGCGCGGCGTTGGTGCCCCCGAAGCCGAAGCTGTTGGACATCACGCAATTGAGCTCGACGCCGTCCTGGCGGGTGCGCACGAGCGGCATGCCTTCGGCGGCGGGATCGAGATTCTCGACATTCGCGGACGCCGAGATGAACCCGTCGCGCATCATGATCAGCGAATAGATCGCTTCGTGCACGCCCGCGGCACCGAGCGAATGGCCGGTCAGGGACTTGGTCGAATTGAACGCCGGTATGCGGTTGCGCCGGGCGAACACGGCCTTGATGGCTTCGAGTTCCTTCACGTCGCCCACCGGAGTTCCGGTGCCGTGGGTGTTGATGTAATCGATCGGCTCCTCGATTCCGCGCATGGCCATTTCCATGCATCGCCGCGCGCCGTCGCCCGAGGGCTGCACCATGTCGAAGCCGTCCGAAGTGGCGCCGTAGCCTATGAGTTCGCCGTAGATCTTGGCGCCGCGCGCCTTGGCATGTTCGAGCGCCTCGAGCACCACCACCCCGCCCCCGCCCGCGATCACGAAGCCATCGCGACCCGCATCGAACGGCCGGGAGGCGGAGGCTGGGCGGTCGTTGTATTTCGCCGATAGGGCCGGCATGGCATCAAACAGCACCGTCATGCTCCAGTGCAACTCTTCCCCGCCGCCGGCGAAGACGACATCCTGCTTGCCGAACTGGATAAGTTCCGCGCCGTTGCCGATGCAATGCGCGCTCGTCGCGCACGCCGAGCTGATCGAATAGTTCACACCTTTAATCTTGAAGAACGTCGAAAGCGTCGCGGAGTTGGTGCTCGACATCGTGCGCGGCACCATGAACGGCCCGACATGTTTGGCGCCCTTGCCGCGCAAGGCATCGGTCGAGGCCACGAGATTGCGCGTTGACGGCCCGCCCGAACCCATCACGAGGCCCGCGCGGTCGTTGGAAACCTCGCTTTCCGCAAGGCCCGAATCCGCGATCGCTTCCTTCATCGCGACATAGTTGTAGGCCGCGCCGTCGCCCATGAAGCGCCGATGACGGCGGTCGATCACGCCGTCGAGATCGATTTGGGGCTCGCCGTGGACATGGCTGCGAAAGCCCAGCTCCTTGTATTCCTCGCAATAGCGCAGGCCCGAGCGGCCCTCGCGCAGCGACCGGGCGACCTCGTCCGCGTTCGCGCCGATGCTCGACACGATGCCCATTCCCGTCACGACCACGCGTCTCATATCGACCTCGATGGGCCCGGCGGGCCCGCTTGCATGATTACACGGTAGCGACCGCGCTGCTTGGATTGGCGAACAGCCCGACCCGAAGATCGGCCCCCTGATAGATGACCTGGCCGTCGGCCGATACCGTGCCGTCGGCGATGCCGAGAACCACCTGGCGCGCGATCACCCGTTTGATGTCCAGGCGGTATTCCAACCGGCGCACGGTCGGCAGGACCTGGCCCGTGAACTTGACCTCGCCGACCGCCAAGGCGCGACCCGCGCCAAGAGCGCCCGTCCAACCGAGATAGAACCCGAGAAGCTGCCACATGGCGTCGAGCCCGAAACAACCCGGCATCACGGGATCGGACTCGAAGTGGTAGCGGAAAAACCAGAGATCGGGCGAAATATCCTGCTCGGCCACGACCTCGCCCTTGCCATATTTTCCGCCCTTACTGGCGATCCGGGCGATGCGGTCAAACATCAGCAAGGGCGGCAGCGGCAGGCGCGCGTTTCCGGGGCCGAACAAGCGGCCATGGGCGCACTCGATCAGGTCTTCGTAGGCAAAGCTTGATCTCTCGCCCGGCTTGCTCACCCCAATCCCTGCATTATGCCCCGGTATTGCCATCGTCCTCGCGCCGCCATGATTCCTGCGTGGTCATGGTTCCTAAGTAGTCATGGTTCCTAAACAGCCATGGCCCCTGCATCGCGCCTGGCGCCGCGTCGGCGCAGCCGGAATTCGCGCGTCGGCGCAGCCGGCATGTCGAATGTCCAAAGCCGCGACCTGGCAAGCGCGCGAACAAAACATGTCCGCGCCCAACCTGTCTACGGGACTGGCATATATATGAACCGGATCGACAAAAAACCACTCGATCTAATCCCGGACGGCAAAACAACGCCGGTTGCGGAAAATTTCCCATCTCGGCGCCCTAAAGCGCCGCGGCCAGGCGCGCTGGATGGTCCGAGAACACGCCGTCCACGCCCCAGCCGAACAAGCGCCGCGCCCGGTCGGCGCGTTCGACCGTATAGACCAGCACCGGCAAACCCGATTCCTTGAGTTCGGCGATCAGGAGACGATCGATATAGCGGTCGCCGACATGCAGCGCGGATACTCCAAGACGACGCGCCCAACCCCGCCAATCGCGGGGCGGGCGCCGCATCAAGAGACCAAGCGGCCAGCAGGGCGCCTCGGCCGCCAGCGTCGCGAGCGCCCCCCAATCGAAGGACGATACGAGAACGGGCGCGCCCCCGCGCCATGCGCGCGTCAAGGCCGCCGCCACTTCGCGCGCCGCGCGCGCACCGGACGCGGGTTCGGGCTTGATCTCGAGATTGGCGCCGAGGCCAAGTTCGGCGAGAACGCCAAGCGCCGTCTCGAGCGTGGGTACGGCCTCGCCCGCGTGCGCGGACGAAAACCACGACCCGGCGTCGAGGGCCGAGAGCTCGCGCGCACTTTTCCGCGCGACGCGGCCCCGGCCGTTCGTGGTGCGCCGCAAGGTCGCATCGTGAATGACGACGGGCACGCAATCCCGGCTCAGGCGCACATCGAACTCCACCCAGCGCACGCCGTGCGCGGCCGCCCAGCGAAATCCGGCCAGGGTGTTCTCGGGCGCATGGGCGGCTGCGCCGCGATGGCCGATGACGCGCGGCAAATCGAGCCCAATCATCGCCATGCCGCGCAAAAATACGCGCGGGCGGCAAGACATCCGAATCCGGGTGGCCGGCAAGAACAAGAAAAAGGGCGACCCGGTTTCCGGGCCGCCCTTTGTCGCGATCTTAAGGGCATCGTCCCATCGGTATCCGTGGCCGGGCGTCAGGCGCCCGACGCACGGCCGCCATCGTCCTGCGATGACGGCTCGCTCCTGGGCGGGGCCGCGAGTTCCTCGCCGGTTGCCTGATCGACCACCTTCATCGACAGGCGCACCTTGCCCCGGTCGTCAAGGCCGATGCACTTGACCTTGACCATGTCGCCTTCATTGACGACGTCGTTCACCTTCTTCACGCGCTGGGCAGAGAGCTCGGAGATGTGCACCAAGCCGTCGCGGGCGCCAAGAAAATTCACGAACGCGCCGAAATCCGTGATCTTCACGACCTTGCCCGTGTAGATCACCCCGATTTCGGGTTCGGCGATGATGTTGCGAATCCACGCGACCGCCGCATCGATGGCACTGGCATCGACCGCCGACACCTTGATCGTGCCGTCGTCCTCGATGTCGATCTTCGCACCCGTGACTTCGACGATCTCGCGGATCACCTTGCCGCCGGTGCCGATGACCTCGCGAATGCGGTCCTTGGGAATGCTGAAGGACACGATGCGCGGGGCGTGCTGGCTGATGCCGTCGCGCGCGCCCTGAATCGACTTGGACATTTCGCCGAGGATATGCAGTCGGCCGTCGCGCGCCTGACGGAGCGCTATTTCCATGATCTCCCGCGTGATGCTGGTGATCTTGATATCCATCTGCAGCGAGGTGACGCCGGCATCGGTTCCGGCCACCTTGAAGTCCATGTCGCCCAGGTGATCCTCGTCGCCGAGGATGTCGGACAGCACGGCGAACCGTTCACCGTCCTTGATCAAACCCATCGCGATGCCCGCGACCGAGCGCACCAGCGGCACGCCCGCGTCCATGAGCGCGAGCGAGGCGCCGCACACCGTGGCCATGGAGCTCGAGCCGTTCGATTCGGTGATCTCGGAGACAATCCGCAGCGTGTACGGAAATTTCTCCTTGGCCGGAAGGACCGGACGCAACGCGCGCCAGGCCAGCTTGCCGTGGCCGATCTCACGACGGCCCGGAGATCCCAGGCGACCCGCCTCGCCGACCGAGTAGGGAGGGAAGTTGTAGTGGAGCATGAAGTGCT
>CAMAPP010000072.1 GCA_945860095.1 Rhizobium sp. Q54 | reverse complement strand
ATTGCCCTGGATCGCCGCATCCAAGGGCTGGACCGCGTTCTTGTCCTCGATGAAATCGCCCAGATGGCTGTCTTCCTCGTCGCCGATGGGCGTCTCGAGGCTGATCGGCTCCTTGGCGATCTTCAGGACCTTGCGGACCTTTTCGAGCGGCATGTTGAGCTTTTCGGCCAGTTCCTCCGGCGTCGGCTCGCGGCCGATTTCGTGCAAGGCCTGGCGCGAGGTCCGCACGAGCTTGTTGATGGTCTCGATCATGTGCACGGGGATGCGGATGGTGCGTGCCTGGTCGGCGATCGAGCGCGTGATCGCCTGGCGAATCCACCACGTCGCGTAGGTCGAGAACTTGTAGCCGCGCCGGTATTCGAATTTATCGACCGCCTTCATCAGGCCGATATTGCCTTCCTGGATGAGGTCGAGGAACTGGAGGCCGCGATTGGTGTATTTCTTCGCGATCGAGATGACGAGGCGCAGATTGGCCTCGATCATTTCCTTCTTGGCCTGGCTCGATTCCCGGTCGCCCTGCTGCACGGTCGTGACAAGCTTGCGGTATTCGCCAATGGGCAGTCCGGTTTGGATGGCGACGTCGAGCACCTTGTCGCGCAATTCCGTAGCATCGTCCTTGTTGCGCGTCGTGAAGGTCTTCCAGCCGCGACCTGTGAGACGCGCCAAGCGGCGCATCCAGTTGGGATCGGTTTCGGCGCCGAAATAATGCTGGAGGAAGTCCTCGCGCTTTACCCCGCCGCGTTCGGCGAGGCGCAGCAACTGGCCCTCGAGGTTCAAGAGACGCCGGTTGACGCCGTACAAGGTGTCGACCAGTTCCTCGATACGCCCGTTGTTGAGCTTGAGCGCCAGGATCTTCTCCTGCAAATCCTTGCGCGCGCGCCGATAGCTCTTCAACGCCGGGCCTTCGAGGTCCTTGCCCTTCTTGACGAGCGCGACGCGCTCTTCCTGCTGTTTGTAGAATTTCTTCTGGGCGCGGACGATTTGATCGAGCTTGCCCGCGACGCTGGGCATGAGATTGGCCTCGATCGTGGCGAGGGAGAGATTGGCGTCCTCCTCCTCCTCCTCCGTCGCCTCGGGCTCCGCCGGCTCCGCCGTCTCTTCGCCGTTCGCCGCCTTGGCCTTCGGCGCGGACTTGGGCACCTTGGCCGGCTGGAGCTTGTCGAGCATGCGCGCGGGCTTTTCCGTCGCGGGCCGCGACATCTGGCCCTCGAGGCCGGCCTTCGACATATCGACCACCGGGCCACCGATGGTGGCGTCGAGGTCGATCAGATCGCGCAGCAACATGGCGTGGCTGGACACCTGGTCGCGCCAGCGCGCCACGGCGGCGAACGTCGTGGGGCTGTCGCAGACGGAGTTGATCATCTTGTCGCGGCCGGCCTCGATGCGCTTGGCGATCTCGATTTCGCCCTCGCGCGACAAGAGCTCGACCGAACCCATCTCGCGCAGATACATGCGCACCGGATCGTCGGTCCGCGTCAGTTCGGATTCGTTGATGTTGCCGGCGCGGGGCGCCGCTTCCTCGTCCTCGCTCGCGGCCTCCGGGGCCTCGGCGTCGGGCGCCGCCTCGCTCGCGGCGGCGACGGGCGTTTCGACCTCCTCGGACTCCTCGTTCTCGACCACGTTGATGCCCATTTCGGACAACATGGCGAGGGTGTCTTCGATCTGCTCGGAGGAAAACTTCTCGGGCGGCAGAACGGCATTCAATTCGTCGTAGGTCACGTAGCCGCGAACGCGGCCGCGGCCCAGCATCTTCTTGACCGCCGCCACCACGCCGTCCATGAGCGGCCCCTCGCCGCCCTCGCGAATCTCCGCTTCGTCTTCCGCGATCACCGGTTTCGTCGCCATGAATTCCCTAGCCCCCGAAATCAGCGGGGACGGCCCCAGCCGCCCCCATTCGTACGCCCTGTCGGCAGCCGACCAACCCCCCGTCCGGCCGGTCGACCCAATTGGCTTCCAACGTCCAACCCGTCCTTCTAACCCGTTCGAAAGGGACGGTCATCGTCCCAAATATCGGCTTCGGGATCGATCGACTGCAAATCCTGCGCCTTGGCACGGAGCTGCGCCAAGCGGCCCACCGAAAGATCATCGCTCAGGGCCGATTTGTCCGCCTCGATTTCCTTGGAAATCTCGCGCCTGTGAACCCGCGACCAAATCGCCAGCCATTCGGCGCGGCGGTCGTTCAAGGATTTCTTCGGGTGCGCGACCGGTGCGGCCTCGTACACCGCGAGACTCAGCAACCGGCCGAGCAATTCGGCGAAACCCTGGGTTTTGAGGTGGTCCTGGAGGGCCTGGGAGTCAAGGGGTGGAGCGGCCAGGAGAGCGGCGCCGAAGGAATTGTGCGCGGGGGCGTCGAAAGTGTGCCTGGCAAGCTGCTCGGCCATCTCGCCGAGCAGTTCGGGTGCGCGGACGAGGGCCGCCAACAATCCCTGCTCGGCGCGCAATAGCAGGGTTTCGGCGTGGCCCGGGCCGAGGGGGGTGGCGGCGCGGTCGCGGAAAGTCCCCCGATCGGCTTGGCGCAGCCCGCGCTGGCCCTGCCAGGGCGGGGATCGGCCACCCTTGCCCTGGATTCTTCCTTGACCCCGGAGCCCCTGCGCCGGGCGGAACAGGTGATCGAGCCGCACCTTCATCTCGACCTCGTAAAGCTGCTGCACGCTGCGCTCGGCGATGCGGCGCACGCGTTCCATGAGCCGGCGGCGCAAATCGGCGCGCCGCTCGGGCGTATCCAACGGCCCGGCCGCGTTCTCGATCTCCCACACGATATCCACCAAGGGCCGCGGGCGGGCCAACAGCGCCTCGAACGCGGCGCGGCCGCGGGTGCGCACCAGGGTATCCGGATCCTCGCCCCCCGGCAGAACGACAAAGCGCAACGAGTGGCCCGGCTTCAGCAGCGGCAAGACCCGGTCGGCCGCGCGCCACATGGCGCGCTGGCCCGCGTTGTCACCGTCGAAGCACAGGATGGGCTCGGGCGCTATCCGCCAGAGCAACTCGATCTGCGCCTCGGTCAGCGCGGTGCCAAGAGGCGCGACGGTTTGGCCGAACCCCGCCTCGCTCAGCGCGATCGCATCCATATAGCCCTCGACCACGACGATCTCGCGCTTGTCGCGCGCCGCCTTGAGCGCCTGCGCCAAGCCGTAGAGCACGCTGCCCTTGTGGAAGAGCGGACTTTCGGGGGAATTGAGGTATTTGGGCTGGGCATCGCCGAGCACGCGGCCGCCGAAGGCGATCACCCGGCCGCGCCGGTCGGAAATCGGAAACATCACGCGGCCGCGAAAATAATCGTACGGCTCCCCGCCATCGTCGGGCCGGCGCAAGAGACCGACCTCGACCGCATGGGATTCCGGCACGCCCTTGGCGGCGAGCGCTTGGCGCAGGCCGCCGCGTCCGTCGGGGGCATAACCCAGGCGAAAGCGCGCGAGCGTGTCGTCGGCGATGCCGCGGCGTTTCAGATAGGCCGCCGCCTCGCGCCCCGCCGGGCGGTGCAATTGGTCCTCGAACCATGCGCACGCGACCTCGAGCGCGGAATGCAAGGTCTGTTCGCGTTCGTGCCGCTGGCGTTCGGCGGGCGAGGCGCGCGGCACCTCGAGCCCAGCCTGCTCGGCCAAGCGCTCGACCGCCTCGGGGAAAGACAGATTGTCGGTGCGCATGACGAAGCCGATGACATCGCCGTGCGCGCCGCAGCCGAAGCAGTGGAAGAAGCCCTTGTCCTCGATGACCGTGAAGGACGGGGATTTTTCGTTGTGAAACGGGCAAAGGCCGGCGTATTCGCGGCCGCGCCGCTGCAGACGCACACGCCGGCCGACGGTTTCCGCCAGACCGACCCGCGCCCTCAGCTCGTCGAGGAATCCAGGCGTAAACGACACCCGCCCGCCCCTTCTCCGTTGCCGTCCGCCGAACGCGCGCCGCCCGCGCGGCCGCCCCTCAGACCAGGCGGCGTTTCACGACCGCGCTTGCCTTCGCGAAATCCATCTGCCCGGCAAAACGTTCCTTGAGCACGGCCATGACGCGGCCCATGTCCTTGATGCTCGCCGCGCCGGTCTCGGTCACCAGCTCGCCCGCGATGCGCTCGATTTCCGCTTCGTCCAATTGGCGCGGCATGAAGCCCTCGATGACCGCGATCTCTTCCTGCTCCTGGCGCACCAAATCCTCGCGCGCGCCGGCGCGGAACATCTCGATGGACTCGCGACGCTGCTTCACCATGGCCTGGAGCATCTGCAGAATCTCGTCCTCGGCAATCCCTTCGGTATTGCCCTTGCCGCGCGCCGCGATATCGCGGTCCTTGAGCGCGGCCATCATCAAGCGCACCGTCCCGACGGCGCGTTGATCTCTGGACTTGAGCGCGTCCTTGAGGCGTTCGCTGAATCTCTGGCGTAGCATGTGGCGACTGACGACGCGGGGCGTCGATGAAGCGGAAATTCTAGCCCATGCTCCGGCTTCTGGCAACAGAGTTTTTTGAGTTAAATTATTGAAAAAGCGAATATTTTTGCGCTTTCTCGCGCTTGACGGAGACGGAGGAGTTGCTTATCAAGACCAGGCTCTTGATCGTCTCCGAGCGGCCATAGAATGTGAAATTGTGCCCAATCACGCGCCAAGGGCGCGTGGGCGGTCGCGTGCGGCAAGACGGCACGAACGAATTTTCGCCCTGCGTTATCGGACCGCCCCTACGCCATCGAAACACCCTGCGCCATCAAAACATCCCCTGCCATCGTACTTCGCCACATGAGACCGACGTGACCCGCCAAAACCAAACCGCGACACCGCCCGGCGCGACTGCGGCGCTCGTTCTTGCCGACGGCACGGCGTTCTGGGGAGTGGGGTTCGGCGCGACCGGCACGGCCGTGGGCGAGGTGTGCTTCAACACCGCGATGACCGGCTATCAGGAAATTCTGACCGATCCGTCCTATGCCGGGCAGATCATCACCTTCACCTTTCCCCATATCGGCAATGTCGGCGCCAATGCCGAGGACATCGAAACCGCGACGCCGGCGGCGCGCGGCCTGGTGCTGCGCACGGAAATCACCGAGCCGTCCAACTACCGCGCGACGCTTCATCTCGACGCCTGGCTGAAGAAGATGGGGCTGATCGGCATCGCGGGCGTCGATACCAGGCGCCTCACGCGGCGGATTCGCGAACTCGGCGCGCCGAACGGCGCGATCTGCCACCAGCAAAAGGGCGGCTTCGATCTGGCCGCGCTGCGCGCCAAGGCGTCCGCTTGGCCCGGACTCGAAGGCATGGATTTGGCGCGCGAGGTCAGCTGCGCGCAGAGTTACGAATGGAACGAAACGCGCTGGCGGCACGGCACGGGCTTCGGACGCCAGGACACCCCCGGATTCCACGTCGTCGCGGTCGATTTCGGCGCCAAGCGCAACATCCTGCGCGCGCTCGCAAGCGCCGGTTGCCGCGTCACCGTGGTCCCCGCCGAGACCGGCGCCAAGGACATTCTCGCGCGCAAGCCCGACGGCGTGTTTCTCTCGAACGGCCCCGGCGATCCGGCCGCGACGGGGGTCTATTCCGTGCCCATGATCCAAGGCGTGATCGCCGCCGGCGTGCCGCTGTTCGGCATTTGCCTCGGCCATCAGATGCTCGCGCTCGCGCTCGGGGCGCAGACCGCCAAGATGCACCACGGCCATCGCGGCGCGAACCATCCGGTCAAGGATGTCAAAACCGGCAAGGTCGAGATCACCAGCCAGAATCACGGCTTCATGGTGATTCCCCAATCCCTGCCGCCGGGCGTGCGCGCGAGCCATGTCTCGCTGTTCGATGGCTCGAACGAGGGCCTCGAGGTCGAGGGCAAGCCCGTGTTCTCGGTGCAATACCACCCCGAGGCCTCGCCCGGGCCGCACGACAGCCATTATCTGTTCGCGGGCTTTGTTGGCCTGATGCAAGCAAGGCGCGGCGCCTAAATGCCCAAGCGCACCGACATCAAATCCATCCTGGTCATCGGCGCGGGGCCCATCGTCATCGGCCAAGCGTGCGAGTTCGACTATTCGGGAACTCAGGCGGTCAAGGCGCTCAAGGACGAGGGCTACCGCGTCATCCTAATCAATTCCAATCCGGCGACGATCATGACGGATCCGAATCTGGCCGATGCCACCTATATCGAGCCGATCACGTCCGATTTTCTCAGCCGCATCATCGAGCGCGAACGCCCCGACGCGCTGCTCTCGACGATGGGCGGCCAGACAGCGCTGAACGCGGCCATGTCGCTCGCGAAATTGGGTGTACTGGAAAAATACGGCGTCGAGCTGATCGGCGCGAACCGCGATGCCATCGCGCGCGCCGAGGACCGCCAATTGTTCCGCGAGGCCATGACGCGCATCGGCCTTGAAAGCCCGCGCGGCCGGCTCGTCAATTCCCTTGAGGCCGCCGAGGCGGCATTATCCGAAATCGGGCTGCCCGCCGTCATTCGTCCGTCGTTCACGCTCGGTGGCACGGGCGGCGGCATCGCCTACAACCTGGACGAATACCGCGAGATCGTGCGCGGCGGCTTGGCCGCCTCGCCCGTGAGCGAGGTTCTGGTCGAGGAATCGGTGCTCGGCTGGAAGGAATTCGAACTTGAGGTCGTGCGCGACCGCAAGGACAACTGCATCATCGTCTGCACGATCGAGAACGTCGATCCGATGGGTATCCATACCGGCGACAGCATCACCGTCGCCCCGGCGCTCACCCTGACCGACAAGGAATACCAGCGCCTGCGTGACGCCTCGATCGCGTGCTTGCGCGAAATCGGCGTCGATACGGGTGGCTCGAACGTGCAGTTCGCGGTCAATCCCGCGGACGGCCGCATTCTCGTGATCGAGATGAACCCGCGCGTCTCGCGCTCCTCGGCCTTGGCCTCGAAGGCCACGGGCTTTCCCATCGCCAAGATCGCGGCCAAGCTTGCCGTCGGCTACACGCTCGACGAACTGACCAACGACATCACGGGCGTCACGCCCGCCGCCTTCGAGCCGACGATCGACTACGTCGTCACCAAGATTCCGCGCTTTACCTTCGAGAAATTTCCCGGCACCGATCCCTTGCTGACGACGTCGATGAAATCGGTCGGCGAGGCCATGGCCATCGGGCGCAATTTCGCCGAATCGCTGCAAAAGGCCCTGCGCTCGATGGAGACCGGGCTTACGGGCTTGAACGAGGTGGAAATCGAGGGCGCGGACGCGGCCGATCGGCGCGACGGCGTCCGCGCGGCACTGGCGCGCCCCACGCCCGACCGCATCCTGGTCATAGCCCAAGCCCTGCGCGAGGGCTTTGCGACCGCCGAGATCTGCGCGATCTGCAAATACGATCCGTGGTTCGTCGAGCAAATAGCGGGGATCGTCCGCGCCGAGGCGGGCGTGCGCGCGGCGGGCCTGCCGAAGGCGCGCGCGGGCTTGCTCGCGCTGAAAAAGATGGGCTTTTCCGATGCGCGCCTGGGTGAGTTATGCGGAAGGAGCGCCGAGGCGGTCGCGCAGGCGCGCTGGGCGGCCGGCGTGCGGCCGGTGTTCAAGCGTATCGACACGTGCGCGGCCGAGTTTCCCTCGCGCACGCCGTACATGTATTCCGCCTATGAGGGCGACGGCCTCGGCGAGGCGGAGTGCGAAGCCGATCCGACCGACAAGAAGAAGATCATCATCCTCGGCGGTGGCCCCAATCGCATCGGCCAGGGCATCGAATTCGATTATTGCTGCGTGCACGCGGTTTACGCGCTGCGCGAAGCGGGCTTCGAGACCATCATGGTCAATTGCAATCCCGAGACGGTATCGACCGATTACGACACGGCGGACAGGCTGTATTTCGAACCGCTGACGCCCGAAGACGTGATCGAGCTCGTGCGCGTCGAGCAGAGTCGCGGCACGGTCGTCGGCGTCATCGTGCAATTCGGCGGGCAAACCCCGCTCAAGCTCGCCGCCGCCTTGGAGCGTGCCCAGATTCCCATTCTCGGCACCTCGCCCGATGCCATCGACTTGGCGGAGGATCGCTCCCGATTCCAAAAACTCATGGTCGAATTGGGATTGAAACAGCCCGCGGGCGGCATGGCCACGAGCCTCGATGAGGCCGAGGCCGTGGTGCAGCGCCTCGGCTATCCGGTGGTCATCCGGCCGTCCTACGTGCTCGGCGGCCGGGCGATGGAAATCGTCCACGAACGGACCGCGCTGCATCGCTATATCCGCGAGGCCGTGCGCGTGTCGGGCGACAATCCGGTGCTGATCGATTCCTATTTGCAGGACGCGATCGAGGTCGATGTCGACGCACTGTGCGACGGCGAGGATGTGCACGTCGCCGGCATCATGGAGCATATCGAGGAGGCGGGCATCCACTCGGGCGATTCGGCCTGTTCGCTGCCGCCCTACTCCCTGCCCCGGGAGATCGTGGCGGAAATCGGCCGGCAGACCGCGTTGCTTGCCAAGGCGCTCGGCGTGGTCGGCCTGATGAACACCCAGTTTGCGATCAAGGACGGCGAAGTGTTCGTCCTCGAGGTCAATCCGCGCGCAAGCCGCACCGTGCCCTTCGTCGCCAAGGCCAGCGGCCTGGCGATTGCCAAGCTCGCGGCACGAATCATGGCGGGCGAGAAGCTTAAGGACCAACGCCTGACCGTCGAGGTCGTGCGCCCTCACGTGGCGGTCAAGGAAGCCGTCTTCCCGTTTGCACGCTTTCCGGGCGTTGACGTCCTTCTGGGCCCCGAAATGAAATCGACCGGCGAGGTCATGGGCATCGACACCGATTTCGGGCGCGCCTATGCCAAGGCGCAGATCGGCGCGGGTCAAGTCTTGCCGGTGGAAGGTAGCGTATTCATTTCCGTGCGCGACCGCGACAAGGCCGGTATTCTCGATGTCGCGCGCAAGCTCGCGAAAATGGGTTTCAAGATCATCGCCACGCGCGGCACGGCGGAACACCTGCGGAAAGCCGGGCTGGACGTCGAAATCGTGAACAAAGTCCTCGAAGGGCGGCCGCACATCGTCGACGCCATGAAAAGCGGCCGGGTTCAGCTCATTTTCAACACGACCGAGGGCGCACGGGCCATTGCCGACAGCTATGGTCTGCGCCATACCGCGCTTTTCGCGGCCATTCCCTATTCGACCACCGTGGCGGGCGCGGCCGCCACGGTCCAAGCCATCGCCGCGCTTCGCGCCGGAAAACTTGATGTCGCCCCTTTGCAATCCTATTTTAAGGCTACGTTTTGAATCGAACCCGACCTGCCATCTAAACCCTTGGTTCGCCAAGGGTGGCGGAACGGGCCGATTGTTTGCAACGTCTTGGGGCCAGTCCAATGGAACGCATACCGATGACGGCCGGAGGTTTTGCCCGGCTGCAGGACGAGTTGAAGCGCCTCAAGACAACCGAGCGCCCGCGCGTGATGCGCGCGCTTGAGGAAGCGCGCGCGCATGGCGATCTGTCGGAAAACGCCGAGTACGACGCGGCCCGCCACGAGCAGGGCTTGATCGAGGGACGCATCAGCGAACTCGAGACCAAAACCCGGACCGCCCAGATCATCGACGTAAGCAAGCTATCGGGGAACGACGTGAAATTCGGCGCGACCGTCCATCTCAAGGACGTGGATGCCAATTCGAAGATCACCTACCAGTTGGTGGGCGCCGACGAGGCGAACATCAAACAGGGCCTGCTGTCGGTAATCGCGCCGCTGGGGCGCGCGCTGATCGGCAAGAGCGTCGGTGCGCTGCTCGAAGTGTCGGCGCCGGGCGGCGTGAAATCCTACGAACTCCTCAAGGTCGAATACAAATAGTGCGACCGCGCGGCCGCTTCGCGCCATGCCGCGCACCCGGCAGGTGCGCCGGTCCGGCCATGGGCATCGGAAGGCTCACGCGCATCGGGAAGATCATGCGCGTCAAACGGCGGGCCGTGCGATGAGTTCGGCCGTTCGACGGCCGCGAATATGGGTTTTGACCTCCGGTCACGCGGGTTTCGTAAGCCAGGCAATGGGTCTGGCCGAGGCCGTGGGCGGCGATATCGCACACAAACGCGTGGAGCCGCGCGCGCCCTGGAATCTCATTCCGGCCAATTGGGCCTTGCCGCCGCTCGGCGCCTTGCGCGCGGGCTGCGACACGCTTTCTCCGCCCTGGCCCGATCTCGTCATCAGTTGCGGGCGAAGGGTCGTCGGCTTCGCTTTGGCGATCAAGCGCGCGAGCGACTTAAGAGCCCGCGCGGTGCACGTCCAGGATCCGCTGATCGACCCAGGCCCGTTCGATTTGGTCGCCGCACCCGCGCACGACGATGTTTCGGGTCCGAACGTGATCGCGACGCAAGGCGCCTTGCATCGCGTGACCAAGGAAAAACTCGAGGAGGCCGCGCGTGAATTCGCATCCGCGGTCGCCGATTTACCCCGGCCGCTCGTCGCGGTTCTGATCGGCGGGTCCAATCGGCGCTACCGGATGACCGAAGCGAGTAGCCGCAAGCTTGGCGCAAACCTTGCGTCGCTGTGCCGAATGCATGGCGCGGGCCTTGCCATCACGGCTTCGCGACGAACCAGTGAGGCCAATACCGCGCTGCTTAAGGCTTGCCTCGACGGACTGCCCGCGCGCATTTGGGACGGAGGCGGCCGCAATCCCTATTTCGGCTACCTCGCGCTCGCGGACGCCATCGTGGTGACGGAGGATTCTGTTTCAATGACATCGGAGGCGTGCGCGACCGGGAAACCCGTCTTTATCGCGGCACTCGAAGGCGGGGGCGATCGGTTCCGCCGCTTCCATGCTTCGTTCCGCGCGGCCGGCATGACCCGGCCGTTCGAGGGGCGATTGGAACGCTGGAACTATGTTCCACCCGACGATACCGCGCGCGTCGCCAACGCCGTCCGAGCGCTGCTCGATCAAGGGCGGGCAAATCTGGCCAGCGAGTCCCAAGGGTGCTAGTGTGGCCGCACTATCGGCTCTAGATCTTTGAATTTCTAAGGCTTTTTGCTCCACCGATGTTTGCCATCGATCTCGCCCGCCTGAACCACGCGACGCTCTCGACCGATCCATTCGAGTTCGTGATCGTGCCGGGATTCGTGAAAGATGCTGCCTTGGCGGCGCTTCACGCGGATTTTCCCGCCGTCCCCGGGCCGGGCAGTTTTCCCGCCTCGATACTTCGCTATGGCGCCAATTTCCAACGCCTGATGGACGAGTTGCAGGGGCCGGAAATGCGTGACGCAATCGAGCGCAAGTTCGGCATCGATTTGGCGAATCGCCCGACCATGGTGACCGTGCGCGGGCGCTGCCGCGCCGAGGATGGCGCCATCCATACCGACAGCACGACGAAGATTGTCACCGCGCTCATCTACTTGAACGGAAAATGGCAAAGCCCCGACGGACGGCTGCGCATGCTGCGCGGCGCGAACGATCTCGAGGACTATGTCGCCGAGGTGCCGCCACAAGACGGCACGTTATTGGCTTTTAAGCGTTCGGATCGCTCGTTCCACGGCCATAAGAGCTTCGTGGGCGAGCGCCGCTCGGTGCAATTGAATTGGGTCACGAATTCGAGCGTGGTGCGTCGGGAACTCGGCCGCCACCGGCTTTCGGCGTGGCTCAAGGCGATCAACCCCTTCAACTGAAAGGGCGTCATGGCGCTTCGCATCGAGACCTTCAGCAATCAGCGCGGCGGCGATTCGTTCTTCAAGGCGGTCGGCCATCCCGGCGTGCAAGACAAGGCGCGCGCCCTGCGCGCGCGCCTTTTATCCGAAGGTCCGGTTGCGATCTATGATCCCCTCGGTTTCGCGGAGTCCTTCGCGGCATTGCAGCCCCTCGACGGCGTCAAGATCGCGGGCGTGTTCGTGCAGGACGTACGGCACGTCGGTGTTTCACTGCTCGGCCATGCGGCACAACCGATCACGGATTTGGCGGGCTCGGGCGCACGCACGGCGTTCGTCGTGGGCTTCGATGCCGAACGCACGCTCGCCCATATCGGGCATCTCATGCCTTCCGGCATGGGCGCCGCTTCGCTCGACGACATGCGCCTGCCCGAGGACGCCGTGACCGTTCGCGGGCGCTATCTCGATTCGCTCAATTTCGCGACCAATTTCGCGTTCTTTCGCGACGCCGGCGGCCAGCACACGCGCATCGTCTCGGCGAACTATTGGAGCGGCTACGGCTCGCGAAAGGTGACCTTGTGGCTGACGCTGTTCGACGGCGCGGGGCGCACGCTCGCCGAGTGGCGCGAAAATCTGGCCGGGGGCATTTCGTCCATTTCCATCGATAGCCGCGAAGTGCGCGCGCGCTTCGGCTTGGGGGAATTCGCGGGCCAGCTCTTCATTCATGCCGTCGGCGCGGCGGGGCACGACGTGGTCAAGTACGCGCTCGACACCTATGGCGACGCGGCCGAGGATCTGTCGTGCACGCACGACGCGAATGCTTGGCCGGCCGATTTGTACGCCGGCCTGCCCGCGCCGCGCGACGACGAGCGTGTCGTGTTATGGGTTCAAAACAGCCATCCCTGCGCCATTCCCGCGCGCGGAATCGGCATCAACGCGATGGGTTCGGATCGGATCGCCTGGCTCGACCGCGAAATCGCGCCCTTCGCGACCCACGCCCTGGATGTCGCCACGCTGCTGCCGAAGCTGCGTTGGCCGCAACAGATCGAAATTCAAGCCGGGCGGCATTTCGTGCGTCCGCGTTACGAAATCCACCGCGCGGACGGGCGGCGGCGCATCGCGCACCCCAATGTGGAGCGCACCGATCTCAAGATCGATCCGCAAATCGCCGAACTCGGCAATCTTCTCGGCAAGGGCTATGTCCTGCCCGTCGCCGTCCTGCCGATCGAGCGTTTCTCGACCATCGCCCTTCCGACGCCGATGAGCACGGCCCAGCATCATCTGCCCGTGTCGGTCGCGCTTTACGATCCCGAAGGGCGCGAGCTTGGCCGCCGGCGCCTCGGACTTTTGCCGCGCGACCACGAAACCGCGGTCGAGATCGACGAAATGGCGAACGGGCACGGGGGCTACGGCCATATCGAGCTGTGCTACGACTTCGCCCAAGGCGGCGCGGCGGATGGCTGGCTCCATGCGCTCGTGCGCTACGAGGACCGCGCCAGCGGCCATGTCGCCGAAACCAGCTTCGGTGCGCACATCTTCAATACGGTTCTCACATTCAAGAACGAGCCCCAATCCTATGCCGGCCCCGCGCCCGGACTCAGCACGCGCCTGTTCCTGCGCCTTGGCCCGCCGCCGCTCGATACCCTTTGCCATCTCATCTATCCCGCCTCAACCCCCTGGCACGGGCGCTCGACGACGACGCTCGGTCTCTGCCGGGCCGACGGAACGGAAGTCGCCAGCCACAAGCTTGCGATTGCCTGCGGCGGCTCGCGCCTTTGGCGTTATTCGGAGGCGTTCAGCGCCCCTGAGCGCAAGGAAGCGGGCGACAAGCCCTATGTCATCGTCCGCGACGCGACCTGCCGGCTGTTCGGCTATCACGGCCTGACCGGCACCAAGGGCGCGTTCAGCCTGGACCACATGTTTGGATTCTAGTTCGCCCCCCGGGTCCAAACGGGAGATTTTCACCGACCCGGCGCCGGCACGCTTGCCTTGCTTGGCCCAAGGCTTACCATCTTGGGCTCACAACCACCGAGATTGAGCTCCCGCCATGGCCGAAACCCACCGTACCAAGGTTCTCATCATCGGCTCGGGCCCGGCCGGGTACACGGCCGCCATCTACGCGGCGCGCGCCAATCTGTCGCCCTTGCTGGTGACCGGAATGGAGCCGGGCGGGCAGCTCAGAATCACCACCGACGTCGAAAACTATCCGGGCTTCGAAAAGGCGATCGAGGGCCCCTGGCTCATGGAACAGATGCAGCGCCAAGCCAAGAATGTCGGCACGAAGATCGTCTCGGATTTGATCGTGGACGTGGACTTGACGCGCCGGCCCTTCGTCGCGCGCGGCGATTCGGGCGACGGGTACATCGCCGACACGGTCATTGTGGCGACCGGGGCGCGTGCAAAATGGCTGGGGATCGAGAGCGAAACGCGCTTTCGCGGCGCGGGCGTGTCGGCCTGCGCGACCTGCGACGGATTTTTCTTCCGCAACAAGGCCGTCGCGGTCGTCGGCGGCGGCAATACCGCGGTGACGGAGGCGCTGTATCTCGCCAATATCGCGAGCAAGGTCACGGTCGTTCACAGGCGCGATTTTTTACGCGCGGAAAAAGTCCTTCAGGACCGGATGATCAAGCACCCGAAGATCGAAATGGCTTGGGACAGCACGGTGGACGAGGTTCTGGGGGACGCGCCACAAACCGCCGTCGCGGGCCTGCGCCTGCGCAACGTGAAGACGGGAGAACGGCGCGATATCGCCGCCGAGGGCGTGTTCATCGCGATCGGCCACGTACCGGCAACCGAGCTTTTCCGCGGCAAGCTGGCGATGGACGCGGAAGGCTATCTGGTCACGGCACCCGACAGCACGCGCACCAATGTGCCGGGGGTATATGCGGCGGGCGACGTGAAGGACAAGATTTTCCGGCAAGCCGTGACGGCTGCGGGTCTCGGGTGCATGAGCGCGCTCGAAGCCGAACGCTTTATCGCCGAACACGAAAGCGAGGCCGCGATTGCCGCCCAATGACCGCCCGGCCCATGATCGTTCGGCCCACGATCGTTCGGCCCATGGCTCAAGCCAGCCCTCGGCCTGGCGCGAGGCGCGCGGCGCCGGCGGGCCGCAAATCGATTGGGACAAGCTGCGCGTCTTCCACGCGGTCGCCGAGGCCGGAAGCTTCACCCATGCGGGCGAATTGCTGAATCTGTCGCAATCGGCCGTTAGCCGGCAAATCAGCGGCCTCGAGGAAACCATCGGCGCGACGCTATTCAATCGCCACGCGCGCGGCCTCATCCTGACCGAGCAGGGAGAGTTGCTTTACAAGACCGTGCGCGACGTCTTCGCCAAGCTCGCCATGGCCCAGGCGCAGATCAGCGAGGCCAAGGATCGGCCCAAGGGTCCGCTGCGGATCACCACCACGGTCGGGTTCGGCTCGGTGTGGCTCGCGCCGCGCATGAAGCAGTTCATCGAACTCTATCCCGACATCATGGTGACGATCATCGTCAACGACGAAGAACTCGATCTCACCATGCGCGAGGCGGATGTCGCGATCCGCATGCGCCCGCCGCGCCAACCCGATCTGGTGCAGCGCCACTTGTTCACGTTCCGCTCGCACGTCTATGCGACGCCCGAATACGTCAAGACGCATGGCAAGCCTGAAACGCCCGAGGATTTGGACAAGCATCGGCTGATCATTTACGGCCAGGATGCCCGCCCGCCCTTCCCCGACGTCAATTGGCTGCTGACCGCCGGATTGCGCCCGGGTCAGGAACGCAAACCCGTGCTGCGCGTGAACAATGTCTATGGCTTGATGCTGGCGGTGCGCAGCGGGCTCGGCATCGCAGCCCTTCCCGGCTACATGACCCAAGGCGATGGCGATTTGGTCCGCGTCATCCCGTCGATGGAAGGACCGGGCGTGGAAGCCTATTTCGTCTATCCGGAGGAGTTGCGCAATTCCAAGCGCATCGCCGTCCTCCGCGATTTCTTGATCCACGAAATCGCCAAGTCTCACTTCTAAAATAATAGTTTAGCTGGCGTTTACTGAGCCGCAGTAAGCCATGCGTTCAACGCATGGCTCCATTTCCGAGAACAATCTGGCCGCAGACGCCGACAGGGCCTAAACATGATTCGTTGATGCTGCGTTGCAGCACACACGGAACGGATGCGGCGTCTGTCGCAATCGTGGATTCCGGGGTGCAGTGCCCCGGAAAAGGGTCTTCGGGCCCTGCGTCTCCCAGACGTAAAGCCTCCCTGTTGAGCTTGGCCGGATCCCTCGGGATCCGGCCATTTTTTCGTGCGGGACGCCACGCGCCTACATGAACAGGCGTTCGCCCTTAAGCTCCGCGTACAGCGGCGCCACGTATTCGCCGTAGCCGTTATAAAGCTGCGTCGGCACTTTCTTCGGCTCGAACGACGAGCCCTCGCCCAGCAATTTTTCCGTGGCCTGGCTCCAGCGAGGATGCGGCACCTGGGGATTGACGTTCGCCCAGAAGCCGTACTCGCGCGCTTCGATGGCTTCCCAGAACGTGCGCGGCCGCTCGGCGGTGAAGCTCAGGCGCACCAGGGATTTCACGTTCTTGAAGCCGTATTTCCAAGGCACGACGAGACGCAGCGGCGCGCCGTTCTGGCGCGCGATCGGCTTGCCGTACAGTCCGGTTGCGATGAAAGCGAGTTCGTTTGTCGCCTCCGCGACCGTCAGTCCCTCGACATAGGGCCACGGATACCAGCTTGCCTTCTGGCCCGGCGCCACGGCCGCATCGAGAAATGTTTCCATGCGCAGGTACTTGGCCGAGCTTAGCGGGCGCGCGAAATCAACGAGCGCCTTCAACGGAAAACCGCTCCACGGAACGGTCATCGCCCAGGCCTCGACGCAACGGAAGCGGTAAACGCGCTCCTCGAGCGGCATTTGGCGCAACAGATCGTCGATGGCGATCGTGCGCTCCTTCTCGACCATGCCGTCGATCTTGACTGTCCACGGCCGGATCGCGAGCGCTTGCGCCGCTTTCGCGATCTCCTTGTGCGAGCCGAATTCGTAGAAATTGTTGTAACTGGTCGCGAATTTCTCCTCCGTCAGCGCGCGATCCACCCCATAGCGCGTATTGCGCGCGACCGGATAAAGCTTCGCCGAAGGATCATCGGTCGCTGCGGCGGCGGCCTTCTTGCCTGCATCCGCCCCGGTGTCGTCGCAGCCTCCGAGCAGAGTACCTGCGAGAATCGGGCCCGCCGCCAGCGCCGTCACGAAGCGCCGCCGCGTGAGATAAAGCCCTTCCGGCGTCGCGTCCCGATCCGACAATTCCCATCCGCGCTTCGATTTGACCAACATGGCCTGTATTCCTCCCGTATCGGGCCTTGCGTATCGTGTTCCGCCCGCAGCCCCTAATGTTGGCGCTCGCACCGCGCGAGGCAAATCACACCTGCGTGAGCGACTCCAGGGCCTCGGGCCGCGGCCCGCCCGTCGCCCAGTCGAGAAGTTCGACGGTATGCACAACGGGCAGAGACCCGGATTGGCGCAATTGCACCATGCACCCGATATTGCCCGTCGCCACGACTGCCGCGCCGGTTTCGGCCAGATGGCCCGATTTACG
>CAMAPP010000071.1 GCA_945860095.1 Rhizobium sp. Q54 | reverse complement strand
CTGTGCGGGTTCCGACCTGAAGGCGCTCGCCGCCTATTCCGAACGCGAGGCGCGCCATCACACCCATCTGTTCTTGAAATGCGCCGAGGCCATCGACGAGGCCTCGGTCGCGACCATCGCCGCCATCGAGGGCTTCTGCCTCGGCGGCGGGCTCGAACTGGCGCTGGCGTGCGATATGCGGCTCGCCAGCCGCGAATCGACCTTCGGCTTTCCCGAGATCACCGTCGGCGCCTTGCCCTCGGGTGGGGGCACGGTGCGCGCACCGCGCGCCATCGGTTTGTCGCGCGCGCGAGAGATGTTGCTGTTCGGCCGACCCATCGACGCCCGGCGGGCGGTCGATTTCGGCCTCGTCAGCGAACTGGTCGAGCCCGGGGCCGCCCTTTCCGCGGCCAAGGTGATCGCGACGGATTACGCCGCCAAGGTCGATCCGGCCTCGGTCGCGCTGCTCAAGCACGTCATCATGTCGGGCTACGGCGCCTCGACGCGCACCGGCCAAACTCTTGCCTATCTTGCCGATTACGCGCTTGTGCAATCGGCTTCGTTCAAGGCGGGCGTGGGCGGATTTGCCAATCGAGGCGCCAAGGACGAAACGACCAAGGACGATAGGAAATGAGGCCGGCGAGGCCGCGCCCGGCGCGGGGAACCGCGCCATGACCGGACGATTGCTCGAGGGCGTGCGCGTGCTCGATCTCTCGCAGTTCTCGCCCGGGCCCTATGCCTCGCTGCTGATGTCCGATCTCGGCGCGGACGTGCTCAAGATCGAGCCGCCCGCGGGCGATCCCCAGCGCATCGACGGCCCGCTGGACCGCGACGGCATTTCCGCTTGGTACAAATTGCTCAACCGCAACAAGCGGGTTTTGCGTCTCGACTTGAAATCCCCCGAGGGCCGCGAGGCGTTCGCGGCCCTGGTCGCGCGCGCCGATGTCCTGCTCGAATCCTACCGCCCGGGCGTCATGGACCGGCTCGGCTTCGGGCGCGAACGCCTGGCCGCGCTCAACCGGGCCCTCGTGCATTGCGCGCTATCGGGTTGGGGTCAGACCGGACCCTATCGCCTTCGCGCCGGGCACGATCTCAACTATATGGCGTTCGGCGGCGGCCTTGCGGTTTCCGGCACCGCCGAAACTCCGGTCATGACCAATCCCTCGGTCGCCGATTACGCGGGCGGACTGTTCGCCTTCGCCATGTGCCTTGCCGGGCTTCACGGCCGGGGCGCACGCGGCACCGGTGCCGCTATCGATGCCAGCCTCGCCGAAACCACGCTGTCCTGGCTGAGCTGGGATCTGACCGGGATGGTGCGGCCGGGATACGCGCCCAAGCGCGCGGCCAATCACTACAATGGCGGGCTTGCGTGCTATCAGATTTACCGCACCGCCGACGGACGTTTTCTCACTCTCGGCATCGTCGAGGAAAAATTCTGGCGCAATTTCTGTGACGCCGTGAATCGCATGGATTGGCTTCCCCGCCAATGGGAACAAGTCCCCCAGCACGGCCTCACGGCCGAGCTGGCCGCCCTCATGGCGACCAAGACCCTGGCGCAGTGGGAAGAGGCGCTCGCGTCCATTGAGACGTGCTATCACGCGGTGCTCGATCACGACGAACTGCCCGATCACCCGCAGATCCGCGCGCGCGGCATGATCGCGCGCCAGGACGGCCCCGATCCGATCGTCGAGGTTCTGTTTCCCGCCTGGATCGACGGGAGAGCCCCGCCTGCCCGCACGCCTCTACGCGAGGTCGATGCGGGTGATGCGCTGTCGGTTTGGGCGCGGCCGCGCCCATGACGGCTGCGCCCATGAAGTCCGTGCTGCCCCTGGCGCCGCTCGCGGCACGCACGGTGCCCGAGCTTCTGGACCGGGCGTGCGTCTTTGGCCTCGACCGGCCGTTCTTCCACGATCTCGGCAGCGATGTCCGCCTGAGCTACGGCACGTTTCTCGAACATGTCTCGGGCGCCGCGCACGCGCTGGCCGAGCGCTTTCCCGCGGGCGCCACCATTGCAACCTTGCTGTCCAATCGCGCCGAATGCGTGATCCTGCGCTTTGCTCTTTCCTGCGCCGGGCTCTGCGAGGCGGCGATCAACGGCCAGCATAAGGGCGCCGTGCTCAAGGAAATGCTGCGTGCGGCCGGCCCCGTCGCCATCGTGTGCGAAAGCGGCTTTCGCGCCGGCGCGCAATCCTGCTTGCTGTCCTTCGACGACATCGCGTGGATCGACGAGGGGGAACTCGCGCGCCTGTGCGCGCTGCGTCGGCCCTGGGCCGAGCGGCCCGCGCGCGCGGTAAAGCCGGCCGACGCGTGCCGGATCGTCTATACCTCGGGCAGCTCGGGCGTTTCGAAGGGGGCTGAGCTGTCGCACGGCTACGAGGTCTACACCGGCTTTGCCTATGCGACGCGCGTGGGACTGAGACCCGATGACCGGTGGTACTACGTCACGCCGTTCTTCCACATCGACAGCGTGCTTAGCCTGGCCGCGACCCTTCATGGCGGCGGGGGCTTCGTGCTCGCGCCGCGCTTCTCGGCCTCGCGCTATTGGGCGGACGCGGTGCGGTGCGGGGCAACCGTGATCGTCTATGTCGGCACGATTCTATCCATCCTGAAGAAACAGGGCGATCCGCCGCCCGGACATGGCGTGCGCGTGGCGACAGGGGTCGGCGGCACGCCGGCGCTGCGCGAATTTTTCGAGGACCGCCACAATATTCCCATGCTCGAGATTTACGGCTTGAGCGAATGCGCCGCCGCCTCGATCGACGACAGCCGCGCGCGGCGCGCGGGATCGTGCGGCAAGCCGCTCGAGGGCTACGAGGTCGCGGTGCTCGACACGGAAGGCCGCGCCTTGCCAGCAGGCAAGCGCGGCCAGATCGCGATTCGCCCGCGCGAGCCTTTCGCCTTGTTCTCGGGCTATCGCGGCAATCCCGAAAGCACGCTCAAGGCCTTCGCCAATCTTTGGTTTCACACCGGGGATTTGGGTTCATACGACACGGACGGCTATCTGTATTTCCACGGCCGGATGAAGGACGTCATCCGCCACCGCGACGAGAACATCTCGGCCGAGGAATTGGAGGCGATCGCCGACAGCCATCGCGGCGTTCTCATGTCGGCGGCGGTGGGCGTGCCCGCCGATCTCGACGACGAAAACGTGCTGCTGTACGTGCAGGCGCGCCCCGGCGCGATCGTCGACCCGGCCGAGCTTTGCGCGTTCTTGGCCGAGCGCTGCGCGCCGTTCATGGTGCCTGACCACATAACGATCGTGGAGGCGTTTCCCATGACGGCGACCGAGAAGATCGCCAAATCGCAACTGCCGCGCACGCTCGACGCGGGCGCGTGGACGCGGCCGACGCCGCGGCGCTAGGCCCCGTGAGCCTGCGCCCAGGGTTTCCCTCGGTTCCCAACGCACCCTTGACGCGAGCGCGTTCGGCTCGGCCTTCTTAAGCCCCGCTACACCTTTCACCTCCATCCGCTTGCACGAGGTTTGCCATGCCATCCGATTTCCCCGGCGCCGAACGGCTCACCATCGGCTTTGCCCATGCCGCGTACCGCCTGGGCGATTGCTTCGCCGCGCGCAAGACCGGGATTCGGTTTTTCGAAGTGCGCACGTTCGACGATCTCAAGGCGCGGGCGGGCGAGGCCGACGTGCTCGTGCTTTCGGGCCTGTGGCGCAACGAGCTCATCGCGCTCGCGGGGCGCCTGCGTTTTGTTCAATCGGTGAGCGCCGGCGTCGATCAGTACGACAAGGCCGCCTTCGGCGCGCACGGTATGCGCCTGGCCAGCGCGCAGGGTGCCAACGAGCGTGCGGTGTCCGAGCACGCGATCGCGCTCATCCTGGCGATGGCGCGCATGATACCGGGCGCGCGCGACAACCAGGCGCGCAGGCTTTGGCGGCCGATGATTTCCGATCCCGCCGTGCGCGAGGACGAGATGGGCGGAAAAACCCTGCTGATCGTCGGCCTGGGACGCATCGGCCAGCGCCTCGCGCACCTCGCCAAGGCCTTCGACATGCGCGTCATCGGCACGCGCCGCGATCCCTCGGCGGGCGCCGGAGCGGCCGACGCCGTGCATGCGACCGCCGATTTGCCGCAATTGCTGCCCGAGGCGGACATCGTCGCGCTCACCTGTCCGCTGACGACCGAGACCGAAAACATCGTGAACGCGCGCTCGCTCGCGCTGATGAAGAAGGGCGCCGTACTCGTCAATGTCGCGCGCGGGCGCTGCGTGGACGAGGACGCGCTCGTCGCCGCGCTGGAGAGCGGCGCGCTCGCGGGCGCCGCGCTCGATTGCACGCGCATCGAGCCCCTGCCGGCCGATTCGAAACTATGGTCGTTCGCCAATGTGCTGATCACGCCCCACACCGCGGGCGAGACGCGGCGTTACGAGGTCAACGTGATCGATCTATTGCAGGACAATCTCGGCCGCCTCTGGCGCGGCGAGGCGGGGTTGCGCAACCAAATCGTCTGAGGCGCTAGAGCAGCGCGGCCGCGATCTCGTCCCATTCCTGGGGCAGGGCCGCCGTGGAATGGGGCCTGCGCGCCCGGCCGTACCAATGGCCGGCGTTTTTCTCGTCGCCCTCGATGCGATGCAGATGGGCGTGAACCCAGGCGCCGGTTTCGTTGTCTTCGTCTTGCGCGAGCGTGTGGGCCTTGTCCCAATCCCCCTTGGCGGCGTGCCACAGCGCAAGCAGGGGCCGGCCGAGCCCTTTTGGCGGGGCGTCGTTCGCGAGCGTGGCTTTGAAGGCCGCAAGGTCCATCCGGACATATTAGCAAATTCCCGCGCAGCAAGCATCGCGCCCCATCCGGCGCATGGGCCCCCCAAATCGATAAATCCCGCCCCCCCCAATCGACAAACCCCGAATCCACCAAATCGATCGGCCCCCATATCGGCCAACTCTCGAATCGACCTTGGGGGCAGGGCTCGGCTAGGCTTATTCCACGGGGGCGGCCGGCGGGGCGGCCGGTTTCGCGACGCGAACGGGGAGGATGGCGATGAATCTCGATACACCCGAATTGCGGGCGTTCCGGCAGGAGGTGCGCGATTTCTTCGCCCGCGAGCTGCCCGAGGACATCCGGGGCAAGGTCGCCGAGGACCGCATGGATCTTCCCAAGGAAGACCAGCGCCGCTGGCACGATATCCTGGTGAAGAAGAACTGGGCGGTGCCGAGCTGGCCCGTCGAGTGGGGCGGCCCGGGATGGGACGACGCGCGCCAATACATCTACGAGCGCGAGTACGCGCTGGCCGATGCGCCGCGCCACATGAGCTACGGCATCAATCTGCTCGGCAAGTCGATGATGAAATTCGGCACCGAGGCGCAGAAGACGCGATTCCTCACGCGCATTCGCAACGGCGACGATTTCTGGTGCCAGGGCTTCTCCGAGCCCAATGCCGGTTCGGACCTCGCCTCGTTGCAATGCAAGGCGGTGCGCGAGGGCGAGCACTACGTCGTCAACGGCTCGAAGATGTGGACGAGCGAGGGGCACGTCGCCGATTGGATTTTTTGCCTCGTGCGCACCGACGGCTCGGGCAAAAAGCAGTTCGGCATCACCTTCCTGCTCATCGACATGAAATCGCCGGGCGTCGAGATGCAGCCCATCTGGACCTATGACGGCGGTGGGCGCGAGGTGAACCAGACCTTTTTCACCGATGTGCGTGTGCCGGTCGAAAATCGCCTGGGCGACGAAAATCAGGGCTGGAACATCGTCAAATACCTTCTCGGCATCGAACGCTTCGGCACGGCCGAGGTTTCGCGCTCGCTCGCCATGCTCGCGCGCCTGAAGCGATTCGCCGCCGGCGCGCGCCATCGCGGCGGCAGGCTGATCGACGATCCGGCGTTTTCGCGCAAGATCGCCGAGGTCGAAATCGAGTTGCGCGCGGTCGAGCTGACCGAAATGCGCCTGCTGTTCGGCGGCGCGCCCGCGGGCGCGGAGGCGTCCTTGCTCAAGCTGCGCGGCACCGAGGTGCAGGGTCGCATTCTCGAACTGCTTTACGACGCGGTCGGCTCGCACGCCCAAGTCCGCATCGGCGATCTCGAGGCGGCGAAGGGCGTGCCCGCCGGCCCGAACCAGGCCCGGCATGCGGGCACGGCCTTCTTCAACTATCGCAAGACCTTGATCTATGCCGGTTCGAACGAAATCCAGCGCAACATCATCGCCAAGGCCGTGCTCGGTCTCCGAGGTTAGCCATGCAGCTCTCCGACGAACAGAATCTGCTGCGCGACAGCATCGCGCGGTTCGTCGACGACGAATACGAGTTCTCGCGCCGCCAGAAGATCGTCGCGGTGGAACCGGGATTCTCGCGTGCGCATTGGCGGCGCATGGCGGAACTCGGCTGGCTCGGCGCGACCTTGCCCGAAAGTCATGGTGGGCTCGGCGGCGGGGCGGCCGAAATGGCCATCGTCATGGAACAATTCGGCCGTCGCCTGGTGACCTCGCCCTATCTCGTCTCGGTGGTCATGTCGGGCACGGCATTGGCCGAGGCCGGCGACGAGGCGCAGAAATCCCGCTGGTTGCCCGCGATCGCCGAGGGCCGCATCGTGGCCTTCGCCGAGGGCGAGGCGCCGGCGCGCCACGATCCGGCCTTCGTCGAAACCGCGGCAAGGCGCGACGGCGCGGGCTATGTGCTCGACGGTGCAAAACATCTCGTGCCCTTCGCGTCCGAGGCCGAGGCGTTTTTGGTGAGCGCGCGCACGGGCGGCGCGCAGGCCCAGTCCGCGGGCATATCGCTGTTCCTCGTTCCGGCCAAGTCTCCCGGCGTTTCGCTCAAGCCCTACCGCACGCACGATGGCGCGCGCGCGGCGGATTTGGTGCTGGCAGGCGTGCGCCTTGGCGGCGACACGCGCGTCGGCGTCGAGGGCGAGGCGTTCGGCGCGATCGAGCTCGCGCTCGATCATGCGGCCGCGGCGATGTGCGTCGAGGCCTCGGGCGCCATGTGGGCGGTGCACGATCAGACGCTGGCCTATATGAAGCTCCGCTCCCAGTTCGGCCAGACGCTCGGGTCCTTCCAGGCGCTCCAGCACCGCATCGTCGACGTTTACATCAAGTGCCAGCTCGCCCAATCCATGGCCTGGGACGCGGTCGCGGCGCTCGATAGCGCCGATCCGACCGATCGCGCGCGCCGCGTCTCGGCCGCCAAGGCGCACCTCGCCGGCGCTGCCATGGCGGTCGGCAAGGAAGGCATCCAGCTGCACGGCGGCATCGCCATGACCGACGATCTCGCCATCGGCCATTACTTCAAGCGCCTCGCGGCCATCGCCCATACCTATGGCGACGGCGAGTACCACATGGAACGCTTCCGCCGCCTATCGGGGTTGGGCGGCAATACCGGATGAGCGCGTCGGCGCCATTGGGCGCCGGCGGGCCCAACATCGCCTGAGCGCGCCGCCGCCAGTTGGCGTTCGGCACCGCTTGCCATCGATTTCCCGTCACGGGGTACCGTTCATCGACCGAGAGGAAGAAAGCCATGACAGACCAGCAAATCGTGCGCACCGAACGCAAGGGCTCCGTGCTCGAAATTCTGCTCGACCGCCCGCCGGTCAACGCGATCAACCGCCCGACGAGCCGGGCGCTCTATCAGGCCTTCCGCGAATTGCAGGATGAGCCGTCCTTGCGCGTCGGCCTCATTACCGCGCCGGGCCAACGCGTCTTTTCGGCGGGCTGGGATTTGAAGGAGGTCGCGAGCGGAAATTACCAGCGCCATCTCGAGGACGACCCCCAGCTCGGCAGCGGGCCCGGCGGGTTCGCGGGCATCACCAATTTCAAGGACCTCGACAAGCCCGTGATCGCGGCGGTCAACGGTCCGGCCATCGGCGGTGGGTTCGAAATCGTGCTGTCGTGCGATGTGATCGTCATGGCGGATCACGCCTATTTCGCCCTGCCGGAAATGCAGCGCGGTTTCCTGGCGGACGCGGGCGCGGTCCAGCGCCTGCCGCGCCGCATCCCGTACAACGTGGCGATGGAAATGCTGCTGACCGGCCGCCGCATGGATGCGGCCGAGGCCAAGCACTGGGGCCTCGTGCATCAAGTCGTGCCCCACGCCCAGTTGATGACGGCCGCGCGCGCGCTGGCCCAGGAAATCGGCAAGGGCGCGCCCTTGGCGCTTCAGGCCCTGAAGGCGGTCATGCGCAAGATCGAGATGATGCCGCTGCACGAGGCGATGGCCGCGACCAAATCGGGGCGCAGCGGCCTGCCGATTTACGAGCGCATGAGCGCCTCGGAAGACTTCATGGAAGGGCCGCGCGCCTATGTAGAAAAGCGCGAGGCCGTCTGGAAGGGCCGCTAGCCGCGCTTGCGGGGCCGGGCCCGCTTGGTCTTGGCGGGTTTGGCTTTCGTGGATTTCTTGGTTGCGGCTTTCTTTCTCGCGCCTTTTCCTTTCGCGGGTTTTCGGATCGCGCGCGCCTTTTCGGGCCGCGCGGTTTCGCGCAACAGGGCCGCGGTGTGCTCGCCCAAGATGGGCGCTGGGCGGCGAATCGAGACGGGGGTGCGCGAGAATTTGAGCGGCGTGTGCATCAGCCGGATCGGCCCCGCGGTGGGATGGTTCATGTTGGCGATGAGGCCGCGGGCGACGATGTGCGGGTGCTTTAGCACCTCGTCGTGATGAAGCACCGGCGCTGCGGGAATGCCCGCGCGTTCGAGCGCCTCGAGCCATTGGGCGGCGGAACGCTTGCGCATGTATCCGGTCACGATTTCGGCCAGGGCGTCGTTGTTCTCGATGCGCTTGGCATTCGATGCAAAGCGCGGATCGGCGAGCAGTTCCGGCGCCGCGATCACGGACTCGCAGAACTTCACCCATAGCGTCTGGGTGGCGGCGCCCAGAACGATGTAACCCTCGGCCGTGGGGAATATCTGATAGGGCGCGGCGTTGCGGTGCTTCTGGCCGATGCGGGTCGGCCGCTTGCCGGTGGTGAAATGGCCGGCGACCTCGTAGGGACAGAACGACAGCGCGGATTCGAACAGCGAGGCATCGACCATCTGGCCCTTGCCGGTGCGTTCGCGCGCGTACAGCGCGTTCAACGTGCCGAGCGCGCCGTACATACCGCCCGCGAGATCGGAGATGGGGATGGGCAGGCGGTGGGGCTCGCCGTCCTCGGCGCCGCAAATCGACATGAGACCGGACATGGCCTGGGCCATCAAATCGAAGCCGCCGTTTTTCCGGTGCGGCCCGGTTTGGCCGTAGCCCGAAATCGCGGTGTAAACCAGGCGCGGATGGCGCGGGGCGAGCTGTTTGTAGCCGAGGCCGAGCCTATCCATCGTGCCGGGCTTGTAATTCTCGACCACCGCGTCGGCGCTCGCGATCAGCCGCTTGCAGGAAGCGAGCCCGTCCTTGGTGCGCAAATCCAGAACGACGCTGCGCTTGTTGCGATTGGCTTGAAGGAAGAATGCGCTCATCCCGCCCATGAACGGCGCGCTCTTGCGCGACTCGTCGCCGATGCCGGGGCGCTCGACCTTGATGACATCGGCGCCCATATCGGCGAGCAGCATGGTGCAGAACGGGCCCGCCAGATGGGAGGTGAAATCGATGATGCGGATATTGTCGAGCGCTTGTGCCATTTTGGCTCTCCCCGGGGCAGGCTTTGGGCGGCTACTATCGCGGGCGAGCCCGCATGAGGGCAAGGCATAACCAAAAGGGCAGGGCCATGGCAAAGAACGATAGAGACAACGACCATATTCTGGTGCGGCGCGACGATCCGGCGGTGCCGGTGGTGGTGCTCGATCGCCCCGAACGCAAGAATGCCGTCTCGCTGTCCATGTGGCGGACGATCGCGACGCTGTTTGGCGATTTTGCCGCCGACAAGGCGGTGCGCGGCGTGGTGGTGACGGGGGCGGGCGATTCGTTCTGTGCCGGCGCCGACATCTCCGAATTCAAGACGGTGCGCAAGGACGCCAAGGACGGCGCGATTTACGACGCGGCCGTGCGCGAGGCGACCGAGACCATCGTGCATCTGTCCAAGCCGACCGTGGCGGCGATTTCGGGGTTTTGCGTCGGCGGCGGCGTGGCCTTGGCGTTGGCATGCGATTTCCGCATCTCGGACGGCACGGGCAAGTTCGGCGTGCCCGCCGCGCGCCTCGGCATCGTCTATAGCCGGCTCGAATGTCAGGCCCTGATCGCCGCGGTGGGCGCGGCTTCGACCAAGCGGATTCTGTTCGGCGGTGCGCGCATCGACGCGGCGGAGGCCGCGCGTATCGGCCTGATCGACCAATTGGTCGCTTCCGATCCGGTCGGGGCCGCGCGCGCGTATCTTGCGCCCATGGCCGAGAACGCGCCGCTCAGCATCGCCGGCATGAAGCTCATCGTGAACGCGCTGGCCGAGGGCCAGGCGGACGCGCGCCAGGGCGAGATCGCCGCGGCCACGCGCACGGCGCTGGAAAGCGCCGATTACCGCGAGGGGGTCAGGGCCTTCGGCGAGAAACGCTCGCCACGCTTCACCGGCATCTGAACGCCAAGATTCGAGACCAAAAACAGAGGGAAACGGACGATATGAAACGCGCGATTCAAACGGGAATTTCCACCCACAACCGGCCCTTCGAATGGGCCATCGTCGCCAACGGCATCTGTTATACCGCCGCGGCCCCGCTGCACGCCGACGGCACGCCCGAAACGGGCGCCATCGGGACCCAGGCGCGTCTTGCGCTTTCCAATCTCGCCAAGCAGCTCAAGGCGGCGGGCGGCTCGATGGCCGATGTGGTGCAGGCGATGCTGTACGTGACCGACCGCGCCTTCATCGATCCCATCACCGAGGAATGGGCGATCGCCTTCCCCAAGCCCTATCCCAATCGCGCGACCGTCATCGTCAAGGAAATCGGCGTGCGCGGGGTGGGCATGGTCGTCATGGCGACTGCTCATGTCGGATCGGGCCATATCGGCGCGGGCGGCGGCCATGCGGCGAAGGCCGCGGGCAAGACGAGAACGGCGAAGGCCGCGCACAAGACGAGAGCGGCGAAGGCCGCGCGCAAGACGAGAACGGCGAAGGGTTCGAAGCTCGGCGCCAAGCGCGCGCCCAAGAAGACGGCGGCGCGGAAGTCCGCCAAGCGCGGCAAGCGCCGCTAGGCGCCGGAGGGCATGGCGGGGCCATGGGCGAGCTGTGTTTGCACCAGGCGCGCGAACGCTCCGTTCCGCGTCAGCAATTCGGCGTAAGCGCCCCGCTCGACGATTTGGCCTTCGTCGAGCACCAGGATGAGATCGGCGTCGCGGATCGTCGATAAACGGTGCGCGATGATGAAGGTCGTGCGCCCTACCATCAGCGCGCCAAGGGCCTGCTGAACCTTGGCCTCGGTTGCGGCGTCGAGCGCGCTCGTCGCCTCGTCGAGAATAAGAATCGGCGGGTTCTTGAGGAGGGCGCGGGCGATCGCCAGGCGTTGGCGCTCGCCGCCCGATAGCGTCCTGCCGCGTTCGCCGACGAGCGTGTCGTAACCTCGCGGCTGGGCGGCGATGAAATCGTGCGCTTGGGCCTGACGCGCCGCCGTCTCGAGCTCCTCGAGCGTGGCATCGGGACGCCCGACGGAGAGATTGTCCGCGATCGTGCGGTAAAACATCGAGCTGTCCTGGAACACGACGCCGATATTCCGCCTGAGCGAGGCCAGCGTCACGTCGCGGATGTCGGTGCCGTCGATGGTGACGCGTCCGGCTTGCGGGTCCCACAGGCGATGAAGCAGCGCCATGGCGGTGCTTTTGCCGGCACCCGTCGGACCGACCAGCGCCACCACGCTGCCCGCGGGGGCGGTGAAGTTCAAATCGCGCACCGCCGGACGAATGCCGTCATACGACAGGCTCACGCCCTCGAAGCGAACCTCGCCGCGCACGCGGCCAAACTCGATGGCGTCGTTCTTCTCGACGACCGAGGAGCGCGCGTCCATCACCCCGAAGAACTCGATCAGCGAAGGGCGCTGGAAGAACAACCGGCCGGCGAAGCTCATCGCCTGTTCCAGTCGCCCGATCATCAAGGTGGCGAAGCCCATGAAGCTGACGATTTCGCCGACCGTGGTCTCGCCCCGGAGATAAAGCCATGTGCCGAGCAGGAAGATCGCGATCACGGTCAGGGTGGACGAGGTGCGGGTCAGCACCGTGACCACCGCCCACCAGGTGAGCACGGGAAATTGCGCGCGCAAGACCTTGGCGGTGAGCTCGCCCAATTGCTGCGCCTCCAGCGCGAGACGGACGAAGCTTTGAATGAGGCTCACATTGCCAAGCGAATCGCTCACGCGCTCGGCGAGTTCGGAATGGGTGTCCTGCACGCGGGCCTGGGCGCGCTCGGTGCGCTGTATAACGAGGGTCGAGAGGCTGGCGAAGACCAGCAGCAAGACGATCAGCAACAGTCCAAGTTTCCAATTGAGCGCGAGCGTGAACGGCAGCATGACCAACAGGATAACGAAGGTCGAAAGATGCTCGCGGAAAAAGGCCAACCAAATGCCGAACAGATTGTCCGCGCCCTCGAACATGACCTTGAGGATGCGGCCGGAATGGGTGCCCGTGTGGTAGGCCAACGGCAGGGCCACGACGTGCTCGAAATAGGACGCCATCGCGGCCAGGCGCTGGCGATGGGCCATGCGGTCGGCGTGCAGGGAAATCAGGATGTTCGCGCCGATCCCGGCCAAACCCACCCCGCCCCAGATGACCAGGAGCTCGAAGCTCCGCGACCACACTTCGCCGGCTTGCTTGCCCGCCGCATTGGCCAGGGTATCGACCACGCGCCCAAACAGCAGCGGCTCGACGAATTGCAAACCCGCCAGTGCGAGATTGGCGCACGCCAGCGCGACCGCCAGGGTCCGCTCGGTGCGCAAAAGTCCGAGCACGCGCGCATAGGTGCCGAAAAATCCCATCACCGCCCCGACCATTGGACCCGAATCCGGCACCTCGCCGGGCCGGTCCGCGCTGGCGGGTTTACGCGAAGATGCACCGATTTGCCACCGCTCCCGCGATCGCGGTCTCAGGCCGCGTCGCACCGTGACGAGGGGTTGGGCTTGGTCTCGGCCGGACGAGCAGGTCGCGCGGGAAACAGCCGGCGCAAGCCGATATAGAACATGGGCGTGAATATCAGGCCAAACGCGGTCACTCCGGCCATGCCGAAAAACACCGCCGTGCCGAGGACCTGACGCATCTCCGCGCCCGCCCCCGTCGCGACCGCGAGCGGCACCACGCCCAGGATGAAGGCGAGCGAGGTCATGAGAATGGGCCTGAGGCGCGTGCGCGCCGCCTGCATGGCGGCCTCGAGAGGGTCCTTGCCCTCGTCCTCGGCCTGTTTGGCGAACTCGACGATCAGAATCGCGTTCTTCGCCGCGAGGCCAATCAGAACCACGAAGCCGACCTGGGCCAGGATGTTCACGTCCATGCCGCGCGCGAGCAGCCCCGTCACGGCCGCAAGCAGGCACATGGGCACGATCAGGATGACCGCAAGCGGCAGCACCCAGCTTTCGTACTGCGCGGCGAGGAGTAGGAAGACGAACACGACCGAGGCGAGGAAGACGTAGATCGTGTTCCCGCCGGCGAGTTTTTCCTGAAAGGCGAGTTCGGTCCACTCATAGCTGAACCCTGGCGGCAGGCGTTCGGCGGCGATCGCCTCCATCGCGGCCAGCGCCGCGCCGGTCGAGGTTCCGGGTCGTGCCGAGCCTTGGACCTCGGCGGCGGGGAAAAGATTGTAGCGCGGCATCCGGTACGCGCCCGTGCCGTCGCGCAGCGTGGTGACCGCGCCGATGGGCACCATCTCGCCCTTGTCGTTGCGCATCTTGAGATTCGCAATGTCGCGGAAATTCTCTCTCGCGCGCGCTTCGGCCTGGGCGGTCACGCGGTAGGTGCGGCCGAGAAAATTGAAATCGTTGACGAAGGCCGAGCCGACATAGACCTCCAACGCCTCGAACACGCGCTCGGCCGGCACGCCGAGCATCTCGGCGCGCGCGCGGTCGATATCGGCGATGACCTTGGGCGTGCGGGTATTGAACAACGAGAACACGGCCGCGAACTTCCCGCTCCGGTTGGCCTCCTGCACGATGTCCTGCACCACCGCCTCGAGCGCCTCCGGGCCATGGTTCTGCCGGTCCTGAACCATCATCTTGAAGCCGCCGCCGGTGCCGATGCCGCGCACGGGTGGGGGCGATATGGTGATGATGAAGCCGTCCTGGATGGCGCCGAGGCGCTTGGTCAACTCGCCCCGGATGCGATCCGCGCTCAGGCCCTTGGCCGCACGCTCGGCGAAGGGCGCGAGCGGCGAGAAGACGGCGCCGCCATTGGGCGCGTTGGTGAATGTCGCGCCGTCGAAGCCGGCGAAGGGCACGGCATGGGCGACGCCTTCGGTGCCAAGGATGATGTCCGCGGCGCGGCGCACGACCGCATCGGTGCGCGCGAGACTCGATCCGGGGGGCAATTGCACGACGGTGATCAGATAGCCCTGGTCTTGCGCGGGAATAAATCCGGTCGGCGCGCGGCCGAGTTGAAATCCGGTCAAGGCCAGAAGGCCGACATAGACCACGCCGCCGCCGACGAGCATGCGCGCAAGGCGCCGCGTCATCAGACCGTAGCCACCCGAGACGCGCTCGAAGCCGCGATTGAAGGCGCCGAAGAATCGGCGCACGGGATTGAAGGCGCCGAAGAGGCGGCGCGTGGGGCCCATGGCCGCGCTTTCGGCACGCACGCCTTTGGCGTGGCCGCGAAACAATAGGGCGCACAGCGCGGGGCTCAGCGTCAGCGAAACAAAACAGGAAATCACCGTCGCCGCCGCGATGGTGATGGCGAACTGACGGAAAAACTGGCCCGTGATGCCCGGGACGAAGGCCGCGGGCACGAACACGGCGCTCAATACGAGCGCGATCGCGATCAGCGCGCCGCCGACTTCGTCCATGGTCTCGTGCGCCGCGCGCAGGGAATCAAGGCCTTCGCGCAAGCGGCGCTCGACGTTCTCGACCACCACGATCGCGTCGTCGACGACGATGCCGATCGCCAGAACCAGGCCGAACAGCGAGAGATTGTTGAGCGAATAGCCGAACGCCGATAGCACGCCGAAGGTGCCGATAAGCGAGATCGGAATCGCCACGATGGGCACGATGGAGGCGCGCCAGGTCTGCAGGAACAGGATCACGACCAGCACGACGAGGGCGACGGCCTCGAAGATCGTCACGATCACTGCTTGGATGGATTGCGCGATGAATTCGGTGGGGTTGTAAACGATGTCGTAGGCGAGGCCGGTGGGGAAGTTCCTCGACATTTCGGCCATCGTGGCTTTCACCGCCTTCGCCGTGTCGAGGGCGTTGGCGCCGGGAAGTTGGAAAATGAGAACTGGCACCGCCGGCGTGCGGTCGAGATAGCCGATGGTGTCGTAATCCGCCGCACCCAGTTCGACCCGCGCCACGTCGCGCACGCGGGTCACGCGCCCGTCGGGCGTGGACTTGACCCGGACATTGCCGAATTCCTTGGGTTCGATCAGCCGGCCCTGGGTTTCGATGGTGAGCTGGAACGCGCCCTGCCCGGTGCTTGGCGGGCGGTTGAGCGCGCCTGCGGCCACCTGCACGTTCTGTGCGCGCAAGGCTTGGACGACCTCGCCGGCCGTGATCGCGCGTGCGGCGAGTTTTTCAGGGTCAAGCCAGACGCGCATGGCGAATTCGCGCGAGGCGAACACGCGCACCTCGCCCACGCCCTTGACGCGCGCCAGCGCGTCGCGCACCTGCAACAGGGCGTAGTTGGAGATGTAGAGCTGGTCGCGCGATTCGTCGGGCGACAACAGATGGATGACCATCATGATGTCGGGCGAGTTCTTGCGCACCGTCACGCCCAGACGGCGCACGTCCTCGGGCAGGCGGGGCTCGGCGACCGCCACGCGGTTCTGCACCTGGACTTGCGCCTTGTCGAGATTGGTGCCGAGCTTGAAGGTCACCGTGATCGCCAGGCGCCCGTCGCCGGTCGCCTGCGAGGACATGTAGATCATGTCCTCGACGCCGTTCACTTCCTGCTCGATGGGCGTGGCGACGGTGTTCGCCACCGTTTCGGCCGAGGCGCCGGGATAATTGGCGCTGATCACCACGGTCGGCGGCGCGATCTCGGGATATTGCGCGACCGGCAGCGCGAAATAGGCCAGGCCGCCGACGAGGGTAACGAGGATCGACAGAACGGTCGCGAAAATCGGCCGGTCGATGAAAAAATGCGACAACCGCATGGCGTCAGCCCGCCGGCTTGGGCGGTTCGATCGTGCCCGGCTGGGGTGTTACCTTTTCGCCGGGTCGTGCGCGCATGAGGCCGTTGATGATGACCCGGTCGGTCGCGGAAATCCCTGCGCGGATGACGCGCAAGCCGTCGATCATGGGGCCCGGGCGCACCATCTGCGGCACCACCGTGCCGTCTTCCTTGACCGTCATCACGATCTTGCGCGACTGATCGGTGAGCAGCGCCGAATCGGGCAGCAGCAGGACTTCGTGCGGCTCGGAGCCGGGAATGCGCAGCCGGCCGAATTGACCGGGCGTGATGAGCTGTTTGGGATTGGCGAACAGCGCGCGCGCGCGAATCGTGCCCGTGCCGCGATCGACGCGGTTATCGATGAAATCCATGCGGCCTTGAAGCGTCCATTCCTGTTCATCGGGCAGCTTGGCCTCGACCTTGAGCGTGTTATCGCGCGCGGACTTCATCTTGCCCGCCGCGACCGCGCGCTGATAGGCGAGAAACTCGGACTCGCTCATGTCGAAGACAAAGCGCACCGGATCGAGCGAAACGATGGTCGTGAGCAGCGAGGCTTCGCCTGCATTGTCGCCCGCGATCAGGTTTCCGACGCTCATTTCCTTGCGTCCGATGCGCCCGGAAAGGGGCGCCACGACGCGGGTATAATCGAGGTTGAGCTTGGCCGCGCGCACCTGCGCCCGCGCCCCCTCGACCAGGGCTTCGGCGCGCTTCTTTTCCTCGACGCGCTGATCGAAGGCGCTGGCGGACACGAAATCCTTCTTGCGCAAGGCCTCGTTGCGCTCGACCTGGCGCGCGGCCAATTCGAGCTGTGCCTGGTTTTGATAAAGCGCCGCCTCGGCCGTCGCCAAGCTCGCCTCGTAGGGCCGGGGGTCGATGACGAAAAGAAGCTCGCCGCGCTTCACCATCTGGCCGTCTTGGAAATGGACCGATTGCAGATAGCCGTTCACGCGCGCGCGGACTTCGACATAGTCCACGGCCTCGAATTGGCCGGCGAATTCGTCCCACTCGACAACCGTGCGCGCGAGCGGCACCGCGACGGTGACGGGGGGTGCCCCGCCCGGAAAGCCGCCCTGCGCCGGCGCGCCGGCGCG
>CAMAPP010000070.1 GCA_945860095.1 Rhizobium sp. Q54 | reverse complement strand
TCACATTCGTCAATCCGTTCACGGTCGCCGAATACAAGGCGCGGCTCAAGGCCGTGCGCGCGGGCATGGCGGCCAAGGGCATCGATATCCTGCTCGTGACGGGACCCGAGAATATCTTCTATCTCTCGGGCTACCGGACGACCGGATATTACGTCTATCAGGCCCTCGCCGTTCCCGCCTCGGGCGATCCGCAATTCGTCGTGCGCAAGCTCGAATGGTCGAACGTGATGGGCCTGTCCTGGATCAAGACGGGCTATGCCGTTTCCGACACGGAGAACTATTTCGACGCAACCGCCAATTGCCTCGAGGCCCTGGGCGGCGCGCGCGGCGCGATCGGTTTCGACGACCAGGGATTCTTCCTGCCGATCGCCATTATCGACGGGCTGCGCGCGCGGATGAAGAGCGCGAAATTCGTGCCGGCGGGCGGCGTGGTCGAACAGGTGCGCGTCGTCAAATCGCCGCAGGAAATCGCCTATATCCGCAAGGCCTCGGGCACGGCGATCAAGGGGCTCGACGCCGGCATCAAGGCGATCAAGCCGGGCCGCACCGAGAACCAGGTCGCCGGCGCCATTTACAACGCCATGGCCTCGGCCGGGAGCGAATACATGGGCTCCCAACCCTATGTCGTCGCGGGACCGCGCGCGGCACTCGGCCATGCGACGTTCGAACGCGGCAAAATCAAGAAGGGCGAGCTGGTGTTCCTCGAGATCGGCGGCTGCTGGTTCCGCTATGGCGGCGCCATCATGCGCACGGTTTCGGTCGGCAAGCCCTCGGCCGAGCTCAAGAAGGCGGGCGAGGCGGTCGCGGGCGCCATGAACGCGCTGCTCGAAGTGGTGCGGCCGGGCGTGACCTCGGGCGAGGTCGATCGCGCGGGGCGCAGCGTCGTCGAGAAGGCTGGCCTTGGAAAATACTGGGTACACCGCACCGGCTATTCGATCGGCGTGGGCTTCCCACCCGGCTGGGGCGAGGGCCATATCATGGACCTGAAGCCGAACGACCCGCGCAAGCTCAAGGCCGGCATGACGTTTCATACCGTGCCGATGATCGGCATCCCGGGCCTCGGCGCCATCGGGTGCAGCGAAACCTGGGCCGTGACCAAGACCGGCGTCGAGGTTCTGACCAAGACGCCGCGCAAATTGATCGTGGTGTGATTCGACGCGCGGGCAGGACGGCATACGAAACTGGGAGGGCAAGATGAGCAAGTCCATGGGCATGATGCTGCTCGAACACACGCCGATCCGACTGCCGGGCGCCATCGCCGATCCGGCGACCTTCGCTTTTCCCGTGCATTACAAGACGGTGCCCGGCGCCTGGACGCAAAACGTGGTCGGCGCGGATATGTCGATCGTCGAATCCTACATCGCGACCGCCCGCGAGATGGAGCGCGCGGGCGCGGCGGCGCTCACGACCAATTGCGGCTTCACCGCACGGTTTCAAAAGCTGGTTTCGGCGGCGGTGAACGTGCCGGTCGCCATGTCGAGCCTGTTGCTGGTGCCGCTGATGGCGCGCCTGCTTGCGCCTGGCAAGAAACTCGGCCTCGTGACCTATGACGCCACGGCGCTGGGCGAAGTGCATTTCAACGGTGCCGGCTGGTCGGCCAAGGATATGCCCGTGGCCGTGACCGGCATCGAGGGCAGCGAATCCTGGTCGGAAATGGCCAAGCCCGACCCCAAGTTCACCGTCGCCATGCTCGAACGCGATGTCGGCGCGGCCACGCGCAAGCTGATCGCCCAGCATCCCGATATCGCCGCCATCGTGCTCGAATGTTCGGCCTTCCCCGTTGCCGCCGCGGCCGTGCGGCGCGCGACCGGCTTGCCGGTCGTCGATTTTTCGACCCTCCAGCGCCTCGTCATGGGCGCCGTCCTGCCCCGCCAAGGCCGCGTGGCGCCGTCCAAGGCGCGCGCTGGCGCCGGCGACGATCCGGGAATGCTCGGTATCCTCCGCCTCATGCACGGCCCGGTGGACGTGCCGGGCTCGGTGACCGATCCCGCGTCCTATCCTTACGCACCCAATTGGCTGCAAGTCCCGGGCGCGTGGACCGACAATGTGACGCGCGGCGATGTTTCGGTCGAAGGCGCCTATATCGATTGCGCGAAGGAACTGGTGCGCCAGGGCTGCCGCGCCATCGTCACGACCTGCGGCTTCACCAGCATCTTCCAGCACAGCCTCGCCACGGCCGTGCCCGTGCCCGTCGCGACCTCGAGCCTGCTCTTCGTGCCCTTCGTCGCGCGCATCATTCCGCCGGGAACGAAACTGGCCGTGCTGACCTATGACGCGACGCGGCTGACCGAAAAGCAGTGCCAGGGCGCGGGCTGGACGCTCGCCGATAGCCCCGTCGTGGTCGATGGCATCCAGGGCACGGAATCCTGGCGTCAAATGGCGGCGCCCGTGCCCAAGCTCGACATGGCCATGCTGGCCCGCGACGTCATCGCCGCGGTCGATCGCGTGCGCGCCAAGCACCCCGATATTCGCGCCTTGGTCTTCGAATGCGCGGCCTTCCCCTCGGCATCCGACGCCGTGCGCGCGCTTACCGGGCTGCCGGTCTTCGATGCGCTCTGCCTCTCGGACCTCGTCATGTGGTCGGTCGCCGAGCGCCCGGCCCTGGCCCGCGCCGCCGCCGCCGCCGAGTGACGGCGGCGCGCACGATGAGCGACGGCACGCTGCCCGCCAATATCGGCCGCGAATTGGCCGCGCGGATGGTCGAGGTGCGCCGGCAAATCCATCGCAATCCCGAATTGTCGCACGATGAGCACAACACCGCCGATTTGGTCGCGCGGACGCTTCGAACCGCCGGCGTTACGGACCTGGTATCCGTGTTCAACACGGGCATCGTCGCCACAATTCGGGGCGGCAAGCCCGGGCGCACTCTCGCTCTGCGCGGCGACATGGATGCGCTGCCCATCCAGGAAAACCGGCCCGACCTGCCCTTCGCCTCGCAAAATCCAGGCGTGATGCATGCCTGCGGCCACGACGTTCACACGGCCATCGTTCTCGGCGTGGCGCTCGAACTCCATCGCAAGCGCGCCGAACTGCCCGGCACGGTCCGCGTCATATTCCAGCCGGCCGAGGAAAAGGAACCTGTCGGTGCGCCCGAGGTCATCAAGGCAGGCCACCTCAAGGGCGTGGACGGTATCCTGTCGCTCCATGTCGATCCGGAAATACCCGTAGGGTCTATCGGCGTGCGCGCGGGGGCCTTGCTGGCGGGCGGGCAGGAATTCGCAATCACGGTGCGCGGCCGGGCCAGTCACGCCGCGCGCCCGCATCTCGGCATCGATGCCATAGCGGCTACCTGCGCCATTGTCGGCGAGTTGCAGAAGATTCGCAGTCGCCGGACCGATCCCCTGGAGCCGGTAGTGGTCACGATCGGTCGCATCGAGGGCGGCACCGCATCCAATATCATCGCCGACAAGTGCACGATCCTCGGCACCCTGCGCGTGCTCGACGAGACGTTGCGCGGCGAAGTCGTGCGTCTGATCGCGGAAATCGCCGAGAATGTCGCGCGCGCGAACGGCGCGGAGGCGACGCTCGACACCCGCACGGGCGAACCCGTGCTCTACAACGATCCCGCGATGACCGAGTTGGTGCGTATGTCCGCCATGGAAATTCTCGGCCCCGACCGGGTGCGCGAGGTGCGTCGGCCGTCCATGGGCAGCGAAGATTTCGCATTTTATGTGCGCGAGGTTCCGGGGATGATGATGCGGCTCGGCATCCGCAACGAGGACGCAGGCATGATTCATCCCCTTCACCACCCGCAATTCGCGGTGGACGAGCGCGCGATCCCGATCGGCGCCGCCGTTCTGCTGGCCGCGACCGAGCGTTTCCTGAACGCGAAAAGCTGACAGCCGGCCCAGATCGCCCGCGGCGGAGCCCATGTGAATCAAGAGCCCCTGACCCCTATCGCCGAGGACGATGTCGACGCCTTCCGGCGTGACGGCGTCGTGTGTCTCAGGCGCAAATTCGACGAGGATTGGCTTGAGCTCGCGCGCGCGGGCGCCGAGCGCAACATGCGCGAGCCCGGCCCCTACGCCCATACCTACGCCAAGGACGATGTCGGCCACGTATTCTTCAACGATGTCGCGAACTGGGAGCGCATCCCGGAATTCGAGCGCGTTCTCGTCCACTCGCCCGCGGGACGGATCGCCGCGCGCATGATGGCATCGCACACCGCGCGCGTGTTCTACGACAGCATGTTCTATCGCACCTCCGGCACGCGGGCGCGCACGCCCTGGCATCAGGATCAGCCCTATTGGTGCGTCGAGGGCCAAGCGGTGTGCAGCCTATGGCTGCCGCTCGATCCGGTGCCGCGGGCAAGCGCGCTCGAATTCGTGCGCGGCTCGACGGTCTGGAACGCCACGTTCCATCGCGAGAGCTTCTTCGCCGACGGCGCGGGCACGCATGCCTTCGAAAGCGCTCCCGGCGCGCGCGCGCGCGACGAGGCCGCGCTCGACCGCATTCCCGATATCGATTCCCATCCCGAACGCTACGACCTACTGGCCTGGGAGATGGAGCCGGGCGATTGTCTGGTGTTCAGCGGCACGGTGGTGCATGGCGGCTCGGGCAATTTGACCGAAGGCCGGCGCCTGCGCGTGCTCGCCGCGCGCTATACGGGCGACGGCACGGTCTATTGTCCCGACAAGCTCGGCGGCACCGATCCCGATTTGCGCCATACCGGGCACGAGCCCGGCCGACCCTTCGACGGGCCGCATTTTCCCCTCGCCTGGCCGCGGAGCTAAAACGCCATGACCGCCGATCGTCCTTTCAGCACCGAGGAATATCGCGGCCGGCTGCGCCGCACCCAGGCGGCGCTCGCGGCCGCGGGGCTCGATGCCTGCGTCGCGATCGCGCCCGATCATCTCTATTACCTCGCGGGCTACGACGCCCACACCCAGTTCAGTCTGCAGGCCCTGATCTTCGGCCGCGAAGGCAATGCGATCTTCGTGTACCGCGATGTCGATCGCGAGAACGCCGAGGACGGCAGCTGGATCGCCGATCAGCGCGTGTACCATCATGGCCGCGACGACCCCGTCGCACTTATCGCCGACGCCGTGGCCGAGTTCGCGGGCACGAATGGCGGCGTGGGCGTGGGCTGGAACACCTATGCGTTGCCTGGCGCCGCGGCTTTGCGACTTGCGCAAGCCCTTGCCCCGCGCCGCCTTGCCGATGCGGGTGCCGTCATCGAAGCGGTGCGCCTCGTCAAATCGGCGCAAGAACTCGCCTATATCCGCGAGGCCGCACAATGCGCCGAGGCGGGCCTGGCCCGCCTGCGCCGCGCCGCCCGGCCGGGCATGACCGAGATCGAGCTTGCGGGTGAAATCGAGACCGCATTGCGCGCCTCGGGCAGCGAATACCCCGCCATGCCGACCTGGCTTGCGACCGGCACGCGCACGCGCGGCAGCCACCGCACCCCGACCGCGCGCAAGCTCGCTCCCGGCGAGCCGATCAAGACCGAATTCGCCGGGGTACGCCGGCGTTATCACGCGGTTACGATGCAGACGCTCTGGATGGGCGAGCCGGGTGCCGAGGAACGCCGCGCCTACAACGTGACGCTGGCCTCGCTGCGCGCCGGCTGCCGCGAAGTGAAGGTGGGTGCGCGCGCCGCCAAGGCCGAGGAAGCGGCGTTCGCCGTCCTGGGCGCGGCGGGATTCGATGCCGCCGCCCTCGCCCGGTTCGGTTACGGCGTCTCGGCGGCCTTTCCGCCGACCTGGCTAGACGGCCTCGACATCACCGGCGGCTCGGGCGCGACCTTTCCCGCCAATTGCTCGATGGTCCTGCACACCAGCGCGCTCAAGGGCGCGCACAGCTACCTGCTCGGCGGGGCCTATGTCCTGACCGAATCGGGCCTTGAATGTCTGTCGGGCGGCGATCTCGAATTGCAAGTGCTTTGAGCCGGCTTGACCCGCTGGGGCGGGCTCTGCAAGTTGAACCTTCTTTGAGTTCTCGGGGATGGATATGAGCGAGACTGAACGGGTCCTTTCGAGGATCGCCGAGACCGATATTCGGGCGCTCGAATCGGACGGCGCCATCTGCCTGCGCAATATGTTCTCCGAGAAATGGCGGGCACTCATCGCCGGCGGCATCGCGCGCGATCTCGCCCATCCCGGGCCCTATGCCCGCACCCAATCCGATCCCGACGATCCCGGATTCTTCTTCACCGATTATTACGCCTGGCGCCACACCCCCGAACTCGAGCGCTTCGCGCGCGAAAGCCCGGGCGCGGCGATCGCCGCCAAGCTCACGCGTTCCGCGCAGATCAATTATTTCTTCGACGGCGTGTTCGTGAAGAACCCCGGCACGACGAAGAAAACCAACTGGCACCAGGATCAAGTCTATTACAATGTCGACGGCAACCAGATCGTGGTGCTGTGGATTCCCATCGACCCCGTGACGACGGAAACCTGCCTGTCCTTCGTGCGCGCCTCGCACCGCTGGGGAAAGAACTTCATTCCCGTGCTCATCAAGGACAGCCGCGTGCCGGAGGGGCTCGGCCCCGAATACGTGCCTGCCCCCGATGTCGAAGCCGAGCGCGAGAATTACGACATTCTGACTTGGGACATGAAACCGGGCGACTGCATCGCCTTCCACCCCATGATGCTGCACGGCGCGGCCGGCAATTCCTTGAAAATCCAGCGCCGCGCGCTGCAGACGACCTGGCTCGGCGACGACTGCGTCTATGCCGTCCGGCCGGTCGAGGTCGAACCGCGCATCGAAGGCCGCCCTTTCAAGGCGGGCGAACGGCTGACGGACGAGAGCATATTTCCCAAGGTCTGGCCGCGGGCGGTTTGATAGCCGGTGCCGGGCGCGGTTGCAGCCTAATTTCAAGGCCGTACGCGGCAGCCGCGCGGACATTAACGCCGTCTTAACCGATCCTATCGAGTATCTTAACCATTGGCGGACCGTGCCGTCGCGCGAGCGCGGCGTGGCGGTCGCGTAAGGCCATTTAGCCACGCCTCGACGCGCCCGAAAGATTGGCCCGGCGGATTAGCCTGAAAGATTCGGCCTGAAAGATTAAGCCTGAAAGATTCGAAATGAATACGGATACCCCACCGTCCACCCGAGCGCCCGAAGCACCCCGCCAGACATTGCGGACGCGCCTGCTTTGGCTGTTCGGCCTTTTGACGCTGTTTGTGCTCGCCTACACAGCCGAGCATTTGTCGGAGGAACTCGCCGCGTTGAGCCGGCTTACGGAAAATCTAACCGCCGGCGTCTCGAGCAAGGATGACGTTGCTGAGCGGCGGTTGTATTTTTTGTTCGACCTCGGCCTCGCGGCAGGGATGCTGGGCCTCTTGTGGCTCACGGCGCTCGATGTCATGCGCCATGTGGTCCGGCCGATCGAACGCGTGACGGCGGCCATGGAGCGGTTGGCCAAAACGGGCGAGACGGGTGCCGTGCCGGGCGCCGGCCGCCGCGACGAATTCGGCACCATGGCGCGCGCCATCAGGGCGTTCGGAGAAGCCGTGCGCCAAAATAACCGCTTAACGGAATTCCAAACCATCGCGGCAAATCTGCCCATATTCATTATCTCCATCGATGCGGAGCAACGCTATCGATTCGTCAACCACACGGCCGAACGCTGGTATGGCCGCACGTCGGAGGAAATCGTGGGTCGGCGCCTCTGGGAGGTGATGAGCGAACAAGCCTACAAGGCCCTGCTGCCGTATATCGAGGGCGTGCTCGCGGGCAAGGCGCAGGAGTTCCAGAGCGTCCTGCGCTACCCGACCGGCGAGGCGCGGGTGATCGACGGCCGGATGATACCCGATTTCGGCCCCGACGGCGCGGTGCGCGGCTATTACGCCTTCGGCATGGACGCGACGGCCGCGCGGGAGCGCGACACCAAAATCCGCCTGATCGCCGATTCCATGCCGGCGGTGCTGGTCTATGTCGATCGCGAATTCCGCTTGCGGTTCGTCAATCGGACCGCCGAATCCTGGTACAACCGGAAAGCCGACGACATCATCGGCCGCACGCTCGAAGAGGTCTTCGGCGCGGCGGAATTCGCGCGCTTGAAACCCCATGCCGAGGCGGCGCTGCGCGGCGACGACCAGCATTTCGACTTTGTCCTGCATTATCCGGACGGCATTCTTCGCGCAACCGATGTCCGCTACACCGCCGACCGCGCCGCCGACGGCACGGTGCACGGTTATTACGTCCTGGCGCTCGATGTTGGCGCCGAACGCGAGGCCGATTCGCGGCTTCGCGCCATCACGGACAATCTGCCGAGCCTCATCACCTACGTCGATGCGGAAAAAAGATACCGTTATGTCAACCGCACCGCCGTGAATTGGTACGCCACGTCCGAGGCGAAACTCATCGGCGCGCGCGCGACGGACGTCCTGCTCCCCAAGGAATACGCGGCCTTGAATCCCTGGCTCGAAGCGGCGCTTCGTGGCGAGGAACAGCGCTTCGAAACGATCGCGTCCTATCCCGACGGCCAGACCCGCAATGTGGATATCGCCTATATCCCGGACATCGGGACGGACGACACGGTTCGCGGCTTCTTCGCGCTGGTCACCGATACCACGGCCCTGCGCCAAAACGACGCGCGGCTCAGGCTCGTCGCCGACAATCTTCCGGCCATGATCGCCTATATCGATGCCAACCGGACGCTCCGCTACGTCAACCGGCAATTCGAAACCTGGTACCAAAAGACCGCGTTCGACACGCTCGGCAAGCATCTTGCCGAGGTTATCCCCGCTTCCAGAATCGCCGAAGTCGAGCCTTACATCGTGGAAGTCCTGGTCGGTCGCCCTCAGCGCTTTTCGGCCCGCATCCCCTATCCCGACGGCAAGACTCGCCTGGTCGATGTCTCCTACATCCCCGATACCGGCCCGGATGGCGGCGTACGCGGATTCGCCGTGCTCAGCGTCGATGTCACCGAGACGCGCGAAGTCGATGCGCGCCTCCACGCCATCGCGGACAACCTGCCCGTCATGATCATCTACGTGGACACGGATCTGCGTTACCGCTTCGTCAACCGCACCGCCGAGCAGTGGTACGGCCGGCCGGCGAGCCAGATTCTTGGCCTGCGGGTCGACGATTTTCTGGGATCGCGCTACGAAGCTATCCGGGAGCACGTCGAAGCGGCGATCGCGGGGGAGGAACGCCGGTTTGAAGCCAAAATGAGCTATCCCGATGGGCGCGTGCGCGACGTCGAAGTGCGCCACGTGCCGGAATTCGGACCGGACGGCAAGCTGCGCGGCTATTACGGCCTCGTCATCGACGTGACCGAGCGGCGCGCGGCCGAGGAACAGCTTCGCCAGGCACAGAAGATGGAATCGATCGGGCAATTGACCGGCGGCATCGCGCACGATTTCAACAATATGCTGGCCGTGGTATTGGGCAGCCTCGAGCTCCTGGGCGACAAGCCGCATGTGGACGCGGAGGACCGCGAGCTCATCGAGCGCGCGCGCGAGGCGGCGCGCAAGGGCGCCGCGCTGACCAAGCGGCTCCTGGCCTTTGCCCGCAAACAGCAATTGCGGCCGCAAGCGACGGATATGGGCGCGCTCGTCTCCGGCCTGAAGGACCTGCTTGCGCGCTATGTCGGCGAACGGGTCGACCTGTCGGTCGCCATCGCCGACGATCTGTGGCTCGCGACCATCGATCCGGTGCAACTCGAGGCCGCGATTCTCAATCTCGTCCTCAACGCGCGCGACGCCATGCCGAACCGGGGCACGGTCGTCATCCGCGCGCGCAACGCGAGCTTGGCCGCCGACGAAGCCGGCGCGGACGGCGGGCTTAGGGCCGGAGACTATGTCGCTCTTTCGGTGATCGATGACGGCACGGGCATGACGCCCGAAATCGCGGCCAAGGCCTTCGATCCCTTCTTCACGACCAAGGAGCAGGGCAAGGGCACGGGCCTTGGCCTCAGCATGGTGTACGGCTTTGCCCAGCAATCGGGCGGCACCGCAAAAATCGTCTCAAGCCCCGGCGCAGGCACAACGGTGACGCTCTATCTGCCCCGAGCCGAAACGGCGGCGGTTGCGGCCAAAATTGCCCCCCCGAAGGCAAATGCGATGGCGGACGAAAAGGCGCAAGTTCCGGCCACGCGCGGCGCCAAGGTCCTGGTGGTGGACGACAACAAGGGCGTGCGCGATTTCTGCCTGACCGCGATTCGGCGGTTCGGCCATGGCGCCGCATCCGCCACCGACACCGCGTCGGCCCTGGCCGCCATCAAGGCCGATCCCGAGATCGCCATCCTGCTGACCGATGTCGTTCTGACGAACGGCGAGGCCGGCTTGGATCTGGCGCACGCGGCCACGCGCGCGCGACCTGGACTCGAGGTTGTTTTCATGTCGGGCTATACCGACCGTACCGCATTGCCCGGCGGCGCCCTGCCGAAGGACGCCCCTCTGCTCGCTAAGCCATTTCAAATCGGCGAATTGGCCGCGGCCCTGGCCGAAGCCGCGGACCGTCACTCTTTGGGCAACTCGCGAGCAAAGGGCGAGGTTCGGCTCAGCGCCCCTTGAACACGGGCTCGCGCTTCTCGAAGAACGCCTTGGTGCCTTCGAGATTATCCTCGGTCAGCATGGACGCAACGACCGCTTCCGTCTCCATGGCGAGCGCCGCCTCGAACGAGCCGTCGAGAGCCTTGTCGATCATGCGCTTGTGCAGTTGAACCACGATGGGCGCGCGGCTGGCGATGCGCCGCGCGAGCCTCTCGGCGACCTCGCGCACCTTGCCCTTCGGCGCGATTTCGTCCACGAGGCCGATGCGGTGGGCCTCGCGGGCGTCGATGAACTCGCCGGTGAAGGCCAGAAGCTTGGCGCGCGAGACCCCGACCTTGCGCGGCAACAAGAAGGTGCCGGCATTCGTGATGCACGCGCCGACGGTCACTTCGGGGAAGCCGAACTTGGCGGTTTCGTCGGCCACCACCAAATCGGCGCAGATCGCAACCTCGCAGCCGGCGCCGACCGCATAGCCGTGGACCGCGGAAATCACCGGGATGTTCATGAGCTGGATGCGCCGCGAGCAGCTTTGCGCGACCAGCACCATGTCGCGCAATTCGGCGCCCGTGAGCTCGCCCTTGCGGATCATCTCGTTGTGCCGTTTCAAATCAGAGATATCGGCGCCGGCGAGAAAAGCGCGGCCCTCGCCCGCGAGAATGAGGCAGCGAATGGCCTTGTCCTTGGCGATTTCGGCCAGAAGATCGTCCATCAACTGCCAGGTCTCGATCAGCATGGCGTTCAGGACTTCGGGGCGGTTGAACAACAGCCACGCGATATTGCCGTCCTTCTTCACCAGAATGCGCGTATCGGTCTTTGGCGTATCGGTCATGGCGATTCCTCTCGGGTGGCGCGGCCTGGCCGCTGATCTGGATCGGTTATGGGCCCGGGAACGGTTATAGGCCGGGAACGGTTATAGGCCCCGATCAGTTATAGGCAATGGCGGGACGGGCTTTCCAGCGATAAGCTCGGCCTCGAAAAAGAATAGCGATTGGCAATGCCCCCCCCCAGCTCCGGTCCCATATTCGCCTCAGACTTCTCCGAGGAACCTTATTGGTGGCTCGACGCCCCGCCGCGCCATATCGCGCCGACGCCCCTGCCCGCGCGCGTGGACGTGGCTATTGTCGGCTCGGGCTATACCGGGCTGTCGTCCGGCTTGGCGCTCGCGCGCGGCGGGCGGAACGTGCTCGTGCTCGAGGCGGGCGTGCCGGGCCAGGGTGCCAGCACGCGCAACGCGGGCAATGTCAGCCGGACGCTCAAATGGAGCTTCGACGGCCTCGCCCAGCGTTACGGCATCGAGCGCGCCACCGCCTATTACCGCGAAGCGGCGCTGGCCATCGAGCATCTAGACCACGTAATCCGCTCCGAGCAAATCGACTGCCTGTTCAAGCGCACCGGGCGCTATTACGCCGCCCATAGCGCGCGCGCCTACGAGGCGCTGGGCCGGGAAGTCGAAATGCTGCGTACCCGGGTCGGCTACGAGGCCGAGATGGTGCCGCGTTCGGCCCAGCGCGCCCATGTCGGCACGGACGATTATTTTGGCGGCCAGGTGGTGCATGGCCCCGGCTATCTGCACGGCGCGCTGTACCACCGCGGCTTGCTCGACCGCGCGCTCGCCGCAGGCGTGGCGCTGGCGCCCCATACCCGCGTCACCGGAATTTTGCGCGACGGCGCGGAATTTCGCGTCCGCACCGCGCGCGGCGACGTCCGGGCGCGCAACGTGGTTCTGGCGACCAACGCGCTCACGGGACGAGACGGCCCGATTTTCGAATACATGCGTCGGCGCCTGGTGCCCGTGCGCGCCTATGCGGTGGCGACGGCTCCGGTCGCGCCGGAACTGATTCGCGCCATCGTGCCGGGCGGCCGGCCCATCATCACCTCGCACAAGGTCGTCTTCCACATCCAGCCCACGCCCGATGGCACGCGGCTCATCTATGGCGGGTATGCGGGACGCAACGACGCCAATTTGCGCACGACCGCCGCCAAGCTGCACGCGCATTTCGTCCGGCCGTTCCCCGCGCTCGGCCAAGTGCCCATCGCGCGCTGCTGGGACGGGTATTTCGCCTTCACCTTCGACTACCTGCCCCATATCGGCGAGCACGAGGGCGTGCATTATTTTCTCGGCTGTTGCGGCACCGGCATTCCGTTGGGAAGCTATCTCGGCAACAAACTGGCCAAGCGTATTCTCGGCCAATCCGAATCCGAGACGGCCTTCGATGCCATCCCCTTCCCGACCATGCCGTTTTATTCGGGCGAGCCCTGGTTCCTGCCCGGTATCGTCCGCTACTATGCGGCACGCGACGCATTGCCGGTGTGACCGGCAAGACGCGTCGAGGCATCGAGCGTTGGGGGATAGAATGGCGAAGAAGGCACCGAAAGTAGCGCGTATCATGCACGCCAAAATGAAGAAGTCGAAACTCAAGGAAGCCATGAGCAAATGGGGGCACTACACCTCGGGTTACCACAAGCAAAAGGGCTTCCATTCCGGCATGATGCTGGTCGACGAAAAGACGGGCGAGGTCTATTCGATCACGCTGTGGAGCTCGATGGCGGCGGTCCGGGCGAACGAACGCAGCGCCTATATCAAACATGCCGTGGGTCAGTTCGTGCCCTATTTCACGCGCAAGCCGTATTCGACCTACCATAAGGTCGGCGCTTTCGTGCCGCCGAAATAAATCCGCCATGGCTGAACATTCCCGGGCGGCGCCCATCGCGGCGCCGCTCGTGCTGTTGGAAGGTCCGGTCGATCCGGCCTGGATCGACCGCAACGATCACATCGGCATCCGCGGCTACGCGGACGCGCTGGCGCAAGGCTCGGGACATTTCCTGCGCCATCTCAAGCTCAATTTCGACGAGGCGCATCACGAGGGCAGCACCGTCTATTCGATCCGCTGGCATATGGCGTTCGTCCGCGAGGTGCGCAAGGACGCCATGCTCCGTTACACGGTCCAGCTTCTCGATTTCAACGAGAAGACCCTCCACTATCTCGTCGCCATGCATCACGCTGGCGAAGGCTATTTGGCCGCGACCAGCGAATATCTCGAAGCGCACGTCTTGCTGGCGACGCGGCGCACGGCGCCCATGCCGCCCGATCGGCTGGCCCTGGTCGATGCGGTGTGGGCGACCCACAAGGCCCTGCCCTGGCCCGAGGGCGCGGGGCAAGGCATCGCCATCCGGAGGGGCGGACGGCGCGGAGAAAAATAGACCGCCCGCGCTAGTCGCGCTGCGCGACGGTTCGCGCCTTCACCTCCGGCTTTAGCGTGTCGTTTTCGTCGTAATCGCCTTCGGCGTGGAAAAACATCGGCGTCTCGCCACCGAGCGCGTCCAGGCGGCGCACGTAATCCGCGATCAACGCCTTGCGCTGGTCGTCGGATTTCGACACCTCGGGCGAGAAATGCGGCTTCATCACGTCGAAACCGACGAAGCGCAAGCTGAGCAAGACCGGCCACAGCAGGTTTTCGAGATCGCCGTATCGGCCGCGCCACGCATAGGACGAATTCGTCCCGTCCGCGGTCATCGAGAGCAGCGCGCGCTTGCCGGCCAGGCCGCCCGATTCGAACCACTTGCCCCGGCCATAGGTGAATCCGGGCACGAAAACCCGGTCCATCCACCCCTTCACGATCGCGGGCGGGCCAAACCACCACATCGGGCATTGCACGATGACGAGCTCCGCCCAGCGGATGTCCTCGATCGCGCGCGTGATGTCGGGGGCGAAGCCGTTTGTTTTCCAGGCATGCGCCTGCTCACGCATCACCGCCAGATAGTCGGGATCCTTGGCGGAGGCGAAATCCCCACGCCCCGCCTCGGAACAAAAACCCTGCGCGTAAAGATCGGCGACCCGGACCGCGTGACCGCCACGCCCAAGCGCCTCGGTCGCCGCGTCGCGCAGGGCGCCGTTGAACGATTTAGGCTCGGGATGGGCGAAAACGATCAGCGTGTTCATCTCGGCCGTTCCCCGCGGGCACGCGCCTTCGCGGTTATGAGGCGGGGTCAGGCCGCGATTTTTCCGCTCAGGGGAAGCAGCAGCGTGTCGTCCGAGCGCCACGCCAGGCGCACCATCTGGCCCGGAGTCAGCGCGCGGCGGCCCGAACGGGTCAGCTCCTGCGCCGTGATCGTCACGTCGTCCTTGAGCTTGACGTAATGCTTGATGACGCCGCCCAGGATGATCGAATCGATGGCCGTGCCCTCGGCATGGTTGTCGAATCGGCCGGCATCCTCGCCCTCGCGAACGACCGTGATGTTCTCCGGCCGGATCATGGCCTTCACCTTGTCGCCCGCCTTGGCGAAATTACCCGAGCCCGCCAGCACCTTGTGGCCCGAGGGCAGCATGGCCGTCGCCTGGGCGCCCGTCGATTCGACCCGCACGTCCCACATGTTCGAATCCCCGAGGAAATCGGCGGCGAACACCGAGCGCGGCTTGAAATACAGCTCGTCGGGCGGCCCCATCTGCTCGATCTGCCCATCGTTCAGCAGCACGATGCGATCGGACATCGTGAGCGCTTCTTCCTGGTCGTGCGTCACGTACAGCATGGTGATCTTGAGTTCGGTGTGCAGGCGCTTCAATTCGAGCTGCATCTGCTCGCGCAGCTTCTTGTCGAGCGCGCCCAGAGGCTCGTCCATGAGAATGATCGAAGGGCTATAGACGATGCAGCGCGCCAGGCTGATGCGCTGCTGCTGGCCGCCCGAGAGCTCGCGCGGCTTGCGCCCGGCCACGTGCGGCAGGTGCACGAGTTCGAGCACGGCGGCGACCTTTTTCTTGATCTCGTCGTTCGCCATCTTGCGCACGCGCAAGGGGAAGGCGATGTTCTCGAAGATGGTCATGTGCGGCATGAGCGCGTAATTCTGGAACACCATGCCGAGGCCGCGCTTGTTGGGCGGGACTTGCGTCATGTCCTTGCCCGCGATGTGGATGCTGCCCGAGGTCGGCGCGAGCATGCCCGCGATGAGATTGAGCATCGTCGTCTTGCCGGAACCCGAAGGCCCGAGAAGGGTCACGAACTCGCCCTCCATCACCGACAGATCGACCTCACGAAGCGCCACGACATCGCCGTAGTGCTTGCTGGCTTTTTCCAAACGAACCATAGCCATGGGAATACCTCCGGGCCGCGCGCTATTTCTTCTGCATGAACGCGCCGATCAAGCAGACGATCAGCGAAATGACGGTGAGAAATGTCGAAACCGCCGCCAGAACCGGGGAGATTTCCCACTGAATGCTGGAGAACATCTTGACCGGCAGCGTCGTCGAACCGGCCTTGGAGATGAAATAGGCGATGACCACCTCGTCGAACGACATGAGGAAGGCGAACAGCCCGCCCGCGAATATCGCGGGCTTCAAGAGCGGCAGGGTGACGCGGAAAAAGGTGTAAAGCGGCCCCGCGCCCATGATGGTCGCGGCGGTTTCGAGATTCTGATCGACGTGACGGAGCCCCGCCATCGAAGTCACGATGACGAAGGGCGTCGTATAGACGGCGTGACCGAAAATCAGCGCCAGTTCCGAACCCGTGATGCCGAGGCTCGCGAAGTGGAAATACAGACCCAGCGCGATCACGATGATCGGAACGAGAATCGGGGAAAGCAGCAGCATGGTGACGTACTTCTTGCCCGGATAATTGCCGCGCGCGAGGCTGTATGCCGCCGGCACGCCCAGCACGATCGCGAGCGCGGTCGCGCCAACCGCGACGCGGAAGCTCATCCAAGTCGCCGACATCCAGTTCGATTCGAAGAAGAACTTGTGGAACAACGCGGTGCTCAGCGAGCGCGGCGGGAACACCATCTCGAAGGCATTGCCGAACGACATGGGAATGACCACGAAGCTCGGCAGCAGCAGAAACAGATAGCCGAACCACGCCGTCGCCGAGAGAAGCATGGCCGACCGGGCAAATCTCGCGCCGACCGGCTGTTCGGGTGCCGCCATCTCAGTGCCCTCCGCCGAAAACCTGCTTGCCACCGGGCACGCGGGTGAGAAGGAAAATCAGCACGAGAGAAATCAGCAGCAGCACGACCGAGATCGAGGAGGCCAAGGTCCAATTGAGCGTCTCGCGCGTGTACAGATCGACCAGGTTGGCCATCATGACGTCGTGGCGGCCACCCAGGAGGCGCGGGGTGATGAAGAACCCAAGCGCCAATATGAATGTCAGCAGCGATCCGGCGATGACCCCAGGCATCGAAAGCGGCAGCGTCACCTTGAAGAAGATGCGCACCGGCCCCGAGCCCATGATTTGCGCGGCCTTGGGCAGATCGGAACTGATGGCGAGAAGGCTGGTGAGGATCGGGAAAACCATGAATGGAATGAAGAAATGCGCAAGACCGATCATCACGCCGATGCGGTTAAACAGCAACTTTATGCCCTGCTCGGCGCCGAACACCGCCCGGATCGCCTGATTGACGAGGCCATCCGTGCCTAGCACGACGGTGAAGGCGAAGCTCTTCACCAGGATCGAGGTCCAGAACGGCAAAAGCACGAGCACCAGGAGGAACGCGCGGCGGCGCGGCGGCGCCTTGGCAAGATGATAGGCGATCGGATAGGCGAGAAACACCGTGACCAGGGTGGCGAGAAAAGAGATTTCGAAGGTCGTGGCAAGGACCTTGCTGAACAGCTTGCTCTTAAAAAGCTCCAGATAGCCCGCCCAAGTGAATTCGCCATCGAGCGTGTGCACGCTCTGGGCGATCACGATGACGATGGGATAGAGAAAGATCGCCAACATGAACACCAGCGCCGGTGCCACGAAATAAAGCGAAAGGCGCATATTGCGCGCTTCCAGCATGAGTCCCGCCCTCCCCTGGCCGGTGTATTGGTCGCGAAAGCAAATCGGGCGGGGGGGGGGGGGGG
>CAMAPP010000069.1 GCA_945860095.1 Rhizobium sp. Q54 | reverse complement strand
CGATCCGGACTTCCCGGACGAGCGGCCCGCCTTGGGCCATGGCAAAGCCGGGCAGCGCGGCTACGAGCCACATCACCAGCACGGCAAGCCGTCGCCAGGGCGCGGCCTTGGCGCGCGCCGAATTCGGCCCCATTACGGCACCCCAGGTCACGTTATAAGCCCCTGGAAAAAGAGGACGATGCGCAAGTGGACCAAATCGTTCCACGTCGCAAAAAGGAACAATACCATTACCAGTGCCAGTCCGATCCTAAAACCATAATCCTGGGCTCTGGCCCCGAGCGGCCGTCCCTTAAGGCTTTCAAATAGATAGAACAAAAGATGCCCGCCGTCGAGCATGGGAACGGGCAGCAGATTTATCAACCCTAGGTGGACAGACAGGATGGCCGTAAAGGTGATGGCCACCACGAGCCCCGCTTCGGCCACCTCGCCCGATATCCAGGCGATTCGCATGGGGCCGCCGATTTCCTTCGTCGTGCGCGTGCCCGCGATCATTTGTCCGATGGCCTTGCCGGCGATTTCGACCTGGTTCCACGACGCCCCTACACCCCGCCACAGCGCGGTCGCGGGATCGTGGCGCACATAGGCAAGGCCGCGCGACCGCACGCCCAAGCGTCCCAGCGGATAGGTGTTGCCCAGACTGTCTTTTTCCTCGGCGATCGTGGGTTGGACTTCGAGCGCCGTGCGCGCGCCTTCGCGTTCGACCACCACGCTCAAGGGCGCACCGAGACCAAGCTGCACGATTTGCCGGATTTCCTCGAAACGCAGAATCTCGCGACCATCGATCGCAACGATCCTATCTCCGGCGCGAATACCGGCCCGGTCGGCCGCACCGTCCGGCTCGACCCCGCCGATCTCGGGCGGGGTAAAGGGCTCGCCAACGGTCGAAAACACGGCCGCGAATACGACGATGGCGAAGATGAAATTCGCCACCGGGCCTGCCGCGACGATGGCCGCGCGCTGTCCGACGCTCTTGCCCGTAAAGGCCACCGCGCGCTCGGCATCGGTCATTGCCGCCGGATCTTCGCCCGGCTGGCTCGCGACATTGCGATCACCGAACATCTTCACATAGCCGCCCAGCGGCACCAGGCTGAATTTCCACCGCGTGCCCGCGCCATCGGTCCAGCCGAACAATTCGGGACCGAAGCCGATGGAAAATATCTCGACCCTCACCCCGCATCGCCGGGCGACGGCGTAGTGGCCCAATTCGTGAACGAATACGAGTACCGTGAGGATGGCGACGAACGGCCCGGCATAGCCGAGAACCCCCATTCCGAGACCCGAGAGGAATTCCATCGCCCGTCCCTCAGCCGACCGACACGCGGCCACGCCTGGCGAGATCGCGCGCAACCGCCCGAGCGCGCTCGTCGACGACGCGCACCTGATCGAGCGTCGCGAGGGGTTCGGAACCCAAGACATTCAGGCTTTCCTCGACGATCCGGGCGATATCGAGGAAGCCGACCTCGCCCTCGAGGAACGCAGCGACCGCGACCTCGTTCGCGGCATTGAGCACCGTCGGCGCGATGCCACCCGCGCGCAATGCCTGGCGCGCGAGGCGCAAGGCGGGGAAGCGCTGGGGGTCGGGCGGTTCGAAAGTCAAATTGCCCAGCGTCTGGAAATCGAGCCGGGCGGAGGGCGCCGGCATGCGCTCGGGCCACGCCAATGCATAGGCAATCGGCGTGCGCATGTCCGGAGAGCCGAGCTGCGCCAGCACCGAGCCATCGACATACTCGACCATCGAGTGGATGACCGATTGCGGATGCACGACGATCTCGATCTTCTCTTCCTCGACCGGGAACAGGTGGTGCGCCTCGATGACCTCGAGTCCCTTGTTCATCATCGTCGCCGAATCGACCGAGATTTTGGCGCCCATGCTCCAATTGGGATGGGCGACCGCTTGCGCGGGCGTGACCTTGGCCATCGCCCAGCGGTCCATGGTGCGGAACGGACCGCCCGATGCCGTCAACAAAATGCGGCTGACCCGTTCGGCCTGGTCAAAATCGAACACCTGAAAGATCGCGCAATGCTCGGAATCGACCGGCAGCAAGGTCGCGCCGTGGCGCCGCACCTCGGCCATCACGATGGCGCCGGCGCAAACCAGGATTTCCTTGTTGGCCAAGGCCACCGTCGCGCCGCGGCGCACCGCGGCCAGCGTGGATTCGAGACCCGCCGCCCCGACGATGGCGGCCAAGACGATGTCCGACGGGCGCATGGCCGCCTCGATCACGGCCGCCTCGCCCGCCGCCGCCTCGATGCCCGATCCCGAGAGGGCCGCCTTGAGCGCCGCATATTGGCTGTCATCGGCCACGACGGCGAGACGCGCGCCAAGCGCCCGGGCCATCTCGGCCAGTTGTTCGGCATTCCGATTGGCCGTCAGCGCCTCGACCGCGAAACCCGCGCGGTCGCGCATCAGCAAATCCGCCGTGCTGCGCCCGACCGAGCCCGTGGCGCCGAGCACGCTTACCCGGCGCGGGGCCCGCGCGCCTTCAGTCGCCTGGCGCACCGCCAACGAAGTTCGGATTTGGCCCGTTACCATCGCGTGATCGGCTCGCCCGAGAGCAAGATAGTGAGCGCCGCCACCACGATCACCGCCACCAGCCCGTCTACACGGTCGAACAGGCCCCCGTGTCCGGGTATCAGACCGCTCATGTCCTTGCGGCCAAATCGGCGCTTGGCGAAGGATTCGAACAAATCACCGCCCTGTCCGACGCATGCGAGAAGCGCGCTCGCGGACGCCAAAAGCGCGCCATTCCCACCGGCGAAAGCCGCGAACGCGTACCCCGCCGCCGCTGCCGCGCCGATACCACCAGCCAAACCGACCCACGTCTTGCCGGAACTGATATGGGGCGCAAGCTTGGCCCCGCCGATCGTGCGACCCACGGCATAGGCGCCGATATCCGTCGCCGCCGTGACCGCGATCAGCCACAGCATGGTCGCGCGCCCCGCTTCCGGATCGGCCCGCAACCACAACGCAGCCAGCGCCGGGAGGCCGATATAAAGCGCCCCGAAGGCCGCCCAAGCGGCCGCGTCAGGATTGCGCCGGCGCTCGGCAAGAAACACCGCAAACGCGCCGAGAGCGGAAATCCCCAGCCCCCACCGCCAAGCGTGCGCGGCACCCGCGAGCGCCACGGCCGCGACGCTGGCCACCAGGATCACGCCCGCCACGCCGAAGCGGCCGTCGCACATTCGATCCCATTCCCACGCCAGCACGACGACCGCCGCCAGAACGAGGACGTCGAAATACGTCCCGCCCGCGGCGACCGCAAAAATTGCAGGCGGCGCAACGACGAGGGCGGACAGCACCCGGCGCGCAAGATCGCGCCGGGGCGCATCAGCCTCCGGTTGCACCATACCGCCGCTCGCGCCGATGGAATTCGCGGATCGCATATTCGAAGTCCGTTCTGGAAAAATCGGGCCAGTATACATCGAGAAACACCAATTCGGCGTAAGCGGACTGCCACAACAAAAAATTGCTCAGCCGCTGCTCGCCGCTCGTGCGGATCACGACATCGGGGTCGGGAGTGCCGAAGGTCGAAAGCTGGGCCTCGAAACGCGCCTCGTCCACATCGCCGGGCGCGATGCGGCCGGCTTGCACCTCCTCCGCGAGATTGCGCGCCGCCTCGACAATTTCGTTGCGGCTGCCGTAATTGAGCGCGACGATCAGATCGAGCGCGGTGTTTTCCGCCGTCCGCGCCTCGGCCTGGCGCAGCAAGGCCACGATGTCCGCGGAAAAGCGCGAACGGTCGCCGATGATTCGCAGGCGAACGTCTTCCTTATGCAGTTCCGCGATCTCGCTGCGCAAATAAAGTCGCAACAGGCCCATGAGATCGTTGATCTCGTCCGCCGGGCGCTTCCAATTCTCGGAGGAAAATCCGAACAGCGTCAGATAGCGGACGCCGAAATGGCGCGCGCTTTCGACCGCGCGGCGCACCGCGTCCGCGCCCGCCTTGTGCCCCGCCGCGCGCGGCAAGCCGCGCGCGCGTGCCCAGCGCCCATTGCCGTCCATGATGATGGCGACGTGGCGCGGCGAACCGCCGGCGATTTCTCTGTCGGGTTCGGCGGACATGCTCAAACCTGCATGACCTCCTGCTCTTTTTTTGCCAGCACTTCGTCGATTTCCTTGACGAAACCATCCGTCATTTTCTGGAATTCCTCCGAGCTGTGACGGTGCTGATCCTTCGTGATTTCGCTGTCCTTTTCCTGCTTCTTCAGATGTTCCATGCCGTCGCGGCGGACGTTGCGCACCGCAATACGTCCTTGCTCGGCGTATTTGTGAGCGATCTTGATGAGCTCCTTGCGCCGTTCCTCGTTCAACGCGGGAATCGGCACGCGCACCAGATTGCCGTCGGCTTGGGGATTGAGGCCAAGTCCGGCGCCGCGAATCGCCTTCTCGACCGCGATGACCACGCCCTTGTCCCAAACCTGCACCGTCAAGAGGCGCGGCTCGGGCACGCTGACGGTACCGACCTGGGTCATGGGCAGCTTGCCGCCATAGGCCTCGACGATGATGGGCTCGAGCAAATTGGCGCTCGCCCGCCCGGTGCGTAGGCCGCCAAGTTCGCGCTTGAAGGCATCCACCGCCCCGCGCATGCGCCGTTTCAAGTCTTCCGAATCATGCTGTGCCATCGGACGCTCCCTTTTCTCCGATCACGGTAAACCGGCCTAGGCCGGACACCACGTCGGGAAACGCTCCTGCGTTCTGGATCGAGAAAACCAGGATCGGAATCTTGTTCTCCCGCGCCAAGGAAATCGCCGCGGCATCCATCACCTTGAGGTCTCTGGAGAGAACTTCGAGATAATCTAGGCGCTCGTAGCGCTTGGCGCCCGGATCGCGCACCGGATCGGCGGAATACACGCCGTCGACCTTGGTGCCCTTGAGCAAGGCGTCGCAACGCATTTCCGAGGCCCGGAGCGCGGCCGCGGTATCGGTCGTGAAGAAGGGATTGCCCGTGCCCGCGGCGAAAATCACCACCCGCCCTTTTTCCATGTGCCGAATGGCCCGGCGACGGATATAGGGCTCGCACACCGCGCTCATCGGAATGGCCGACAACACGCGGGTCTGTAGATCGACCCGTTCCATGGCGCTTTGCAACGCCAGGGCGTTGATGACGGTCGCCAACATGCCCATGTAATCGCCGGTCGCGCGATCGATGCCCGCGCCCTCGCCAGCCATGCCGCGGAAGATATTGCCTCCGCCGACGACGAGACAGACCTCCACGCCCATTGCGCGCACCGCTTTGACGTCGCAGGCGATCTGAGCAAGCACGGTCGAATCCAGGCCGTACTCGCTCCCGCCCATCAAGGCCTCGCCCGAAAGCTTCAGCAGCACGCGCCGATAACCGGTGACCCGGGCCGGCGATGTCTTTTCTTGCGTGTCTTGCTTGCTCTGGGTCGCCGCGCTCATCGCTCGATCCTCGAACCCGGTTGCCCAACGAACCGGGCCTGCCATATGCTTCCCCCCGCCGCCCGCCGCATCAGCGGGCAAGTTGGGCCGCGACCTCGGAGGCGAAGTCCTTTTCCTCGCGCTCGATGCCTTCGCCCAAGGCAAAGCGCGCCATGCCCGCGACGCGAATCGGCGCGCCGAGCGCCTTGGCCTGAGCTTCGATGACCTTGGAGACCTTGGTCTCGCCGTCGATGATCCAAGTCTGCTCGAGCAGCACCACGTCCTCGAAGAACTTCCGCAGCCGGCCCTCGACCATCTTCTCGATGATGGTGTCGGGCCTACCCGAGGCGCGCGCCTGTTCGGTCAGCACGTCGCGCTCGCGCGCGACAATCTTGGGATCGAGCGCCTCGGGCAGAATCGCCTCCGGTTTCGCGGCGGCGACGTGCATCGCCATCTGGCGGCCGAACGCGGCGAGCGGCTCGACGGCGCCGCTCGATTCGAGCGCGACCAGCACACCGATCTTGCCAAGCCCGTTGCCCACTTGATTGTGCAGATAGCCGACGACGATGCCCGAGTCGACCTTAAGCGCGACTGAACGGCGCAGCGTCATGTTCTCGCCGATCGTGGCGACAAGCCGGGTCAATTCCTCGGCAACCGCATGGGATGTGCCGGGATAGGCGGCCGTCTTGATTTTTTCGAGCTCGCCGTCCGCCGCCAAGGCGAGGCCCGCGGCTGCGCGCACGAAGCCCTGGAAGGCGTCGTTGCGCGCGACAAAATCGGTTTCCGAGTTCACCTCGATCAGCGCGCCCGCGTTGCCGGAGGTCACGAGGCCGATCAGACCTTCCGCCGCCACGCGGCCCGCGCGCTTGGCGGCCGCCGCAAGACCCTTCTTGCGCAGCCACGAGACGGCTTCATCGAGATCGCCATTGGTCTCAGCCAGGGCTTTCTTGCAATCCATCATGCCCGCGCCGGTTTTCTCGCGCAGGGTCTTCACGTGCGCAGCGCTCACGTCCGCCATGTCGAATCCTCGGATGTTGCGGCGGCCGCTGCCCGCGTCCTCGCGCGCGCACCGCTTCGGTCAAGTCGCCGCCCCGGCCTCGGGCAGTTCCTTCCCAGGCCGAAACCGTCGTTCGGGCCTATGCGTCGCCTGGCTTCGCCTCGGCCACATCGGCTATCGCGGCTTCCGCGACGACCGGCGCGGCTTCCCCGACGGCCGGCACCGTCGGCATGGCGGTCACCAGCAACTTGGCGCGCGCGCCTGCGTCCGCGCCCGACTTCAGAAGTTCCTCCTGAAGGCCATCGAGCACCGCGCCCGCCATCAGATCGCAATACATGTGGATCGCCCGCAGCGAGTCGTCGTTGCCCGGAATGGGAAAATTGATGCCGTCGGGATCGGAGTTCGAATCGACGATCGCCACCACGGGAATGCCGAGCTTGTTGGATTCCTGCACGGCGATTTCTTCCTTGTTCGTGTCGATGACGAACACGATGTCGGGCAGCCCGCCCATTTCCTTGATGCCGCCGAGCGCGCGGTTGAGCTTGTCGCGCTCGCGCGTCAGATTGAGAAGCTCCTTTTTCGTCAGGCCTTCCTGTTCCGACGCAATTCGCTCCTCGAGCTGGCGGAGGCGTCGAATCGAATTGGAGATCGTCTTCCAGTTCGTCAGCATGCCGCCGAGCCAACGGTGGTCGACATAGTACTGGCCGCAGCGCTTGGCGGATTCCGAAATCGATTCCGAGGCCTGTCGCTTGGTGCCCACGAACAGAATGCGCCCGCCATTTGCCGCCACGTTGCGGATGGCCTGGAGCGCCTGATGCAGCAGGGGCACGGTCTGCTGCAGGTCTATGATGTGCACGTTGTTGCGCACGCCGAAGATAAACGGCGACATTTTCGGATTCCAACGCCGGGTGACGTGGCCGAAATGCACGCCCGCTTCCAATAGCTGGCGCATGGAAAAATCTGGCATCGCCATTGCTGCGTTCCTTTTCCGGTTGATCCGCCGCGGGTGTGGCCGACCGCGGCACGAGGCCTGGGTCGGCACCGGAACGACGCGCGCGGCCCTGGCCAGGCCGTGTCGCCGAAGTCCCGCGTGAGGGGTTAGAATGAGGAGAATTAACCCGTAACCGGCCGGAACGCAAGGTTTTTGCCGCTGGAAAAGAGCCGCGCGCCACCTAGATCTCCCGGACGCCCAGGACGCCCGGCAGGGATTTGAGCGCCGCGCAGGTGGGCGGAGCCAAGCCAAATCGGCCCGGAAGCGCGATTTCGACCTCCCGACCAAGGGCGACCGACACGACCAGCGAAACCCGGCCGCGGCCGCGGACGTCACGGCTCATGACCCCCTTGAGACCCGGCAGGGCATCGGCGGCGCTCACATAAACCCTGAGCGCCTTGGGGGTGTCCGCAATTGCGACGTCGAGCGGCCGCACGCTCTGGACGGCAATGCGCAGGGTTTCCTCCTCGAGCCGTGCCTCGCATTCGAGCAGAAGCGGCGCGCCGGAATCGAGCATGTCGCGCGCGGCCGCCAGGGCCTCGGAAAACATCACCGCCTCATAGAAGCCGCTGGTATCGGAAAACTGTACGAAGGCGTAGCGGCTGCCCTTCTGGCTCGTGCGCTCGCGCCGGCCTATCGAGGTGCCGACGAGCTTGACGCGCTTGGGCCCGCCCGCCGCGAGGTGCGGCGCCAGGCGCGCATAGGGCATGGCGCCGAGCCGCTCGAAGCTCGCGGCATAGGCATCGAGCGGATGGGCCGAAAGATAGAACCCGATTGCCTCGAACTCGCGGCGAAGGCGGTCGGCATCGGACCAGGCGGGCTCGTCCGGCAGCCGCAAGCCCGCGTCCCCGGTCGCGCCGCCGAACAACGCAGTTTGGCGGCTTTCGCGCTCCTGCGCCGCTTGGCTCGCGCGGCGAATGATGGCTTCGGCGCCCGCAAAACCGCGTGCGCGGCTGGGTTCGAGGGCATCGAAGGCACCCGCGCAAATCAAATTCTCGATCATGCGCTTGTTGATCGCGCGCGCGTCCACACGCAGCGCGAAATCGGCGAGACTCGCGAACGGACCCGCGCGCGTTCGTTCGGCCACCAGCGACTGCATGCCCGTCCGGCCTACATTGCGCACGGCGGCAAGCGCGTAACGCACCGCGCGCTTGCCATCGGGCAAATCCTCGACGGCGAACACGTCCTCGGACGCGTTCACGTCCGGTGGCAAGAGCTTGATGCCGAGACGGTCGAGTTCCTGGCGAAAGACGCTGAGCTTGTCGGTATCGCCCATATCGAGGGTCATCGAGGCGGCAAGAAACTCGACCGGATGGTTCGCCTTCAGATAGGCGGTCTGGTAAGCGACCATGGCATAGGCGGCGGCGTGGGATTTGTTGAAGCCGTAGCCGGCGAACTTGTCCACCTGGTCGAAGATGAGCGCGGCGCGCGCCTTGTCCACGCCGCGTCCGACCGCGCCATTGACGAAGTTTTCGCGCTGGGCGGCCATCTCCGATTTGATCTTCTTGCCCATCGCGCGGCGCAAGAGATCGGCGGCGCCCAGCGTGTAACCGGACAGCACCTGGGCGATCTGCATCACCTGTTCCTGGTAGATGATGACGCCGAAGGTCTCCTTGAGGATGCCCTCGATCATCGGATGCAGATAATCGGGCCGTTCGTCGCCGTGCTTGCAGGCGATGTAGCGCGGAATATTGTCCATCGGCCCCGGCCGATAGAGCGCGACGAGGGCGATGATGTCCTCGAACCGGTCCGGGCGAAGCTGGCGTAGCGCGTGGCGCATGCCCGAGCTTTCCAACTGGAACACCCCGGTCACATCGGCATGGCCCAGCATCTCGAACGTCGCCATGTCGTCGAGGGGCAAGGCCGAGAGATCGAGCGCAACGCCCCGGCGTTGCAAGAGATCCAAGCACCGCGCCAGGACCGTGAGCGTCTTCAGGCCCAGGAAATCGAACTTCACCAATCCGGCCTGTTCGACATATTTCATGTTGAACTGGGTGACCGGCGCGTCGGAATTGCGGTCCCTATAAAGCGGAACGAGCTGGTTGAGCGGCCGGTCGCCGATCACAACGCCGGCGGCGTGCGTCGAGGCGTGGCGCAACAGGCCTTCTATCTGCCGGGCGATATCGATGAGGCGCGCGACGGTTTCGTCCGAATCGCGCTGGTTGCGCAATTCGGGCTCGCCCGCGATCGCCTGGTCGAGCGTGACCGGCGCCGCGGGATTGTTCGGCACGAGCTTGCACAGCCGGTCGATTTGTCCGTAGGGCATTTGCAGCACGCGCCCCACGTCGCGCAGCGCCGCGCGCGCCTTGAGCTCGCCGAAGGTGATGATCTGGGCCACCCGGTCGCGGCCGTATTTCTCCTGGACGTAGCGAATCACCTCGTCGCGCCGGTCCTGGCAGAAATCGATGTCGAAATCGGGCATCGACACGCGATCGGGGTTGAGGAAACGCTCGAACAGCAAGCCGAAGCGCAAGGGATCGAGATCAGTGATCGTGAGCGACCATGCGACGACAGACCCCGCCCCCGAGCCGCGGCCGGGTCCCACGGGAATCGCGTTGCGCCGCGCCCATTGGATGAAATCGGCGACGATGAGGAAATAGCCCGGAAAACCCATCTTTGCGATCATCGCGAGTTCGTAGTCGAGGCGCTCGCGATAGGGCCGCGCCGCCGCCGCGCGCGCGTCCTCGTCCATGGCCCCGCCGAAGACGTGCTTGGCGAGCCGCGCCTCCAGCCCTTCCCCGGCCTGGCGGCGCAGTTCGTCCGCCTCGCTGCCGCCGGCCGGGACGGGAAATGCCGGCAGGATGGGCTGGCGCTTTTCCGGCATGAACGCGCAGCGCCGCGCGACCGCGAGGGTGTTGTCGATCGCCTCCGGGATGTCGGCGAACAGGGCGCGCATTTCCTCGGCGGACTTGAAGCGGTGCTCGGGCGTCGCGCGCCGCCGCACGGCTTCCGCAACGAACGTCTTTTCCGCGATGCACAACAGCGCATCGTGCGCCTCGAACATGGATTCGTCGGCGAAGAACACATCGTTGGTCGCGACCAGCGGAAGCGCGTGGGCATAGGCAAGATCGATCAGCGTGGTTTCGATTTGCCGTTCGGCCGCAAGGCCATGGCGCATCAATTCGACATACAGCCGCGCCGGAAAGATCTCCGCCAAGGCCACGAGCGCCTTGACTGCCGCCTCGTCCTGGCCGTCTTGCAGCAGGCGCCCGACATGGCCCGCCGGACCGCCCGTAAGCGCGATCAGCCCCTCGGCGGCGTCCGTTAAGCGCTCGAACGTTGTGTGCGGCGGCTCGTGCGCCTCGACCGCTAAATACGAATCACTGACCAGGCGCAGCAAATTCCGGTAGCCGGTCTCGCTCTGGACCAACAGCACCAGTTGATCGTAATGCGCATTGTGCGCCGCGACCGCGGGCACGCCCCGTTCCGCCGCTCGCTTGACCGCGACCTGGCAGCCGATGATCGGCTGCAGCCCCGCCTCGGCCGAGGCCATGGCGAATTCCAGCGCGCCGAACATGTTCGCCGTGTCGGTGATCGCGACCGCCGGCATGGCGTGTTTCTTCGCCAGCCCGATCAGCTTATTGATCTTGAGCGCGCCTTCCGACAGCGAATAGGCGCTGTGGACGCGCAAATGAACGAAGCTGGCATGCGCCATGGCAACCCGGCCTTGTGCGGATACTAAGAATCCCACACCCGCCGACCGAAGTCACCCTATGTAGGGGCGAGTCGGGTAGTTATCCACAGGATATTGTGGAAAACCTAGTCCTCGGCCACCACTCCGTCCTTCAGGCGCAAAATCCGGTCCATCCGCCCCGCCAGTTCGAGATTATGGGTGGCCACCAGCGCGGCCAGGCGCTTCCTGCGGCAGAGGTCCAGAAGGAGCGCGAACACCGTGCCCGCGGTCGCATGGTCGAGATTGCCGGTCGGCTCGTCGGCCAGGAGCATTTGCGGTGCGTTGGCCAGAGCCCGCGCGATCGCCACGCGCTGCTGCTCTCCGCCCGACAGCTCGGCCGGCCTATGGTCCGCGCGGGAAGCGAGCCCCACCGCCTCGAGAAGTGCCGCCCCGTGGCGCAGGGCACCGGCCTTACTTTCGCCCGCGATGATCCGGGGCATGGCGACGTTTTCGAGGGCTGAGAATTCGGCCAGCAGGTGGTGATGTTGATAGACGAAGCCGATCCGCTGCCGGCGCGCGGCGGTTCGCTGGTTCTCGTTGAGGCCGGTCATGGCCTCGCCGCCGATCCACACTTGGCCTTCATCGGGCCGTTCCAGCAAGCCCGCGACATGCAAAAGCGTGGATTTTCCCGCGCCCGATGGGCCGACGAGTGCCACGATTTCCCCCGGCCACACCGCCAGCCGCACGCCTTGAAGAATCTCGAGCGTCGCCGCGCCCTGCTTGAAGCTGCGCCGTATGCCATCGACGGCGAGCGCGGCCACTTCCTCACTCATAGCGCATCGCCTCGACCGGATCCAAGCGCGCGGCCCGCCAGGACGGATAGATCGTCGCCGCGAAGGACAGGCCCAAAGCCATGAGCGTGACCCACGCCACTTCCCACGGGTCCACGACCGCCGGCAGCTTCGAGAGGAAATAGATCTCGGCCGCGAACAGATCGCGCTGCACCAGGCTTTCGAGCAGGCGGCGAATCGATTCGATATGGCGGCAGAACAAGAGCCCAAGGCCCAAGCCAAGCAGCGTGCCCGTAACGCCGATGGCGGCGCCGGAAATGAAGAAGATGCGCATGATCATGGCGCGCGTGGCGCCCATGGTGCGCAGGATGGCGATCGCCCGACCCTTCTCCTTCACCAGCATGATGAGGCTGGAGACGATGTTGAACGCCGCCACCAGGATGATGAGCGTGAGGATGAGGAACATCACGTTGCGCTCGACCTGAAGGGCGTTGAAGAAACTCGAATTGGCCTGCCGCCAATCGTTGATGCGCAAATTCCCATCGAGCGCGATACGCACGAGCGCGCGCCGCACCTCGGTGATGCGTTCGGGGTTCTCGGTCAGGATTTCAATGCCGCTCGCGCCGTCGTCGAGACGGAAATAGGCCTGGGCCGCATCCAACGGCAGATAGACGAAGGCGCTGTCGTATTCGTACATGCCGACATTGAAGATGCCGACCACCTCGTAGCCGCGCACCCGCGGCATGGTGCCGAAGGCCGTGGGCTGACCCTGGGGGGAGATAAGCGTGAGGCGATCGCCGAGCCGTAATCCCAGGCGCAAGGCCATGCGCTGGCCGATGATGACGGCGTCGTCGCCCGCAAAGCGCGCGAGACCGTCGCCCGCGATTTTTTCCGCAACCACCTTGCGCGCGGCCAGATCTTCCTGGCGCATGCCGCGCACGAGCGCACCCGTCGATGCGCCGTTCGCCGTGGCCATGACCTGGCCCTCGACCACCGGTGCGACCGACACCACGCCCGGAATGGCGCGAATGCGTTCGCCGAGCGCGCCGAAATCCTTGAGCGGCCCTGCCGACGCATACACGCCGAGATGGGCATTCACCCCGAGAATGCGCCCGACGAGCTCCTGCCGGAAGCCGTTCATCACCGACATGACGATGATAAGCGTCGCCACGCCGAGCGCGATGCCGATCAGGGAGAACAGCGCGATGAGGGAAATAAACCCCTGGCTGCGCCGTGGCCGCAAATAGCGCGCGGCAACCAGCCGCTCGAAGCCCGAAAAGATCATGGGACGCTCAGCCCGCGAGGCGGGCGAAAGCCGCTTCCCGAGACAATTCCTCGCGCGCGCCCGTCCGCCGCTCCTTGATCTCGACCTTGCCCTGGGCAAGGCCGCGCGGGCCGACGATGAGTTGCCAGGGCAGGCCGATCAAATCCATTTCCGCGAACTTCGCACCCGCGCTTTCCTGCCGGTCGTCGAGAAGCACCTCGACGCCCTTTGCGCGCAGCTGGCCGTACAACTCGGCGCAGGCCGAGTCGCACGCGCCGTCGCCCGCGCGCAAATTGACGAGCCCGACCTTGAACGGCGCGACGGCCTCGGGCCACACGATGCCGGCGTCGTCGTGGCTGGCCTCGATGATGGCGCCCGCCAGGCGCGAAACGCCGATGCCGTAGGAGCCCATTTCCACCGGCGCCAATTCGCCGTTCGGTCCCGAAACGGCGCAGTTGAGGGGCTTGGAATATTTGGTGCCGAAATAGAAGATGTGACCGACCTCGATGCCGCGCGCCTCGATGAGATCACCCTTCGCCACCGGGCATTTCGCGGGATCGTGCTTGTCGTCGGTCGCGGCGTAAGGCCCGGTCCAGCGATCGACGACCGGTTGCAAATCCTCGTCGTAATCGACCTCGGACGACAGGGCGTCGAATTCCAGCAGCCGCTTGTCGCAATAGATCCGGCTTTCTCCGGTCGAGGCCAGGATTTGGAATTCGTGGCTCATATCGCCGCCGATGGGGCCGGAATCCGCCGCCATGGGAATGGCCTTGAGCCCCATGCGCGCGAAGGTGCGCAGATAGGACACGAACATCTTGTTGTAGGAGCGCTTGGCGCCCGCGTAATCCACGTCGAACGAATAATTGTCCTTCATCAGGAATTCGCGGCCGCGCATCACGCCGAATCGCGGGCGGACCTCGTCGCGGAACTTCCATTGGATGTGGTACATCATGCGCGGCAGATCGCGGTAGCTGCGCGCGGATGCCCGGAAGATCTCGGTGATCTGCTCCTCGTTCGTGGGGCCGTACAGCATCTCGCGCTCGTGGCGGTCGCGAATGCGCAGCATCTCGGCGCCGTAATCCTCGTAGCGGCCCGATTCGCGCCACAATTCCGCCGGCTGAATCGTCGGCATCAGCACTTCCATGGCACCCGCGGCGTTCTGCTCCTCGCGCACGACCTGCTCGATGCGCTTGAGCACGCGCAGACCCAGCGGCAGCCAAGAATAGATGCCGGCCGAGGATTGCCGAATCATCCCCGCCCGCAACATGAGCCGGTGCGAAACGATCTGCGCCTCGGCGGGATTTTCCTTGAGGGTGGGCAGAAAATATTGCGAACGGCGCATGAAATCCCTCTCCGCGACGGGCGAATCCCGATGCGGCGCGAGATTAGGCGTTCGTCCGCGGGAAGGCAATCAAGAGAGGCTCAAGCGCTCTATTTGCCAAGTTGGTTGCGGCAATAGGCCGCCAGGGCTTCCTGGGTATCGTCGGTCAGGGGCTGGCCGTCGAAATAGGCCTTGTCGCCCTTGACCGTGATCGCGCCGACTTTGGCGAGGGGCTGGTGCACGCTGGGATTTCCCGCCACGCCGAACCGGCGCTGCAAATCGACATTGATGTCGATGGTAAATTCGGTGCGCGGATTGACGCGCACCCCGCCGGGCAAATCTGCGGACGCAACGGGCCGGCCTTTGGCATCCACGCCCGGCTGATAGGCGACGTCCGAGGACGCGCGGTGCTCGACCAACCGGCTGCAATCGGCGCCCGCGATCCGCACTTGCTGGGCCGAGGCTTGCGGGGCCATGGCAAGGAGCATCGCCAGGGCAAGAAGCCCCGACGCCGCAATGCCGATACGGTCGAACCCAAATCCGGCCATGATTCCAGTATGGCGTTCGGGTCTTAAGAATCGGATAATCGACCGTGCGGCGCGAAACGACGGCCATTCGCGGAGATGCGCCGCCGCCCAGGGGAGCGGACATGCTCGCAAAATTCTTCGGACTCGAACAGCTCGGCACGACGGTGCGAACGGAGGTGCTGGCCGGCATCACCACCTTCCTCACCATGGCCTATATCATCATCGTCAATCCCGACATTCTGTCGGTCGCGGGCATGGACAAAGGCGCCGTGTTCGTCGCGACCTGCCTGGCAGCGGCCTCGGCCTCGCTGATCATGGGGCTATACGCGAACTATCCCATCGCGCTCGCGCCCGGCATGGGGCTCAACGCCTATTTCTCCTTCGTCGTGGTAAAAACCCTCGGCTATCCCTGGGAGGTCGCGCTCGGCGCGGTGTTCTTGTCGGGGGTGATCTGCGTCGTGTTGTCGGCCCTGCCGGTCCGCCGCTGGATCATCGATTCGATTCCGCGCTCGCAGAAGATGGCGATTTCGGCGGGCATCGGATTTTTCCTGGGCCTGATCGCGCTCAAGAGCGCGGGCATCGTGGTCGCGCACCCGGCCACTTTAGTCACCTCGGGCGATCTCTCCGCTTGGCCGAGCCTTCTGGCCGCCGGCGGATTTCTTCTGATGATCGCGCTCGATTACCGCAAGATTCCGGGCGCCATCATCGTCGGCGTTCTCGCGGTCGCGGCTTCGGGGATGATTCTCGGTCTCTCGCCCGCGCCCTCCGGCATCGTGGATGCCCCGCCCTCGCTTGAGCCGACCTTTCTCCAACTCGACCTGTCCAAGGCTCTCGAATTGGGACTCATCGCCATCGTCTTTACCTTCGTAATGGTCGATCTGTTCGATACCGCCGGCACCCTCGTCGGCGTGACGCACCGCGCGGGACTGCTCGACAAAAACGGCAATCTGCCGCGCCTGAAGCGGGCGCTGATCGCCGACAGCTCGGCGACCGTCATCGGCGCCCTGCTCGGCACCTCCTCGACCACGAGCTACATCGAAAGCGCGGCCGGCGTGAAGGCCGGCGGGCGCTCGGGTCTCACGGCATGCGTGGTCGGCGTGCTTTTCCTGCTCGCCCTTGTCTTCGCACCCATCGCCACGGCGATTCCGTCTTATGCGACGGCCCCGGCCATCCTGTTCGTCGCCTGCATGATGGGCGGCGCGCTGGCCGATCTCGATTGGGACGATGCCACCGAATACGCCCCGGCGATGGTAACGGCCCTCGCCATGCCCTTCACGTTTTCGATCGCCACGGGCTTGGGTCTCGGCTTCATCACCTATGCCTTGGTCAAGGTGCTGTCGGGCCGGGCGCGGGATGCGTCCGCATCGGTGTGGGTTATCGCCGGACTATTTCTCGTTAAGTTCGCCGTCGGCTAGCGCGCTTCTCGGCCTGCCCCATCCAGGGCGGGGCGAACTTGGCGATGCGCGCAAAGACCGGACAAGCCCGGTTATGGGCGCCCGGCAGATAGCCGATGCTCATCAGGAACTCGTTGACGATTTCCGGTCCCATGAAGCGAAACGTCGCGCGGAACAGCTTGATCCAGCCGTCCTTGTCGCGCGGATGATGGGCCGTGATCCAGGCCGCGAAAGACCCATGTTCCTCCGCCAGGCGCAACACGCGGCCGGCATTGTCGATAGCCGATTCGATCTTGAGGCGGTTGCGGATGATGCCCTCGTCCGCCATCAGCCGTTTCACGTCGCGCGCGCCGAATGCCGCGACGGCGCGCGGCTCGAAATCCATGAAGGCGGCGCGGAATGCCTGGCGCTTTTTCAGAACCGTGAGCCACGACAACCCGGCCTGGTTGATCTCGAGACACAGCCGCTCGAACAGGGCCATCTCGCCGCTGACGGGAAAGCCGTACTCGCAATCGTGATACGGCCCGTGCCAGGGATGGCCCGGCGCCAGCGCGCAGTAGTTCTTGGCGATCTCGCCCGCGGCCATGGCTAGGGTGTGTGAAAGAAAATCAGGTCCGACAGGATGACCGCGCGCGCGACGAAAAACAGCGCCGTGGCGATAGCGGTCGTAATCGCGAACTTGAGCAGGATGCGCGGCCGCGCGGGCGCGCTCGTCGCATGGCCGGGGGCGGGCGACTTGGGCGCCTGCACGCCCCAGGGCAAAACGCAGAACAACACCATCCACCAGATGATGACGAAGACGACGATGTTTTCGAACGCGCCCATCAGAGCTGCTCGATCTCGATCAGGGTGCCGAAAAAGTCCTTGGGATGCAGAAAGAGGACCGGTTTGCCGTGCGCGCCGATGCGCGGTTCGCCATCGCCCAGCACCCGTGCGCCCGAGGACTTCAACCGGTCGCGCGCGGCAAGAATGTCCGGTACCTCGTAGCAGATATGGTGCATCCCGCCATCAGGGTTGCGTTCGAGAAATTTGGCGATAGGCGAGTCCGCGCCCAGGGGATGGAGCAGCTCGATCTTGGCGTTGGGCAGTTCGACGAACACGGTGGTGACGCCGTGCCCGGGTAAGGGCAAGGGCGCGGAGACACGGGCGCCGAGGGTATCGCGGTACGCGGCCGCGGCCTTTTCGAGATCGGGCACGACGATGGCGACGTGATTGAGCTTTCC
>CAMAPP010000068.1 GCA_945860095.1 Rhizobium sp. Q54 | reverse complement strand
GGCGTTCGCAACCGGCGCCTTGCACGAGGACGGCCTGGCCGATTTGGCCGACGGCCTTGCGGGAGGGAACACGGCGCAAGAACGCCTCGCCATCATGGCCGATAGCCGCATCGGCGCGGCCGGGACCTTGGCGCTCGTCTTCGGCATCGTCTTGAAGGCGGCGGCGCTGTCCGCGCTTGCAACGCCCGGCGTCGTCGCGGCGGCATTGGTTGCGGCGGGTGCCGGATCGCGCGCGATCTTTCCCGCGATCCTGCGCCGGCTCGAACCCGCCCGCCCGGACGGACTTTCGGCCGCTATCGGCGTGCCCGGCCCGGACGTGAACGCGACCGCCATCGCCATCGGCGGCACGGTCGTGGCGGTTTGCCTTGGTTTGGCACCAGGGTTTGCGGCCGCCCTCGGCTGTGCGCTTCTGGTTTTTGCAATCGCGGGGATCGCCCGAAAAAAAATTGGCGGCCATACCGGCGACGTGCTCGGCGCGACTCAACAAATGGCCGAAATCGTCATTCTCTTGGTCGCCGCCGCCGCGTTCGGCGCGGCGTGAACGGCGCCATGGTGCAAAGCGGCCCGGTAACGTCGAGAGCCCAAAGCACGGCGACACGGTGGTGGTGGGTGCGCCACGCGCCCGTCATGGACGATCGCGGCTGCATATACGGCCAGCTCGATCTTTCGGCCGATTGTTCCGACCGCCCGGCCTTCGAAGGCCTGGCGCGCCGCCTGCCGCAAGGCGCGGTTTGGCTGACGAGCCATCTCATGCGCACCAAGGAAACCGCCGCCGCCATCCAGGCGGCCGGATTGCCCGCACCCGCGCCGCGCGAGGACCGCGCGCTGGCCGAGCAAAGTTTCGGCGCCTGGCAGGGCCAGAAGCGCGCGGAAATCCATCGGCGCTTTTCCGCCTGGCCCGGATTTTGGCTGGCGCCCGCCGATCACGCCCCGCCTGAAGGTGAAAGTTTCGCGACCGTCGTCGCGCGCGTGGCGCAAGCGATAGCGCGCCACACCGCGAGCCATGCGGGGCAGGACATCGTCGCGGTTGCGCATGGCGGCACGATCCGCGCCGCGCTGGCGGTGGCGCTCGATCTTGCGCCGGCGGCGGCGCTCGCCTTCTCGGTCGACAATCTGTCGCTCACCCGCCTTGACCACATCGCCGGCGACGGCGCCGAGGCTTGGCGCGTTGTCACGGTCAATCAATCGCCGAACGCCGAACGGACGAGCGCCGAGCCGTACGGTGTGAAACTCGCGTGAGCGGCGAGCGCGATATTTCAGACAAGGCTGCCGGACCGGACAGGGCGACCGGGCTCGTGCTCGTGCTCGGCGGCGCGCGCTCGGGCAAGAGCCGGTACGCCGAATCCCTGATCCCGGGCGAGGCGCTCTATATCGCGACCGCGACGGCGTCCGACGAGGAGATGCGCGCGCGCATCGCCGCCCATCGCGCGCGCCGGGGCGCGCGATGGGAAGTCGTCGAGGAGCCGCTCGAACTCGCCGAATGTCTCGCGCGCCACGCCCGGCCCGGCCGGCCGGTTTTGGTCGACTGCCTCACGCTCTGGCTCTCGAACACGATGCTGGCGGGAAGCTCGCCCGAAACCGGGCGCGCCCTCTTGTTGGCGGCTCTGCGCGCCGCGCCCGCGCCCGTCGTACTGGTCTCGAACGAGGTCGGTCTCGGCATCGTTCCCGCGACGCCCCTTGGCCGCGCCTTCCGCGACGAAGCGGGGCGGATGAACCAAGAGATCGCGGGCATGGCGGACCGCGTGGTGTTCATGGCCGCAGGCTTGCCCCTCGTGCTCAAGGGTGCCGCGGACTGAACGCGCCGGGGAGAATTTCCAAGCTACGAAGATCTGTATATTGGGTTATAATCTCGTCAACCCACGAAATCCGGTAGGGCGATAGCCCTTCGGGTTTGTGCGGCGGGGGTGCGACCGGCCGGAATTCGCCGACCGCCGTTTTGGGGACATGATTGCGTGCTCCCATTCCCGGCCACGAGATCACCGACCCTTGCAAGGAGCCGAGCCATGCCCCTGTTCCTCCGCCGCGCGTGCTGTGCGTGCCTGATGGTTCTATTTGCCGCCTATCCCGCCGCGACGCGGGCGCAGGAAAGCCAGGAGCTCGTCGACAAATCCCGCCTGGTGCTCGAGAAACTTCTCGCATCCGCCGATTTCACGCGCCTCAAGGCGGCCACGAAATCCGCCCACGGCGTGTTGGTTTTCCCCTCGATTCTCAAAGCCGGATTCATCTTCGGCGCGGAGGGCGGATCGGGCGTTTTGCTGACGCGCGACGCCAACGGGGTGTGGAGCTATCCGGCGTTCTACGGCATGGGCGCGGGCAGCGTCGGGCTTCAGATCGGCTTTCAGGATTCCGAGGCCGTGTTCGTTATCAACACGCTCAAGGGCCTGAACGCCGTTCTCAACAACAATTTCAAGTTCGGCATCGACGCCAGCATCGCCGCCGGACCCGTCGGCCAGGGCATCGAAGGTTCGACAACGACGGCCCTGACAGCCGACATCGAGGCCTATTCGAAGAATCGCGGTCTGTTCGCGGGCGGATCGCTCGAAGGCGCCGTCATCTACGAGCGCGATTCGCTGAACAAGGAGTATTACGGCTTAGGCGCCACGGGCCGGACGATCGCGATGGACCGCACCTTCAAAAACGAACGCGCCGAGGGCCTGCGCGCCGCCGCCACGGTCAAGTAATCGCGCCGCGCGCCGGCCGCAAAACCGAAGCGCCGCGCCCCAGACCGTGGATGGGCCGGGCCGTGGATGGGCCGGGCCGGGGCGGACACAGGCTACAGCGGGCGATGTTCAATCGGAGCCAGCGGCGCGCAGAGCCCGAGCCGTGGCCGCATGCCGATTGCGCTCGGCCCAATCGAGCGCCGTCAGCCCGGAATAATCGGCGCGCTTCAAATCGACCTTGCGCGCGACGAGCAGCCGGACGGCATCGGTATAACCGCCCTTTGCGGCCTTGATGAGCGGCGTGTCGCCGGTGCGGTCGGGTGCATTGGGGTCGGCCCCCGCCTTGAGCAGAATGTCCACGACCTCGGCATGGCCCCGCTCGGCAGCCAGGATCAGAGCGGTCGCCTGGCCGCGATCGCGGTATTCGAGCGCTGCCCGGTTTTGCACCAGATAATCGACGACGGCCGTATGGCCGTGCTTGGCCGCGACGGTGAGGGGCGTGGTGCCGTCGGTGAAGATCTCGTTCACGGCACGCCCGCCATTCACGGCCCGTTGCACGGCCTCGAGAACGCCAAACCGCACCGCTTCGGAGAACTGGTCAGGGCCGAAATTGAGGGTCCCAAGCGGCGCACCCTGGGCATGGGCCGGCGCCGGCGCCAGGGCCGACAGGGCGAGGAGGCCGAAAAGTCCAAATATCGGACGAAATACAGTCATGGCGCAGCCCGATTACGCGGTTCGCGGGGCTTTCAAGTCAAGCCTGGACTGCGCCCCTTCCTTGTTCCGCTTGAAGCGAAAGGACGGGCGACTTGAAGCAAAAGGACCGGCAGCCTATCTTTCCACCAGCGGCGAGCTTGGTCCCGAACGGCCTTGATCGGGCGCGCGAATGCGGAGAATACCCATGATAACGAAGGCGCGCGGCCTGGCGCTTGTGGCTGGGCTGGCGGGTGCGGTCGCACTCGGCGGTTGCGGCGAGCGCGGCATATGGAACAAGCAGGGCGCGACCGCAAGCGAGCGCGTTTCGGCCCAGAAAAACTGCGTGGCCGAATCGGGGCAGTACGACTTCCTGAACAACGAAGGCGAGTCGAGCGTTGGCCGTTACAACACGGGCAACACCTCCGATGTCTATCGGATGTGCATGTTCTCGCGCGGCTTCGGACAGATGCCCGAATCCGAGTACAAGAAACAAAAACAAACGCAGCCGCAGTGAACCGTTCACGGCCATGAGTACGCGGCCATGAAGGACCGCTCGGCGCGCGCACGCCAGGGCCTCGCGCTCGCGGCCCTGGCCGTGCTCGCTTGGCTCGGCTACGGCGCCTACAACGTGCTGACCGCGCCCGAAGGCTTTCGCGCGTTCATCATGGGCGGCGGCGGCGGCGCGGCGCAAATCGGCGGCGCCTTCAATCTCATCGACCAGAACGCCAACACCCGCACCGATGGCGCCTTTCGCGGGCAATTGATGCTGGTGTTCTTCGGCTACACCCATTGTCCCGATGTCTGCCCCATCGGCTTGCAGGCGATGACGGAAGCGCTCGAATCCCTGGGCGAATCGGGCAATGTCGTGCGCCCCATCTTCATCACCGTCGATCCAGCGCGCGATACGCCGGAGCGGCTCAAGGAATATGCCCGGAACTTCCATCCCCGCCTTCTCGCGCTCACCGGCAGCGAGGAGCGCATCGCCCAGGTCACGAAGGCCTACCGGATCTATTCCGTCCAGTCGAAACCGGCCGAGAGCCACAAGGACGCAAATCAGGCCGCGCACGATCACGTCAATTATCTGATGGATCACAGCTCGTACATCTATCTCATGGGCGCGGATGGACGCTATCTCACGCATTTCCCCGCCAACATGCCCGCCGATCAGCTGGCCGAGCGAATCAAGTCGTATCTCTGATCGCCGCCGCTTGACCGTCCCCACTCGCCGCGTCTCAATGAGCGCGTAAAGCCGGGCGCGTAAAGCCGGGCGCGTAAAGCCGATCGCGGGAGACGAACATGACGACAATTCGCGGCGTGTATGCGGCGGCGCTCACGCCCATGAAGGACGATCTGAGCCCGGATTTGCCGGCGCTCGTGCGCCATTACAAATGGCTGCTGGCGAGCGGCTGCGACGGCCTGGCGCCGCTGGGGACGACGGGCGAGGCCAATTCCTTCTCGGTCGACGAACGTCTCGCGGTCATCGACGCGCTCGGCGCCTCGGGCATTCCGATGGCCAAGACCATCGTCGGCACGGGAAGCTGCGCCATTCCAGACAGCGTGCGGCTAACCAAGCGCGTGCTGGAAGCGGGCGGGCGCGACGTGCTGGTTCTGCCGCCGTTCTACTACAAGAAAGTGAGCGAGGACGGCCTGTTCGCTTCGTTTGCGGAAACCATCGCGCGCGTGGGCGACGAACGCCTGCGCCTTTACGTCTATCAATTCCCGCAGATGACCGGCCTCGATTTGAGCCTCGAGCTGATCGAGCGCCTGATAAAGGCATTTCCCAAGACGGTCGTCGGCATCAAGGACAGCTCGGGCAATTGGGCGAACATGGAAGCGATGTGCAAGCGCTTTCCCGGGTTCGAGGTCTTTCCGGGCAGCGAGCGCTTTCTGCTCGCGGGTTTGCGCGCGGGCGGGGTCGGGTGCATCAGCGCGACGACCAACCTTACCGCGCCGATGGCAGCGAAAGTCTTCGCCCAATGGAAAGGCGCGGATGCCGACCGCCTGCAGGCGGAGTTGACGGCCGTGCGCGAGGTCCTTGAAGGCTTCCCGGCGATCGCGGCGCTGAAGGCCGTTCTCGCGCGCCATTCCGGCCACGGCACATGGCGCAATATCCGTCCGCCGCTCGCCCGCTTGGACGAGGCGCAGACGCGCGATCTGTTCGCCAAGCTGGCGGCGACGCCCTTCGCGCCCGCCAAGGCGGCCTGAGGCGGCGCCATGGCACAGCCGCGCGGCGCGCACCTGACGATCGCCGGCCGCGAGGTCGCGGTACGGGTGCGCAAGACCGCGCGCGCGCGACGCATGACGCTGCGCATCGACGGCGCCATCGACGGCATCGATTTGACCTTGCCGCGCTGGGTCAGCGTGGCCGAGGGCCTGCGCTTCGCCGAAAGCAAACGCGATTGGCTGACCGACAGGCTCGCGGCCTTGCCCGCGCGCGTGCGCTTCGAGGACGGCGCGCTGGTACCGCTGGCGGGGCGCGAGTACCGCGTGCGGCACCGGGAAGCGGAGCTGCCCTTGGTCTGGCTCGAGCGCGAAGAGATCCGCGCGGGCGGCGCGGAGCGCGGCTTGCCCGAACGCATCGGCGCCTGGATCAAGGACTTGGCCAAGCGCGAATTGGCGCGCCGCGCGGCGGAAAAAGCCGTGCGCATCGGCCTGCCGGCGCCGGCCGTGCGCCTGCGCGACACGCGCAGCCTCTGGGGCAGCTGTTCGCCCAAAGGCCGGCTGACCTTCACCTGGCGTCTGGTTTTCGCGCCGGAGGCCGTCATGGACTACGTGGTGGCGCACGAGGTCGCGCATTTGAAGCACATGAACCACGGCAAGCGGTTCTGGGCCCTGGTGGACCAGCTCACCGCCGACGCCGCCGGCGCGCGCGCCTGGCTCCGGCGCGAGGGCGCGCGCCTGCATCGCTACGGCTAGGATTTGGACCGCAAGGTCCGGATAGCGATGGCGCCCGGTTGGGTATAGCAATCTCGCCATGACGAGCCAAGACGGCCAACTCGACGACACCGCCCGCTGGCGCGCCGTTCTGGAACGCGAGGCGGCGATGGACGGCCGTTTCGTTTACGGTGTCGAGACGACCGGGATTTTTTGCCGGCCGAACTGCCCCAGCCGCCGGCCGCGGCGGGAGAACGTGCGCTTCTTCGCCGATGGCCGCGCCGCGGCGCAAGCGGGTTTTCGCGCTTGCAAGCGATGCAAGCCCGACGACCGCGCCCGCCTGGATCCGGCCAAGAATCTGGCCAGGCGCGCCTGCGCCTTCATCGACGCTCGAACCGAAGGGCCGCCCACACTCACCGCACTCGCAGCCCATCTGAAACTCAGCCCCTATCACGTCCAGCGCACCTTCAGCCGCGTCATGGGCATAAGCCCGCGCGCCTATGCCGATGCCCGGCGCCTCGGACGCTTCAAGCACCGGCTCAAGCGCGGCGCCGGGATCGCAGACGCGTTGTACGACGCGGGCTATGGCTCGAGCAGCCGGATCTACGAGCAGGCGGGCGCCCAGCTCGGAATGACTCCCGCCGCCTATCGCAAAGGAGGGCGCGACATGCGCATCGCCTACACCGTGGTTCGGACGCCCCTTGGCCCCATGATCGTCGCGGGCACGAAACTCGGCGTATCCTATATCGCCTTCGACGACGACGAAGCCGCGCTCGAAGCGGCCTTGCGCGCCGAGTATCCTGAAGCCGAGCTCGCGCGCGACGATTCCGGGATGGGGCGCTATGTGAAACCCGTCGCCGGCCACGTCGCCGGCCACCCGTCCTCGCTCGAATTGCCACTCGACGTGCAGGCAACGGCCTTTCAACGACGGGTCTGGCAGGCGTTGCGCGGCATTCCCATCGGCGAGACCCGCACCTACCAGCAGATCGCGCGCACGATCGGCGCGCCCAAGGCCGCGCGCGCGGTCGGCAATGCCTGCGCGCACAACCCCGTGTCGATCGTCGTTCCGTGCCACAGGGCGATTCGCGGCGACGGCTCGCTCGGCGGTTACGCCTGGGGCTTGGCGCGCAAACGCCGGCTCTTGGACATGGAGCGCGAATTCAAGGCCGAAAAGCCCGGGCGCCGCCGCGCGGGCTAATTCCAAGCCGAAATTAGCGGCTAGCGGGCCGTTCCGGCGCCTCCCTAGACCGCTCCGTACCCGAACGGCCGAAAATGTTCGACAAGGAAAACCCGGATTTGGACGCAGGCGGATTCGACGGCATCGCCGGACCGGCTCCCGGCGCACCCGTCCCCCCGGGCGCCGCTGACGAAACGGGCGCCGCTGACGAAACGGGCGCGGGTGGCGCGGCGGGCGCGGGCGGCTGCTCGCGGTCGCGGACCTCGACCTCCTCGAGCGGACGGCCCGTTGGCAGGGGTTGGGGCGGCCGGCCTTCATGCGCGGCCAACATGACATCGTGGAACAGGCGGGCGGACAGCCGGCCGCCCGTCACCGCGTTCATCGGCGCGCCGTTGTCGTTGCCGAACCAGACGCCGGCCGTCATGTCCGCCGTGAAACCGACGAACCAAGCATCACGGTAGTCCTGGCTGGTGCCGGTCTTGCCGCCCATGGGCCGGCCGATATTGGCTGCGCGCCCGGTGCCCGACGACACCACGGCGCCGAGCATGTCGGTCATCGCCGCGAGCGTGGCGGGCGACACCACCCGTCCCGGTCCCGAACCCTGCCGGCGGTAAAGCACGCGACCCTCGGTGTCGCGTACCTCGTCGATCGCGTAGGCCCACACCGCCTCGCCGCCATTGCCGAACGGCGCATAGGCTTGGACCAATTCGACGAGCGTCACCTCGCTGGTGCCCAGCGCGATCGATGGCGTGGGCTTGAGCTCGGCGGAGATGCCCATGCGCCGCGCCGCCTCGACGACGCGGCCGCGCCCCGCGCGCTCGGAGACCAGAACCGCGACCGTGTTGATCGATTGCGCCAGCGCCTCGCGCGCGGTCATCTCGCCGCGGTGTTTGCCGTCGAAATTCCTGGGGCTCCATTTTTCGACCGTGACGGGGCCGTCGAACACCTTGTCGTCCGGCAACAGGCCTTGCTCGACCGCCGCGAGATAGACGAAGGGCTTGAACGCCGAGCCGGGCTGGCGCAAGGCTTGGGTCGCACGGTTGAACTGGCTTTGGCCGTAATCGCGCCCGCCGACCATGGCGCGCACCGCCCCGTCCGGCGCCAAGACGACAAGCGCGGCCTGGCCAACGCGGGCGGCCTCCCCCTCGGCGGCGAGGGCTTTCTGGACCTTGGCTTCCGACATGCGCTGGAGATCGGCGTCGAGCGTCGTGACGACCACCAGATCGCGGTCGGGCGCGCCCACGAAGGCCGTCACCTGGTCGAGCACCCAGTCGCCGAAATACCTTCCGGTTTGTCCCGTGAACGCCATGGCGAGCTCGGCGCGCACCGCGCGCGCCGCGCTCGCCTGGGCCTCGGTCACGAAGCCGGCGGCGACCATGTTGACGAGCACTTGATCGGTGCGCCTGGCGGCAAGGTCGCCGTCGCGCGCGGGATTGTAGCGCGAGGGCGCCTTGAGCAGGCCCGCGACCATCGCCGATTCGTAGAGCGTGAGCGCGCGCGCGGATTTGCCGAAATAGCGCTGCGCCGCCGCCTCGACACCGTAGGTGCCCGCGCCGAAATACACCCGGTTGAGATAGGAGGTCAGGATTTGATCCTTGGTGAAGCGCTGTTCGATCCACAACGCCAGCATCAATTCCTGCGCCTTGCGCCGCAGGGTGCGATCGGGCGTGAGAAACATGTTCTTGGCGAGTTGCTGGGTGATGGTGCTGCCGCCCTGCACCACGCGCCCCGCGCGTACATTGGCGACCATCGCGCGCGCTATGCCCCACGGATCGATGCCGGCATGGCGATGGAAGCGCCGGTCCTCGGTCGCAAGCAGCGCCTGGGGCAGATGGTCCGGCAGCTGCTTCACATCGACATGCTCGCCGTAAAGATCGCCGTACGACAAAAGCGGCCGGCCGTCGTGACCGAGCAGCGTGACGCTCGGGCGCCGGTCGGCGCCGGCGAGCCTGTCCACGGACGGCATGTCGTAGGCGACGGCGACGACCGCGACGATGCCAAGCACCAGCGCCCAGAACAGCGCCGCGGCCGCGATTCTGGCGATGCGCCAGCCGCGCCGTTGCGTCCTGCCGCCTTTGGCGGCTGATGCCTTCTTGCCGGTCATGGCTCTCGCGTCAGGGTGCTTTGCCGATAGACCTCAAGCTGTCGCCAGGATATCGCATGTCGATGGCCGCCAGCATGAAGTCTAGTTGCGGCAACATCATGGCAAATGACGGCCGGTGCAAATGACGGCCGGTGCAAATGACGGTCGGGGCAAATGCAGGACGGGCGCCGCGGATACCGCTCCAAGAGCCGCCGCTCAGACGTCCAGATTCGCGACCTTGAGCGCGTTCTCGATGATGAAATCGCGGCGCGGCTCGACCACCTCGCCCATCAAAGTCGAGAACACGTCCTCCGCCTCGTCCACATGGTTCACCTTGACGACGAGCAAGGTCCGAACATTGGGATCGAGCGTCGTAACCCATAGTTGTTCGGGATTCATCTCGCCGAGACCCTTGTAGCGCTGAATAGTCAGGCCCCGGCGCCCGACCTCGTGAATCGCCGCCACGAGACCGAGCGGCCCGGTCACGCGCAACTCTTTCTCCTTGGTCGTGAGCATCGCCGGCCGCGCATAGATCTCCTGCAGGCCGCCGGCGATCTCGTCGAGCTTGCGCGCCTCGGCGCTGCGCATGAACGCCGCGTCGATGGCGTGCCGTTCGGTGACGCCGCGCAGCGTGCGGAAAAACTCGAACGCGCCGTCCTCGCGCAAGCGCGCCTGCCAGGAGCGTTCGGATTTGTCCGCCAACCCGTTCAGCCGGCGCGAGATCGCGGTGACGATCTGGGTCGCCTGGTCGCCGCCGTCGAGTAGTTCCGGCTTAAAGGCGCCGAGAATGGCCGCCTGCTCGATGACGTCGGCGTTCGACAGATGTTTTAACAAGGGCAGCATGAGACGCCGGGCCTGTTGGGCGCGGTCGATCACGGCCTTGAGATCGCGCCCCGCGCGCTGGGCGCCGTCGTGTAAGCGCAAGGTCACCTCGCCGAGCGCCGTTTCCTCGAGATAGACCTCAAGCGCACCGTCGTTCTTGAGATAGACCTCGGAGGAACCGCGCTTCACGCGGTAAAGCGGCGGCTGGGCGATGTAGAGGTACCCCGAATCGATGAGTTGGGGCATGTGGCGGTAGAAGAACGTGAGAAGCAGGGTGCGGATATGGCTGCCGTCCACGTCGGCGTCGGTCATCACGATGATCTTGTGATAGCGAAGCTTCGCAAGATCGAAGTCCTCGCGCCCGATGCCGGTGCCAAGCGCCGTGATGAGCGTGCCGATTTCCGCCGACGCCAGCATCTTGTCGAAGCGCGCGCGCTCGACGTTGAGGATCTTGCCGCGCAGGGGGAGAATGGCCTGGTTTTTGCGGTTGCGCGCTTGCTTGGCGGAACCTCCGGCCGAATCGCCCTCAACGATGAACAATTCGGCGAGTGCCGGATCGCGCTCCTGACAATCGGCGAGCTTGCCCGGCAGGCTCGCGAGGTCGAGCGCGCCCTTGCGCCGCGTGAGTTCGCGCGCGCGCCGCGCCGCCTCGCGGGCCGCCGCGGCCTCGACGACCTTGGCGACGATCTTGCGTGCCTCGTTCGGATGTTTCTCGAACCATTCGGCGAGCTTGTCGCCAACGATCGATTCGACCACCGGCCGGACCTCGGACGACACCAGCTTGTCCTTGGTTTGGGAGGAGAACTTGGGATCGGGCACCTTGACCGAAAGCACGCAGGTCAGGCCCTCGCGCGCATCGTCGCCGGTCATCGCGATCTTCTCGCGCTTGGCCACGCCCGAATCGGCGGCGTAGCCGTTGACCGTGCGCGTGAGCGCGCCCCGGAAGCCCGCAAGATGCGTTCCGCCATCGCCCTGGGGAATGTTGTTGGTGAAGCACAGCATCGTCTCGTGATAGCTGTCCGTCCATTCCATCGAGACTTCGACTGTGATGCCGTCCTTTTCGCCGGACACGGTGATCGGCGGACCGTGCAGCGCGGTTTTCGAACGGTCGAGCCATTGCACGAAGGCCGCGGTGCCGCCCTCGTAGTGCAGCTCCACCGTGTTGGTCTGCACCCCGCGCGCGTCCGTCAGAACCAAGGTCACGCCCGAATTGAGGAAGGCGAGCTCGCGCAGGCGGTGCTCGACGGTGGCAAAATCGAATTCGGTCTTGGTGAACGTCGCCTTCGACGGCAGGAAGGTGATTTCCGTGCCGTTGCGCCCCGGCGCGGCGGCCACCGCCTGGAGCGGGGCATCGGGATCGCCGTGGCGGAAGCGCACGGCCCATTCCTTACCCTCGCGCCAGATGCGCAGATCCAGCACCTCGGACAACGCGTTGACCACCGAGACGCCGACGCCGTGCAGGCCGCCCGAGACCTTGTAGGAGTTCTGGTCGAACTTACCGCCGGCATGGAGATGGGTCATGATGACCTGGGCGGCGGAAACCTTTTCTTCCTCGTGGATGGCGACGGGAATGCCGCGGCCGTTGTCGCGCACCATGCAGGAGCCGTCGGGGTTGAGTTGAACCTCGATCCGGTCGCAATAACCGGCAAGCGATTCGTCGATCGCGTTGTCCACGACTTCGTAGATCATGTGGTGCAGGCCCGAGCCGTCATCGGTATCGCCGATGTACATGCCCGGCCGCTTGCGCACCGCATCGAGCCCGCGCAGAACCTTGATCGAATCGGCGCCGTATTCCTCGGCCGCCGCCTCCATGTCCTGAGGGCCTTTGCGCTGACTCATGACGGGACTCCGGCAAGGGGAACGACCGCCGCCTCGGCCACGGCGAAATGCTGCGCTGCTTGGCCAAGCGGGGCGAACAGATGCGCATCCGTGCCGGTCATCCAGGTCTGCGCGCGAAGCTCGAGGAGAGTTTCGAACAGCGCCGCGCGGCGGGTCGCATCGAGATGGGCCGCAACCTCGTCGAGCAGAAGGATCGGCGGCGCCCCGCGATCAAGCGCCACCAGGCGGGCGTTCGCGAGCGCGATCGAAATCAGCAGCGCCTTATGCTCGCCCGTCGAGCACAACGCCGCCGGCATGTCCTTGCCCAGATGGCGGACCACGAGATCACTCTTGTGCGGTCCCGTCGCCGCGCCGCCCGAGATCGCGTCCTCGCCGCGCGCGGTGGCTAGGGCGGCGCGCACGGCGTCCTCGGCGGCCAAGGCCGGGCCTTCGGCGAGCGCGCGATCGAGCGGCCCCTCGACGGCGAGCCCGGCCTTGGGGAAGGCGCCCACGCCGTCGTGGATCGCCCGCGCCAAACGCTCGGCGACGGCCCGGCGCGCGGACGCGATGGCCACGCCTTCGCGCGCCATCCGGTCCTCGAGCGCCGACAGCCAGGCGCCGTCGCCCCTGCCCTCGCGCAGGATGCGCGCGCGTTCGCGCATGGCATGTTCGTACACCGCGACGCGGCGCGCGTGTTCGGGATCGAAGCCATAGACTAGGCGATCGAGGAACCGACGCCGCGCGCCCGGGCCCTCGGCGAACAAGCGGTCCATGTCCGGAGTGAGCCAGAACACCGCCACTGCGGACGCAAGTGCGGCCTGTCCGCGTTCGGTCCGGCCATCGACGCGCACCACGCGCCGGCCATCGGTGCTTTGACCTTCGCCGACATCGCCGGAGCGATCGTGGTTTGGGCGGTCGTGGCCCGTGCCGATTTCAAGCACACCCGTGGGGCCCAGCACCGTCGCCGCCGCGCCCCACGGGCCTGCGCCGATGCGATCGACCTCGCCGAGACGCGCGCGCCGCAAGCCGCGGCCGGGCGCGAAAAACGACAGTGCTTCGAGCAAATTGGTCTTGCCCGCGCCGTTCGGTCCGGTGAGCACGACCGGGCGGGCATCGAGAACGAGTTTCAGCCGCGCGTAGCAACGAAAATCGGTCAAGGCCAGGCGCGTGACCGCCGCCCGCGCGCCAACGGACAAGTCCGCGCCGGCGGCCGAGACCGCGCCGGGCCGGGCCGCGATATCGGCCTGGGCAATGGCCGGCTGGGCGTATCCGGCCGGCCGCCGCGCGCCGCCCAATGCCGTCATACGCGCATCGGCATGAGGACGTAGAGCGACCCGTCGCCATCGTCGGAGCTGTCGCGCACGATGGTCGGAGAGGCCGCATCCGACATGACGAACTTGGCGCGTTCGCCCCGGATCTGGGAGGCGATATCGAGCAGATAGCGGGCATTGAAGCCGATCTCGATGCCGTCGCCGGCATAATCGACCTCGATTTCCTCGGTCGCCGAGCCGGTGTCCTGGCCGCTCGCGGAGAGCACGAGACTGCCGCGCGAGAGCACGAGCTTGACCGCGCGCGACTGATCCTTCGAGATCGTCGAGACCCGGTCCACGGCCTCGGCGAAGATCTTGTTGTCGACCTGCATGATCTTGTCGTTGTCGGTCGGAATGACCCGTTCGTAATCGGGAAAAGTTCCGTCGATCAGCTTGGAGGTCAGCACGACCGATTCGAAGGTGAAGCGAATTCGCGTCTCCGACAGCGCCACGCGCACGGACTCGGCGCTGTCCTCGACGAGCTTGCGCACCTCGGCGATGGCCTTGCGCGGCACAATGACGGCCGGTATTCCGGCGCCGCCCTCGGGCAGGGGCATCTGGAAGCGCGCGAGGCGGTGGCCGTCGGTGGCGACCGCGCGCAGCAATTCCGCGCGCCCGACCTTGGTCGCGTGCAGGTGAATGCCGTTCAGATAATAACGCGTTTCCTCGGTCGAGATCGCAAAGCGCGTATGATCGATCAGATCGCGCAGCGCACCGGCATCGAGCGCGAATTCGTGCGGCAGATCGCCCGCCGACATCACGGGGAATTCGTCCACCGGCAGGCAGGACAGCGAGAAGCGCGCCCGGCCCGCGCGCAACGTCAGTTGCCCGCCGCCGGCGGCGAGCTCGAGCGCGACCTGCGAGCCTTCGGGCAGCTTGCGCACGATGTCGTAAAGCGTATGGGCCGCAGCGGTCGTGGAAGCGGGCACGGCGACCTCCGCCGCCACTTCCTCGCGGATCGCCAGATCCATGTCCGTGGCGCTCAGGGCCAGGCGGCCACCCTTCGCCTCGATCAGGACATTGGACAGGATGGGGATGGTGTTGCGCCGCTCGACCACGCTTTGCACATGGGCCAGCGCCTTCAGCAAGGTGGCGCGTTCGATGGTGACTTTCATGGGATGGGCTTGCGCTCCGAACGGGCGGGCGGGCCGGGGGTGAAAGCGACCCGGAATCCCTGGGGATATTCCGCCTCAGATCATACCCGCGCCCGCCCCAACCGGCAATCGAAAACCGGCCCACGGGGGCGCTTCAAAGCGCTGAAAATACGGGATTTCTCGCACTCCCGCGGGGTTGCCGCCGGGGTCGGCGGGGGGGCGGAAAATCCGCCCGCCCGGGATCAGTTCTCGAGCATCCGGCGCAGAAGCTCGACGTCCTCGCCAAACCCGGAGTCGAGCGAGCGCAACTCCTCGATCTTGCGCACGGCGTGCATGACCGTCGTGTGGTCCCGGCCGCCGAACTTGCGGCCGATTTCCGGCAGCGAGCGGGTGGTGAGTTGCTTCGACAGATACATCGCCACCTGGCGCGGGCGGGCGACGGCGCGGCTGCGCCGCGCGGAATGCATGTCGGAGAGGCGGATATTGAAGTGCTCGGCCACGCGTTTCTGGATTTCCTCGATCGTTACCCGGCGGTCGGAGGCGCGCAACAGGTCGTGCAGGACTTCCTGCGCCATCTCGATGGTGATGTCGCGGCCCACCAGCGTCGAATGGGCAACGATGCGATTGAGCGCACCCTCGAGTTCGCGCACGTTCGAGGTGATGCGGTGCGCGAGGAACTCCATGACCTTGCGCGGCACCGTAACGCCCAGCGGCTCGACCTTGGAATCGAGAATACCCAGACGCAACTCATAGGTGGTCGGATGCAGATCCGCCACCAGACCCCAGCCGAGACGCGAGCGCAGGCGCTCCTCGAGGCCTTCGAGATCGGAGGGCGATTTGTCGGCCGAAATCACCACCTGGCGGTTCTGATCGACCAGCGCGTTGAAGGTGTGGAAGAACTCTTCCTGGGTCTGGTCCTTGCCGCTGATGAACTGCACGTCGTCGACCATCAGGACGTCGACGCTCCGGAATTGTTCCTTGAAGGACATCGTGTCCTTGAAGCGCAGCGCGCGGACGAACTGGTACATGAATTTTTCGGCCGACAGGTAAATCACGCGGCGCTGCGGATCGCGCTGCTTGATGGCCCAGGCGATGGAATGCATCAGATGGGTCTTCCCCAGACCCACGCCGCCATAGAGATAGAGCGGATTGAAGGGCGCGCGATCGGCTTCCGACACGCGGCGCGCCGCGGCATGGGCAAATTCGTTCGGCTTGCCGACGATGAAATTCTTAAAGGTAAAGCGCGTATCGAGCCGGGCGCTGATCGCATCGCGTTCGGCGGCCAGCGTCGCCTGCACCACCTCCTCGGGCGTCGGCGCGGACTTGCCCGCCGGCGATGCCGATCCAGATGCAAATGGGCCAGATGCGAATGGACGAGATGCGAATGGGCCGGATGCGGATGGACGAACCGGCGCGGCGGCGGAACGGCCAGAAGGGATCGGTGTCGCCGACGATGGGGCATCGGATGCAGCCGGGCGGGCGGAAATCTGCGGTTCGGCCTCCGGGCGCGTGCCATCGACGGCGATGTCGATTTTCTTGATCGCGCCGTTCAGCTGGTTCCAGATCGCCGCGATCCGGTCGGCGTAGTTCGCCGCCACCCAGTCGCGCACGAAGCGCGTGGGGACCAAAACCCGGATCGTCGCGCCCACCCGGTCGCGGAGCGTGAGGGGCCGGAGCCAACTGCGATAGGTCGCCTCGCCGTATTCGGCCTTGAGCCGGCCGCGCACCCGCGCCCACTCGGTCTTGAGATCGTTTTCAGGATCCGGTTCGGCCATCTCGCGATCCCGCACCTAGTCCTGCTTCCAAGGAAGGCCAGCGGCCTTCCAGCCTTCGACGCCGCCGCGGTGACGCGCTTGGTCGTGAGGGCCCTCGAAACCGCCCGCCACGTTGTAGCAGCGTTCATATCCCGACGCCGTCACGGCGATCGCCGCCGCCTTGGACCGTACGCCCGACCGGCAAAGAAACAGAACGCTCCGTTCGGGCCCGATACCCGCCGCTTTTACCTGGTCGGCGAAGAAGGGATTGGGACGCATCCCCGGAAATGTCTGCCACGAGACAAACACGGGCTTCGCATCCAGCGAAGACAGATCGGGCGCACCGACGAAAGCCCACTCGGCGTCCGAGCGGCAATCGACGAGCACCGCGTTCTTGTCGCGCGCAAGAAGCTCCCAGCTTTCCCGCACGCTCAAATCGCCGGCATAGGCTTCGCGCACCCCAGAGTGCCCCCAAATACAAAGAGAGGGACAGACACCGCCACCCCAACCTGCCTTGAACCCCGTGCGGATTTCTCCGCGCGCCCAGACGCCGTTCCGTTCCACCGCGGCACCCTCGACCCCGTCGACGATGCCGCCAAAACCTTTCGATCCCGTGTGGAGTGCGAAGCGATTTTTTCTTTAGCTTCGCACGAACGACGATCGAACTCCTCCGCCCGCAGCTTTATTGCAATCCACTCTATCCACCTCGCGCGCGCGTGACAACAGGTTCGAATGATGAACATTCGAATTTCAAATCGTTTTTTTGCGGCGTTGCACGGTTCGCACACATGCGCGCGCTTTCGCGCACGCGGGAGCGAGTGCGACAAAGAAACGATACGCGATAACCTATTTGGAGAGTTTCTTGATGCGCTTGGAGAGACGCGAGAGCTTGCGCGCTGCCGTCGCCTTGGCCAGAACGCCCTTCTGGGCGCCGCGCTGCACTTCGGGTTGCGCGGCCACGAGCGCCGCGCGTGCCTTCTTGCCGTCTCCGGTGGCGATCGCCGATTCCACCTCGCGCAGGAAACTGCGCACACGCCCCTTGCGGGCATCGTTAACGCGCGTCCGGCGCACGGTGCTGCGCGCGCGCTTGCGGGCGGATTTGTGTTGCGCCATTTGGGCTGTTCTCGCTCTTGGTAATGGCGGCGGATGACCGTCCGCCAGCTTCCGCGCTTATATCGTTCGACGCTTCAACGGGTCAAGGCCGCAAAATGCGTCAGCGGTGGCGGAAATCGGCTTTCCGCTTCTCGACGAACGCCGCCATGCCTTCTTTTCGGTCCTC
>CAMAPP010000067.1 GCA_945860095.1 Rhizobium sp. Q54 | reverse complement strand
CGCGCGCGTGCGCATCGCCGACACGGTGATGGCCGGGGTGTCGTCGATGAAAAACGGCACGCGGGACAGCTCTTGGGAGGCCTGCACGAGGCGCGGAAATTCGGTGCCCGAGATTTCGCCCTTGCGGATCTTGTGCGAGGACAGGCGCGATTGCTCGGCAAGGACGCGCGTGCCCAATTCCTCGGCCGACATCTCGAGCGAGAAGAAGCCGACGACCGCGCCGTCGGCGACGCGCGAACGCCCCGTTTGGTCCACTTCCTCGCGGTAGGCGCGCGCGGCGTTGAACGCGATATTGGTGGCGAGCGCGGTCTTGCCCATCGAGGGGCGGCCGGCGAGCACGATCAACTCGCCCTTGTGCAACCCGCCGAGGGTGGTGTCGAGATCGGCAAAGCCAGTCGAGACGCCCGAGACGTGGCCGTCGCGCTTGAACGCGATCTCGGCCACTTTCACGGCGTCGGTCAGCACGACGTTGAACGCGCGGAAGCCCGAGCCGTATTCGCCCGAAGTGGCGAGCTCAAACAGCGATTGTTCCGCGAGCTCGATCTGGGACGTGGCGGCGGCGTCGAGATCGAAGTCGTGGGCGCGCTCGGCCACGTCCTCGGCGATGTTGACGAGCTGGCGGCGCAAAAAACGGTCGTGGATCGTGCGCGCGTAATCGGCGGCATTTGCGACCGTCAGCACCGAGCCCGCGAGGCGCGCGAGGTACGACACGCCGCCGATTTGCTCGATCGAACCATCGTTCTCGAAAAAATTCTTGAGCGTTACCGGGTCGGCGATCTGTCCGAGCTCGATCAGCTTCATAGCCGCGGCGTAGATGCGGCCGTGCACCGGGTCGTAGAAATGCTCGGGGCGCAAGAACTCCGAAACGCGCTCGTAGGCGCGGTTATTGGTGAGGATGGCGCCGAGCAGCGCCATCTCCGCCTCGAAATTGTGCGGCGGCGCGCGGTATCCCTCGTCGCCGTCGTGGCGTTCGGCGCGCGCGCCGGGAAACGGAGTAAGCGATTGGCTCATGGTTCGGGCCGACACTTTCGTCTTGTGGGTGCGCTCGGCCGCGGACACGCGATCGATGTGAGTGGGCGAGCAAGGGGCGCGGAACATAGCAGCCGCCGCTCCCAATGGGGGGACTAATGCGCCCTTGCGGCCGTTGCGCACATAAAACTTGTCCACACGCTATTAACACTGTGGACGGAATCGCCGCGCCTAGATCGCGCTCGGCTGTGGATGCGAACGTTCCCAATCGGTTATGTAATCGCGCGTCAGGGGAACGGCGTCCTGGCGGCGCGCCAGTTGCATCTGAAAGACCATTTGCTGAAAATAGCGAAACGAAATCTCGCAAATGGTCAAATAGAAATCCCACATGCGGCAAAAGCGTTCGTCGTAAAGCGAGCGCACCTTGTCGCGGTTGTCGTGGAACCGCCGGCGCCATTCGCGCAACGTCTCGGCATAATGCAGACGTAAAATCTCGATATCGGTCACCCATAGCCCGGCGCGCTCGACCGCGCTCACGACCTCCGACAGCGCCGGCGAATAGCCGCCCGGGAAAATATATTTGCGGATCCAGGCATTGGTGTGGCCGGGCGGTTCCATCCGGCCGATAGAGTGGAGAATCGCGACGCCGTCCTCGGCCAAGACGTCGCGGACCTTGCCGAAGAATTCGTCGTAATGGCGCGAGCCCACGTGTTCGAACATGCCGACCGAGACGATTCGGTCGTAACGGCCGCGATCTTCGCGGTAATCGCGAAGGTGGAAGCGCACGCGGTCGCCGATTCCCGACTTGGCCGCGCGGTCGTTCGAAACTTTGTGTTGCTCCACCGACAGTGTGACTCCGGTCACGTCCACGCGTTCGGTTTGCGCGAGATAGATGCCGAGCCCGCCCCAACCCGAGCCGATATCGAGCACTTTCTGCCCCGGCCTCAGCAGCAATTTCGCCGCCAGATGGCGCTTCTTGTTGGCTTGGGCGGCTTCGAGCGTGTCGTTGCCGGTATGGAAATAGGCGCAGGAATATTGCCGGTCGCGGTCGAGAAACAGCGCGTACAGGGTCTCGCTCAGGTCGTAATGATGCGCCACGTTGGCGCGCGCGCGGGTAATGGGATTGTGCTGCTGGAGATGCCGGAACATGTAATTGATGCCCAGGGTCGCGCGGTGGACGGCGCTGTTCCCATAGGGCCGGGCATTGCGGCCGAACAGATCGAGAAGGTCGTAGATCGTGCCCCGTTCGAGCGTGAGCGTGCCCGCCGTGTAGGCTTCGCCGAGATAAAGTTCGGGATTGAAAAACAGTCTACGGTGAAGCGCCTTGTCATGCAGGCGAATCGCGACGGGTTGGGCCGTCTCTTGGCCGAAACTATGCGAACGGCCGTCGGCGTCGACGACTTCCAGCCGTCCGACGCGCACAACCTGCTTGAGCAATCGCCCAAACAACATCCGGCCCCCTCGCCCGGGCGGTGCCGGGACACGGCGCTCGTAAGGCGCGCCGCGCCCGATGGCTGATGCCGCGGGTTCGCGTTACTCGGCGTCCTTCTTCGCCTTGGCGCGCTTGCGCTTTGGCGTCGGTTCCTGTTCCGCGTCCGTTTCCGATGGCGAATATCCAGCAGGCGATTCGACGTCCGCGATTTCGACTTCCTCGATCAAATCGGCGATCTCCGGCGCGGCTTCTTCCACCGGCGTGCTCGCGACGGCCTCGCCGCGCGCCTGACGCTGGCCCTCGTCCGCCGTGCGCGCCACATTGACCGTGATCGTCTCGATCAGCTCGGGATGCAGCGCGACGCGCACCGGATAAAGCCCCAGCGTCTTGATCGGCTTGTCGAGCAAGATCTGATTGCGGCTGACGGGATACCCCGCCGCGGCGACCGCGTTCGAGATATCGCGCGCGCTCACCGAACCGTAAAGCTGGCTGGTTTCGCCGGCCTGGCGGATGACCAGAACGGTCAGGCCGCGCACCTTCCCGGCGACGATGACGGCGGCATCGCGGCGCACCGTGTTCTGCGCCACCAGATCGTCCCGTCGGCGCTCGAACAGCGCCTTGTTGTCCTCGGTGGCGCGCAGCGCCTTCTTTTGCGGCAACAGAAAGTTGCGCGCAAATCCCGGCTTCACGTTGACCACGTCGCCCATATTGCCGAGCCGCTCGACGCGTTCGAGCAAAATCACCTGCATTGTCGTCCTCCTAAGCGCCGCGCGTGCTCGGCCATTTGCGGCGAAGTCGCAGGAATTGCTCGGCCAAACCCAGCGCGGAAACCGCAAACATGCCAACAAGTCCAAGGAAAATCAAGAGGATATAGAACGTCACCAGCACCCCGAGGCGGGCCTTGGCGCGCCGTGCCAGAACGTGAACGGTGGCCAGGCCGACGAAGAAATAGGGCATGGCGAAAATGATCGCCAGATTGCGCCCCAGATAGTCCAATGTCCCGGGGCCGACGAGCGCCAAAAATGCGGCGGCCGCAAGGGCATAGAGCACCCAGAACGGCGCTTCGATGAGCGTGTATTCGGGCGTGGGGCGCAACGCCTTGGCGCCTTTTTGCAGGACGTTCTGCGCCACCCCGGCATTGAGCGCGCCCGCGCCTATCCAGGCACAGGCCAACATGGCGGGGAATACGCCGATCCAGAGTTCGGTGCGTTGCAACAGATCCGGCGGCGTGTTGCCGCCCGTCAGGCGTTCGAGCGCCTCGGGCAGGGTGCGCGAAATATGCCCTTCGAGACCGCCCCCATCGCCCCCCCCATCGCCCATGAGCGCGATGTCGAGGACGATCAGCGACATGGCGGCCATGGCGGCAAGCCAGCCAGCGAGCCATCCGGGCGGATACCATTCCTTCCGCCCGTCACCCCCCGTGCGCGACAGAAGCGCATGGTGAACCAGCGTGAGGGCGGGTGCCGCGAACAGCAGAAGAAAACCGAGTGCCGCCACGATGGTGCCGGAAACCATCCCCGCGACTACCGTTCCGATCGCGCCTGCAAGGATCAACCCCGAAAGACCTTGGCGCAAGCCGATCAGGTAAAGCGGCAAGGGCACGGTATAAAGGAACAACATGGCGATCGGCAGTCCGGTCAGCGCCAGCAGCAGCAGCATGGCGCTCGCGACGCCGGCGGCCAGCGCGACAAGGCGGTCCTTCATCATTGCGACTTCGCTTCCGGGCCTTCGTGGCCCCATCGCGGCCGGTGGAGGTCGCGGATTTTTGGCCGGTCGTGCGCGCGAGCGGGCATACGAGCGCTGGGCTCTTCGTGACGTTTGCGTACGGTGCCGGAGCGGCCGGCTGCCGAATCGTAAAAGGGGCTACTGAATCATGTAAGGCAGGAGACCCAAGAAGCGCGACCGCTTGATTGCACGCGCGAGTTCGCGCTGCTTCTTCGCCGACACCGCGGTGATGCGGCTGGGAACGATCTTGCCGCGCTCGGAGATGTAGCGCGAGAGCAAGCGCACGTCCTTGTAGTCGATGGACGGAGCGTTGGGCCCGGAGAACGGGCAGCTTTTGCGCCGGCGGAAGAAAGGCCGCCTGGCGCCGCTCGCGCCTGCACCGGCGCTGCTGCTGCTGGCGCTGCCGGCGCGGGGTTTTGCGTCTCTCATGTCCGGTCTCCTTCAACCGGAGGAGGCGGAGGAGCGCCATCCCGGTCGCGCCCGCGGAACTCGCCACCCGGCTCGTCGCGGGGGCGGGAATCGCGGTCGCGCCGCGGCCCCCTTGCGCCGAAGCCGCGATCGCCAAACCCGCCGCGTTCGCGCGGCGCGCCGAATTCGCGGTCGTCGCGGTCGCGCCGCACGATCGCCGAGGGACCTTCCTCGTGCTTCTCGACCGCGACCGTCAGATAGCGCAGGACGTCTTCGTTGATGCGCTGATTGCGCTCGAGTTCCTGAACCGCCGGCGCCGGCGCATCGAGGTTGAGCAGCACGTAGTGCGCCTTGCGGCTCTTCTTGATGCGGAACGTAATGTTGCGGAGGCCCCAATATTCCTTCTTGGCGACAGTTCCGCCGCCTTCGGTCACGATGGCCGAGAACTTCTCGATGAGGGCATCGACTTGCGCGGGCGAAATATCCTGGCGCGCCATGAAAACATTTTCGTACAGAGCCATCCGGTATTCCCGTTGATGATGGCCGTGCCGCATTCGGCGATCCACCGAACCGGCGCGGGCCTGAAACGCTAAGAAAAACAGCCGCCCACGGGCGGAATCGGACGCGCAAACGCGGGCCACCCTCGGGCGGAAGAGCACGGCCCGGCAGGCAGCCCCAAACTCGTTTGAGCGCGCGTTTTATACAGCAACCGTTTGGCTTCGCAAGGCCATTTCCTGTTTCCTGTTCGCCTGGCCCGGCAGGCCCATGGCGCTTGACAGGGCGCCCATGGCCGGGATGACTGTTGTTCGGCCTACATGGTCGCGCGAGCGGCACTGCCATCCGCATCATAACTCATTGAAAAATAACAACTCATGTCGCGTGCATTTATTTTTCCCGGACAAGGCTCCCAAGCCGTCGGCATGGGCAAGGATCTGGCCGCGAGCTTTCTCGCCGCGCGCGAGGTCTTCGAGGAGGTTGACGACGCGCTGAAGCAGCGCCTGTCGCGCCTCATGTTCGAGGGGCCGGAAGACGAATTGGTCCTGACCGAAAACGCCCAGCCCGCGCTCATGGCGCTCAGCCTTGCCGCCATGCGGACGCTCGAGCGCCAGGGCGGGCTGCGGCTGGCCGAGGCGGCCGATTTCGTCGCGGGCCATTCGCTGGGCGAGTATTCGGCCTTGGCCGCGGCCGGCACGTTCAGCGTTTGGGATGCGGCGCTTGTGCTCAAGGCGCGCGGCCAAGCGATGCAGCAAGCGGTGCCGGTCGGTATCGGAGCGATGGCGGCGATTCTGGGTTTGGGCCTCGAGGCCGTGCGCGCGGTCGTCGCGCAAGCGGCCGAGGGCGAGATCTGTTCGACCGCCAACGACAACAGCGACGAACAGGTGGTGGTCAGCGGCCATGCAGGCGCGGTCGCGCGGGCGGTCGAGCTTGCCAAGGCCAAGGGCGCCAAGCGCGGCATCATGCTGCCGGTGAGCGCGCCCTTTCATTGTGCGCTCATGCAGCCGGCGGCTGACGCCATGGCCAAACGCCTCGCGGATGTGGCGATGGCGGCGCCCGCGGTTCCGGTTGTCGCCAATGTGAACGCTTCGCCTGCGCGCGATCCCGCGGAAATCCGCATCCTCCTGGTCGATCAGGTCTGCCAGCTCGTGCGTTGGCGCGAGTCCGTCCTTGCCATGCGCGCCCAAGGGGTCGACACCTTCGTCGAGGTGGGGGCGGGCAAGGTTCTCTCGGGTCTCGTGCGCCGCATCGATCGCGACGCGCGATGCCATGCGGTCGGTACTCCCGCCGAAATCGAAGCCTTCTTGAAGACGGTGTAGGATGTTCGAACTCTCGGGCAAGGCCGCGCTGGTTACCGGCGCATCGGGTGGCATAGGCGGTGCGATCGCACGCGCCCTGCATGGGCGCGGTGCCTCGGTGCTGCTCGCGGGCACGCGTCTGGAGGCGCTTGAGGCGCTCAAGGCCGCGCTCGGCGAACGCGCCGAGGTGGCGCGCGCCGATTTGGCCGATCCGGAAGCGGCCGACGTGCTGCTGAAATCCGCCGAAGCCGCGTTCGGCAAGCTCGACATCCTCGTCAACAATGCGGGACTCACGCGCGACACTCTCGCCGTGCGCATGTCGGACGAGGATTGGCAGAAGGTCATCGACGTGAACCTGACCGCGGGCTTTCGTCTGGCGCGGGGCGCGCTGCGGGGCATGATGAAGCGGCGCTGGGGACGCATCATCGGCATCACCTCCATCGTCGGCGTGACCGGCAATGCGGGGCAAGTCAATTACGCCGCGGCCAAGGCGGGCATGATCGGCATGACCAAGGCGCTGGCCGCCGAGGTGGCTTCGCGTTCGATTACAGTCAATTGCATAGCGCCCGGGTTCATCGAAACGCCCATGACCGCCGCGCTGACGCCCGATCAGAAGGACCGCCTCATGCCGCGAATCCCAGCCGGCCGGCTCGGCACGGGCGCGGACATCGCGGCGGCGGCGGTTTATCTCGCAAGCGAGGAGGCGTCCTACGTCACTGGCCAGACCTTGCACGTCAACGGAGGTATGGCGATGATATGATCGATCGGACGGCGCGAAGGGTGCGCCGATTGGCTGGTCACGCAGGTGGTTCTGTGTTAGCTAGCCGCGCCGCCCGGGACTTGGCCGAGGTGCTGCAACACGCGCCGCGCGTCGAGCAGGGGATATTCACAGTATTCGAGGGACCGGTAGATGGCTGACAGCAACGACATTTCCGAACGCGTGAAGAAAATCGTGGTCGAGCATCTCGGCGTCGACGAGGCGAAGGTCACGGGCAACGCCAAATTCATCGACGACCTTGGCGCCGACAGCCTGGATACGGTTGAACTCGTGATGGCGTTCGAGGAAGAGTTCAGCTGCGAGATTCCGGACGACGCCGCCGAGAAAATCGTCACGGTCAAGGATGCGGTCGATTACATCTCCTCGGCCAAGGCGGGCTGAGGCGCGGCCGTATCGGGCTTGATGGCCGTGCGCCGCGTCGTCGTCACGGGAATGGGTCTGGTCACGCCGCTTGGTTGCGGCGTGGAGCAGACGTGGAAGCGCTTGATCAACGCCGAATCCGGCTTGTCCGCGATTCAAAGTTTCGACGTCTCGGACTTGCCGTCGAAAGTAGCGGGCCAGGTTCCGCTCGGCGAGACGGCGCAGGGCGGCTTCAATGCCGATGATTGGGTCGATGCGCGCGACCGGCGCAAGATGGACCGCTTCATCGTCTATGCGATCGCGGCGGCGACGCAGGCGGTCCGGGACGCGGGCTGGACGCCCGAGGACGAGAACGAGCGCGAGCGCACGGGCGTGCTGATCGGCTCGGGCATCGGCGGGCTGGAGGAAATCGCCAACGGCGCCCAGGTCCTTCAGGAAAAAGGTCCGCGGCGCATGACGCCGTTCTTCATCCCGGCCTCGCTGATCAATCTCGCTTCGGGTCACGTCTCCATTCGCTTCGGCTTCAAGGGGCCGAACCATGCCGTGGTTACCGCGTGTTCGACGGGCGCGCACGCGCTCGGCGACGCGGCCCGATTCATCATTTTCGACGACGCCGATGTCATGATCGCGGGCGGCGCGGAGGCGGCGGTCTGCCGCCTGGGCGTGGCCGGCTTTGCCGCCGCGCGCGCACTTTCGACCAAATACAACGATACCCCCGAGCGCGCCTCGCGCCCCTGGGACGTGGGCCGCGACGGCTTCGTGATCGCCGAGGGCTCGGGCATCGTGGTGCTCGAGGAACTCGAGCACGCCAAGCGGCGCGGCGCCAAGATCTACGCCGAGATCACCGGCTACGGCCTGTCGGGGGACGCGCACCACATCACGGCGCCGCCCGAGGACGGCAATGGCGGTTTCCGATCCATGCGCGCCGCGCTGAAGCGCGCGAACCTCGCGCCCGAGGATATCGACTACGTCAATGCCCACGGCACCTCGACGCCCTTGGGCGACGAGATCGAGCTCAAAGCGGTGAAACGCCTGTTCGGCGATCATGCGTACAAGTTCTGCATGTCCTCGACCAAATCGGCGATCGGCCACATGCTTGGCGCCGCCGGCAGCGTTGAGGCGATCTTTTCCATGCTCGCCATACGCGACGGTGTCGCGCCGCCGACGCTCAATCTCGATGACCCCTCGCCGGGCTGCGACATCAATTTGGTTCCGAAAGTCGCGCAACGCCGCAAGATTCGGCACGCGCTCAGCAATTCCTTCGGCTTCGGTGGCACCAACGTGTCGCTCGTGTTCGCGCCGCCGCCGTGACGGCGGCCGCGATCCCCCCATGATCTCGATGGAGGAGGGCGAAACCCCTCCGCCGCAAGCGGACGGTGCGAAACCCGCGCCTCCCCGGCGGTTGTTGCGCGGCTTCCTGGCATTGATTTTGGCGCTTGGCCTCGCGGGCGCAGGCGCGGCGATTTTCCTCTGGCGCGCCCTCGAGGCGCCGGGGCCGCTCGGCGCGGCGCGTGTGCTGGTCGTCGCGAAGGGCGCGGGGGTCGATCGGGTTGCGCGGCAATTGAGCGAAGCGGGCGTGATCGCGGGACCCCTTGCTTTCGTCACGATGGCGCGCCTGTCGGGCGTTGGCGGGCGGCTCAAGGCGGGCGAATACGAGTTTCCCGCAGGCGTCAGCGCGCGGGCGGCGCTCGACCTCCTGGTAGCTGGCACGACGGTGGTGCGCAAGCTCACCGTGCCCGAGGGCCTGACGACCGCCCAGATCGTGGGTCTCGTCGTCCAGGCGGACGGCCTCGACGGCGGGCTGCCCGAGCGGCCGCCCGGCGAGGGCGAGCTTCTGCCCGATACCTATCACTATTCCTTCGGCGATGGCCGCGCGGCGGTGATCGAGCGCATGAAATCGGCGATGCAGCGCGCGCTGGCCGAGCAATGGGAGCGCCGCGCGCCCGATCTGCCGCTGGCGACGCCCTATCAGGCCCTCGTTCTGGCTTCGATCGTCGAGAAGGAAACCGGAATTGGCGCCGAGCGTGCGCGGGTCGCGGCCGTGTTCGTCAATCGCCTGCGGCGCGGCATGAAACTCGATGCCGACCCGACCGTGATCTACGCGCTGACGCGCGGTGCGGTGCCGCTCGATCGCGAACTCACGCGCGCCGATCTCGCGCTCGACGATCCCTACAACACCTATCGCCACGCGGGCCTGCCGCCGGGGCCCATCGCCAATCCCGGTCGCGCCGCGCTCGGCGCGGCGTTGGCTCCGGCCGCGACCGACGAACTTTATTTCGTCGCCGACGGCTCGGGCGGGCACGTCTTTGCGCGCACGCTCGAGGAGCATTCGCGCAATGTCGCCAAGTGGCGTCGCGTCCAACGCACAAACGCCAACTAGCCCTCCGGCAGTCCGGACGATTTTTTCGGCAAGCGCACGAGAACGCGGTCGACGAGCGCGGGCGGCAGCGCGCCGGCGATCCACGCTCCGGCATAAAGCGGCCAGGGAAAGGCGATGCGCGCGCGATTTCCGGCAAGGCCGCGCGCGATGATCGCAGCGGCGCGCGGCGCCGTTACGCGAAAGGGCATGAAAAACCGGTTGCGGGCCGTCATGGGGCTTGCGACGAAGCCGGGGCAGACGACCGAAACGAGAATCCCGCATGGCGCGAGATCGCCGCGCAGGGCCTCGCCATAGGCCTTGACCGCGGCCTTGCTCGCCGAGTAGGCGGGCGCGCCTGGAAAGCCGCGAAAGGCCGCGAGAGAACTCACGATGGCGAGCTGTCCGCGCACGCCGCCGGGCGGACGCGGCCGGGCGATCATGTGTGCGATCGCCGGGTGCAGGGTGTTGAACACGCCGTCGATATTGACCGCGAGGATGCGCCGCGCCTGTACCGGGCTTTCGCCCGCCCCGCCCGTGCCGGCCGAGATGCCCGCATTGGCGATCACGAGATCGAGAGGCGCGGCCGCGTCGGCGTCGGCGATCCACGCGGCAAGGCCCGCGCGGTCGGCGACATCGCGCGCCGCCCAGCTAGCCGTCGCGCCCGCCGCCCGGCATTGCTCGGCCACGACCTCGAGGCGCGCCGAATCGCGTCCGCCCAAGGCGAGCGTCGTTCCCGGCCGCGCATAGCCGCGCGCGAGCGCCGCGCCGATGCCGCTTGATGCGCCGGTGATCAGAATGGAACGCGGCTCGCGCACGCTTGCTCCTTCGGTTGTCCGGTTACCGAGCGGGGTATAGAGTGCGCCGCGCGCGCCGCCAACGGGCGGAGCGCGGGGACGTTTTTTTTATTCCAGCGTGCGGAGGGGGCGTGGCGATCGCCAGCATGACCGGTTTTTCCCGGACCACCGGGCAGATCGCCGAAGGCAGTTTCAGTTGGGAATTGAAAAGCGTGAACGCGCGGGCATTCGATGCGCGGCTGCGGCTGCCGCCGGGTTTCGACGCGCTCGAGGCGCCGGTGCGCGCGGTCCTGGCCAAACGCGTGAAGCGCGGCAATGTTTCGGTACAACTATCCTTCGTGCGTACCGTGCCGTCGGCGACGCTCGCGGTGAACGAGGCGGTGCTCGACCAATTGCTCGCCCTCCACGCGCGCTATGCCGGGCGCGTTTCGTTGGAGAAGCCGCGTATCGAGGCCTTGTTGGCGGTGCGCGGGGTGGTGGAGCAAGTCGAGGCGGTTGTCGAATCGCCCGAACAAACCGCGCGGCGCGAGGCGGCGATCCTGGCGTCATTCGCTGACGCAGTGGCCGGGCTGTGCCGGGTGCGCGCCGAGGAAGGCGGTCGTCTTGGCGATGTTCTGTCGGCCCTGCTCGACGACATTGCGGCGCTTCACGCCGAGGCCTCGTCCTCGGCCGGGGCGCAGCCCCAGGCCCTCTATTCCCGCCTCAAGGCCCAGCTCGACGCCTTACGCGACGGCGTCCCGGCCTTGCCCGAGGAACGCCTCGCGCAGGAAGTGGCGCTTCTTGCCACCAAGGCCGATATCCGCGAGGAACTCGATCGCCTGGCCGCGCATATCGGTGCGGCGCGCGCCCTCCTGTCCGAGGGCGGCGCCGTCGGCCGGCAGTTCGATTTCCTGTGCCAGGAGTTCAACCGCGAAGCCAATACCCTGTGTTCAAAAGCCGCCGAGATGGCGCTGACCCAGATCGGCTTGAAGCTCAAGGCAACCATCGAACGCCTGCGCGAGCAGGTGCAGAACATCGAATAATGGCGTCCATGGATATTCGCCGTCGCGGCATCATGCTCGTCTTGTCCTCGCCCTCGGGGGCGGGCAAAACGACGATTTCGCGCCGCTTGCTGGCCGAGGATTTGGGCATCGCGATGTCGGTGTCGTACACCACGCGACCCAAACGGCCCGGCGAGAGCGACGGTGCCGATTACCGCTTTGTCGGCCCCGAGGACTTCGAGCGGATGCGCGCGGCCGGCGAGTTTCTCGAATTCGCCACCGTGTTCGGCCACAGCTACGCAACCCCGCGCGCGCCGGTCGAGGCATCGCTGAGCGCGGGCCGCGACGTGTTGTTCGACATCGATTGGCAAGGCACCCAGCAGCTCAAGGATGTCGCGCGCGAGGATTTGGTGAGCGTGTTCGTGCTGCCGCCGTCCTGGGACGAACTCGAACGCCGCCTGAAGACGCGCGCACAGGACGAAGATGCGGTCGTGGCCCGGCGCATGGCTCTGGCGGCCGACGAAATCCGCCACTATGCCGAATACGACTATATCATCATCAACCGCGAGCTGGATTCGAGCGTGGCGGCGTTGCGCGCCATTCTTTCGGCCGAACGCTTAAGGCGCGGCCGCCAGACCGGGCTTTCCGGGTTCGTTCAAAACCTGATCGAGCGCGCCTAAGGCCCTTCCGGCGCCAGCGCGCGGGCTAGCGCGCAGAACTGCTCGACCGAAAGCTCCTCGGCGCGCGCGGTCGGCGCGATGCCTTGGGCGAGCAGAAAAGCCTCGGTATCGGGGCGAAGGGATTTCAGACTTTGGCGCAGCATTTTCCGGCGCTGGCCGAACGCCGCGGCGGTCACGCGCTCGAGAATCGCCCGGTCGGCGGGGGCGAGGGGAACCGGCAACGGCTCGAACCGCACCATGGTGGAGGCGATCTTGGGCGGCGGGGTGAAGGCCGAGGCCGGAACGTGGAACAGCAATTCCACGCGGCACAGCCATTGGGTCAGGATGCTCAGCCTGCCGTATGTCTTGCCGCCGGGCTTCGCCGCGAGGCGCTCGGCGACCTCGCGCTGGAACATTAGCGTCAGGGCCTCGTAGGAACCGATGCGCCCGAGCCAGCGGCGAAGCAGAACTGTCGAGACATTGTAGGGCAGATTCGCCACGACGACGCGCGGCGCGGGCACGAGCGCGCTGTCGTCGATTTCGAGCGCGTCGCCCGCGTGCACGCGAAGGCGATTGGGATAGGCTTCGGCCAGTTCGGCGAGGGCGGCAAGGCAGCGTGGGTCGGTTTCGATCGCCAAGACGTCCGCCGCGTCGCTTTCGAGCAGCGCGCGCGTGAGCCCGCCCGGCCCCGCGCCGATTTCGACGACGTGGCGCCCGGTCAGCGGCGCCGCTTCGCGCACGATGCGCGCGGTCAGGTTGAGATCAAATAGAAAATGCTGGCCCAGGCTCTTGCGCGCGGCGATGGCGTGGCGCGCGACGACCTCGCGGAGCGGCGGCAGGTGCTTTATCGCCTTTATCTCCTTCGGATCGGCATCCTGGCTCACGCGGCGGCGCGGGCGTGCGAGCGACGCTCGGCCATCCGGGCCGCCATTTCGATCGCGGCGACGAGGCTCGCGGGATTTGCAAGCGACTGGCCCGCGATATCGAAGGCGGTGCCGTGATCGGGCGAGGTGCGCACGAAGGGCAGGCCCAGCGTGACATTGACACCGCCGTCGAAGTCGATGGTCTTCAGCGGAACGAGGGCTTGGTCGTGGTACATGCACAGCACCGCGTCCGAACGCGCGCGCGCGCGGGCATGGAACAGCGTGTCGGCGGGCGCGGGACCGAAGACGCGGATACCCTTGGCGCGAAGCTCGGCCACCGCGGGCGCGATGATGTCCAACTCCTCGCGACCGAGATGGCCCGATTCGCCTGCGTGAGGATTGAGGCCGGCGACGGCCAGGCGCGGCTCGGACACGCCGAAATCACGGATGAGAGCGCGCGCCGTGATCTCGCCGCACGCGACGATGTCGGCCGTGCGCAAGCGCCCGGCGACCTCGGCCAAGGGGATGTGGATCGTCACCGGAACCACCCGCAATTCGCGGCACGCGAGCATCATGACGGCGCGCGTGCCCGCGCCCGCGAGTGCCGCGAGATATTCGGTGTGGCCGGGATGGCGAAATCCGGCCTGATACAGCACGCCCTTGTGAATGGGGTTCGTGACGACGCCGCCCGCGCGCCCGGCGGACGCGAGCGCAACCGCGCGGTCGATCGAGGCGATGACGGCGCCGGCATTGCGGCCGTCGGGCTTGCCCGGTTCGCTCGGCACCGCGAGCGGTGCCGCCAGCACGGGCAGGGCGGAGGAAAATCGCGCGGCGGCGTCCTCGGGCGTGTCGATCACCGCAACCGTGGCGCCGAGAGCGCGCGCGGCCGCACCATAATAATCGGGATCGCCGATAGCGAAGAAAACGGCGTCGCCGCCGCGAATGGCCTGCCAGGCCTTGAGCGTGATCTCGCCCGCGATGCCGGCCGGTTCGCCGAGGGTGAGGGCGAGCGGTGCCGTCATATGCGCACGTCCACGAACGCCGCGCGCCGCAAATCGCGCATGTAGCGGCGCATCAAGATGTCCACGCGCTGGGCGTACATGACGTTCTCGATTCGCTGCACGTCCAGGCCCGGCGTCTTGTCCCGCTCGCACACCATCAGCAGCACGAAGCCATTGGCGACTTGCACCGGGTTGCTGGGCTTGCCGGTCTCGAGACTCGAGACCGTGCTGCGCAGGGAATCCGAAAGTTCGCGCAGCTTGACCTTCTCGGGCAGGGGGAAGGGGCTGTCGTCCACTTCCTTGCGCAAGCGTTCCATGTCGGTGCAGTCGCGCACGTTGTCACGCACGAGATTGGCGAGCTGCGCCAGATTTTGCAGTTCCTGGACGGGCGCTCCGGTCGGCGCCTTGAAATAAATGTAGCGCAGCGTGACCGACGCCTCTTCCGAACCCGGGGCTTGCTGGATGCGCCGCTCGCGCACCCGCAGGACGTGATAGCCCGCGACCGAACGCACCGGATCGGAAATCTCCCCGGCCTTCAATTTCTCGACCGCGCGCTTTAATTCCTCCGAGAGATCGTCTTCCGCCACCCAGCCGAGTTCCCCGCCCTGCGGCCCGGCGCCGCTTTGCGAGAACTGGCGCGCCATCGCCTCGAATGGCGTGCCGCTCTTGATTTGCTCGATCAGGCGGCCGGCAGAGGCCCGAACCTGATCCTCCTGATCGGCGGTATCGACCGCAAGGAAGATTTCGTGGAGGAAACTCTGCGGGCGTCCAACCTGGGATTGGACGCGTTGGACGGCCTCCTGCACTTCTTCGTTGCCGATCTGCACCTGGTTCCGAATTTGGCGCCGGACGACCTTGTCCCAGGCTATAGCCGAGCGGATCTGGGTTTCCAGGATCGTCGGATCGAGGCCGACCCGCCGCAATTCCTGGTCCAATTGCCCCTTGGGCAAGCCGTTTTGCGTTTCGATGTCGACGAAAGCCTCTTTGATTTCGTCGGCCAACACGGTGATGCTGAGCCGCTTGGCCTCCTGAAGCTGCAGGCGCTCGTCGATCAGCGAGCGTAGAATCTGCGGCTCGATTCTCCGCCGGGATTCGAGGGAATCGGCAAGTCCCGAAGAAAACATCACCAGCCGCGATCTCGTCCGCAAATCGAAAATCGAAATCACTTCGTCGTTCACGATAGCGGCGATGTTCATGACCTCCTGCGCGCGCGCGGACGGGGCGGCGGCAACCCAGGCGAGAACGCACAGCGCGGCCAAGCGGGGGGTGGCGCGGCGTGGAATCGAGCGAGGAGCGGGGTGCAAAACCATGATGGGGCAATCCTATGCCATTGTATGCGCGGCACGCGCGCCGGAAACCGTTCACCGAGCCGAGGTTTTGACCTCGCCTAGGGTCTTGAACAAAATTCGGAAAAGAAAAGAGTCGGACGTACGAAAATCGCGGTCATGCGTGAAATTCCGGCTGAAGGCCACATCGAACAAAAGACATTCGTCCTCGTACGTCACGCCCGCCAGCGAGCTGAGGGCGCCTTCGTCGCGCCCGCGCAGATTTCGCGTGTGGCTGATGCGCCCCGCCCATCGTTCGGTGAACTGCGAGGATAGCCCCAGACCGATCTGTTCACGGTCGCCGAACTCGCTGGTCGGCGTGGTCTGCTTGAAGAACAGATAATTGACGTTGAGGCGCAGCGCACGCGGGCCGACGCGCGTCAACACTTCGTGGCGCACGGGCGTGAAATTGCTCTGGGCGTTGCGGAAGCGGTACAGGCCGTCTAGATATTCCGCAGGCGCCAGTCGCAGGCGGCCGACATAATCGGACAGCTTGGTATCGAGCCCCGAGCCTTGCTCGAACGTGTCGTCCTGGCGGAAGCGGTAGCTCTGCCCGAAGAACAGCTCGCTCAGCCCGCCCTTATTGCCGAGCGCGGAGACCTTCATGCCGTAAATCGCGCGCTGTGACGTCTCCACCCGGTCGAGTCCGGTGAAGCGATTGGTGCTGAACAGATTGGTGTCGTCGAATTCGAAGTCGACGCTATCCTCGTTCGGGATCTTGGCCGGATTGCCGCCATTGGGCGCGACGATGACCGCGGCCATGGGCTCGACGACGTTCCGGAAGGCGCCCATCTCGCGCACGAAGGGGTAACGCCAGTCCAGGCGCGCCTGGGGAATGGACCTGCCGGTCGCGCCGTGCAGCCTTTGGCGCGGCCGGCCGATGGTCGCCACGTCCTCGACGGCATAGACGTCGTTTTGCCAGGTGAACGAGGTCGTCCAGATATCGCCGCGCTGGGTCGTGTAAGGGCGTGTCCAGCCGATTCGCGTGGATAGCCTGCGGCTGTCGGCGCCTTCCTGGCGGTGCAGCGCCATCAGGTTCGCGTCGCCGAGGATTCGGCCGCCAAAATCGTCGGCATCGCCCACGAAATTGTAGTCCGCGAGCGGTAGCACGAAGGGCGTGGTGCGCTCGCTGTCGCGCTGGCGCAGACCGCGGAAGTGGTAGGCTTGCAGCGCGGCGTAATTGTTGCCGCGGTAGCCTTCGACGAAGGGATGGTTCGTCACCACGCTTTGCGACGACAATTTATAGCGCCGCAAATAGGTGTCGTCCGAAACGTAACCGCCGTCGTAACCCGCGCGCCAAGTGGGGTCCAGATCGAATCGAGACGTGGCGAACAAATGACCGCGGAATCGGTCGCCGGATTCCACGTTGCCGTTGGGGTCGCGGCTGCGCACATAGGTCAGGCTGCCGTCGGTTTGCAACGAGCCGTTGTCGAAGCGCTGGCGGTACTGGCCGATGCCCGCCGCGCGTTCGCGCGTGGTAAACATGGGTTCGATCGTCGCGTCCTTGTCGTCGTCGATCACGACGAAATACGGCGTCTTCACGAACAGGCCGAGCTCGGAGTCGTTGCCGAAACTGGGCGCGAGAAGTCCGCTTTTGCGTTTCACGGTCGGATCGGGATGGGACAGATAGGGCGTGTAGGCGATGGGCACGCCGAACAGCTCGAGCCGGGCGTCCTTGTAGGTTACTTCCTTGGCTTCGGTGTCGTGGATGACGCGCACCGCCTTGACCTGCCACAGCGGCGCGCGCGAGGGGTTTTTCGGGCACAATTCGCACGGCGAATAGACCGCGTTCGCCAGTTCGCGCCGCGTGCCGCCCGACAGCCTCGCGCCCGATCCGGCGAGCCTGGCGCCGTCTTGCAGCAAGATGCCGAAGCCGCGGGCGACGCCGTCCTTCATGTCGTCGGTCAGTTCGATGTACTCGGCGAACACGACTTCGCCCTTGGGTTCGAGCATGCTCACATTGCCCGAGGCGGTCACGACATTGGTTTTCTGGTTGTACGTGACCGAATCGGCTTGGAGCACGCGGTCGCCTTGCGAAATTTCGACCTTGCCGCTGGCCGTGACGAGGCCGAGATCCTCGTTGTAGAGCACCTCGTCGGCGCTCAGCAGCACCGGAATGTCGGACGAGGGGCGCGATT
>CAMAPP010000066.1 GCA_945860095.1 Rhizobium sp. Q54 | reverse complement strand
GCGCCCGGCGGCGGCCCCCAAGCCGGTAGTGCCGGCAGCCAGGACGTGAGTTACACGTTGTCGGTACCTTTCGTCGATGCCGCCCGCGGCGGCAGCATGCGCCTGACCCTTGCCGGCGGGCGCACGCTCGACGTGACGATTCCCGCTGGCATGAAGGACGGCGAGACCTTGCGTCTCAAGGGCCAGGGCGCGGCATCGCCGGGTGGCGCCCCCGGCGACGCTCTCGTCGAGTTGCGCATCGAACCCCATCCACATTTTCGCCGCGAGGGCTTCGACATCGTGCTCGACGTCCCGGTCACGCTGCAAGAAGCCGTGCTCGGCGCGAAAATCGAAGTGCCGACGATCGACGGCCGCGTGACGGTGACCGTGCCCAAGGGGGCCAATACCGGAACGCGGCTGCGTCTCAAGGAAAAAGGCGCGCGCGACCGCAAAACCGGCACGCGCGGCGATCAGTACATCGTGCTCAAGCTTGCGCTTCCCGAGGACGGCGACGACGCCTTGACCAAGTTCGCGGAAAGTTGGGAGCGCCGGTACGATGTCCGCAAGAAGGCGGGGCTCTGATGCAAACCGTCGAGGCCGTGTGCGTGCAATTGTCGGTGGCGCGGGACGAACTCGCGATTTGGATCGAGCGGCAATGGGTGCGCCCCAAGGCGCAAGAGGGTGAGCATTATTTCGACGCGGCCGATGTCGCCCGCGCGCGGCTCATCCGCGAGCTAGCCTACGAGCTGTCCATCGACGAAAACGCGATGCCGGTGATATTGTCGCTGCTCGACCAGCTCTATGCCATGCGCGGCTTGGTCAAGGAATTGGCCGACGCCGTCGAAGACCTGCCCGAGCCCGCGCGCTCCACCCTGCTCGACCGCGTGCGCGCGGCCATGGCCGAGGAATAGGGGGACCGGATGCAAACGATCTTCGTCATGGTGAAATGCGAGTTAGGCCGCGCCTATGCGGTCGCCGACCAAGCCATTCAAAGCGTCGAACAAATATCCGAGGTCTATTCGATCTCGGGGCAGTACGATTTGATGATGAAATGCTATCTCGACGACGCGGCCGATATCGGCCATTTCGTCAACGAGCACATTCACCCGCTCACGGGCGTGAAGGACACCTTCACCATCATCACGTTCAAGGCTTTTTCCTAAGCGCTTTTTCCCAAGCTCGGGCTTTGGCCCGGCTGGGCGAAGCGCGGTTTCGTCCCCTCAGGTGCTCGGGCGCGGCACCGCGCGCGGCGGCGGTCCGAGGCGGAAGCCTTCGGGCAACGGGTCGTCGGGATCGAGAATGAACTGGTGGAACCCCGTGAGATAGACGTTCCCGCCCACGCGCGGGCGGACGTAAAGAATACCGCCGCGCATTTCCGACGACACCGCCTGGCCGGTGAAATACGTGCCGAGCACGCCCTCGAACTTGAGCGCGCGGTTGTTGCCGAGCTTGCCCTTGGTCACGAGCTGGGCCACGCGCGCGCTCGTGCCGGTGCCGCACGGGCTGCGGTCGAGCGCGCCGGGCGGCGCCACGATGGTCTGCTTCACGTCGCCTGTCGTCGTCTTGGCCGAGGTGAACAGAGTCTGGTAGCAGCGATCGATGTCGGGGCGCAGCGGATGGAGAACCTTGAGCTGCCGGCCGACCTCCGGGACGATGCGGTTGGCCATGGCGCAAATCGCCGCCTCGTTGGGCGGCGTGAGCTCGAGTCCCAGCGCATCGGCATCGACGAAGACATAGAAATCGCCGCCATAGGCGACATCGACCGTGAGGCTGCCGAGCCCCGGCACTTCGAGCTTCGCCCCGTCGTGCAATAGGAACGATTCGACGTTCACGAAGCTCGCGCCGCCCACCCGGCCATTCTTCATCTCGACCTCGCAATGCACCATGCCGGCCGGCGTTTCGAGCGCGACCTTGGTCGCGGGCTCGGTGCGCTTGATCATGCCCGTGGAGACGATCGTTGTCGCCGTGCCGAGAATACAATGGCCGCACATGGGCACGTACTCGTCCTGCTCCATGATGACGACCGAGAAATCCGCCCCGGGCGCGATCGGCGGCATGACGAGCACCGAACACATCATGGCGTGGCCGCGCGGCTCGAAATTGAGCATCCGGCGCAAGCCGTCGTCGTTCTTCCACAGCCACTCGCGCTTCTCGAGCAGGGTCTTGCCGGGCGGGATCGGGTAGCCGCCGACGATCACGCGCGTGGAATTGCCCTCGGTGTGCGAATCGACGGTTTGAATCGTGCGCAGGAAATTGGTGCTCATCTCGTTTCCCCCTCGCGCGGTTGCGTGGCCGCGGACCCCGTGCCACCTTCACTTAGACGATTCGGGGGCCGCAGGCCAGCAGCCGCAATAGGGGGGCCAAACGTGGTCAAGACATCCGTTCTCGTGACCGGTTCGGGCAGCGGCATCGGCGCGGCGATCGCGCGCCGCCTCGCGGCGCCCGGCGTCGGTATCGTCGTTCACGCTCACAAAAACCGGGCGGGCTGCGAGCGCGTGGCGGCGGAGCTTCGCGCCAAGGGCGCCGAGGCCGTGGTTCATCTCGCGGATCTGGCGGATGCCGCCCAAGCGCGCGGATGCGTGGACACGGCGGTCGAGGCGTTCGGCGGGCTGCACACCCTTATCGCCAATGCCGGCTTCCCCGATCTTCGCGTGTGGGGCGATCTCGACCGCGAGGGCATGGACTATTGCTACAAAGTGGTCACCGGCGGCTTCTTCGAGATGTCCACGCGCGCCCTGCCGCACCTGAAGGCGGCCGGCGGGCGGGGCCGCGTCATCGCCATCAGCACGCTGAACGCCCATGTCTTTCGTTGCACCTATCCCATCTATCCGGGTTCGGCCGCGGCCAAGGCGGGACTCGAGGCATTGGTCAGGACACTCGCCGTCCAACTCGCGCCCTTCAAGGTCACCGTCAATTGCGTGGCGCCCGGCATCATCGAAAAGGACGCCGACACCATACAATTTTACTCCGACGACGCCTGGACACCGCTGATCGCCAACGTGCCGCTGGGGCGCCTCGGCAAGCAGGACGAGGTCGCCGCCATGGTCGCGTTTCTCGCCGGACCGGACGCGTCCTACGTGACCAATCAAACCATTCACGTTAACGGCGGCATCGTCTGACCGGCCGAATGCGCGCGCGGCAACGGCGCAACGCCCCCAGGAACAAGATGGCGGGCAAGCGATGACGCCGGACGGCGCGGCCCAGACCTACCCGACCGCGTGGAAGCGCGTGATCATCCTTACACCGATCATGATCGCGTCCACGACCTACGAGCTCAACATCACCTCGGTCGCGGTCGCATTGCCGCGCTTGCAGGGAACGTTTTCCGCGACTCACGACCAGGTGTCGTGGGTCGTGACCTCCTTCATCGTCGGCATGATCACCATGCTGGCGTGCGCGGGCTGGCTTGCCGAGCGTTTCGGGCGCAAGCGCATATTCCTGCTCAGCACGATCGGCTTCACGTTCGTATCGTTGATGTGCGGTCTTTCGAGCTCGGTCGAGGAGGAAGTGCTGTGGCGCTTCCTGCAAGGCGCGCTCGGCGGCCCGCTGATGCCGCTCTCGCAATCGATCTGCCTCGACCTTTTTCCCAAGGAACGCCACGGCACGGCCAACGCAATCTGGGGGATGGCGACCATGGTCGGTCCGGCCATGGGCCCGGTGCTCGGCGGCTTTATCGTCGAGCACTACACTTGGCCGTGGATCTTCTACATCGTCGTTCCGCTCGGCGCCGCCTCCGCCATCGGCATCGCCCTGTTCGCCGAGGAAACCAAGCGCCAGCCCGACCGCCATCTCGATTGGACCGGCCTCGTCGCGCTGACGATCGCGGTCTCGATGTTTCAATTCATTCTCAACCGCGGCGAACGGCTCGATTGGTTCGAGGCGACCGAGATCGTCGTCGCGGTTTCGATTACCGTGGTCGCGCTCTACGTATTCCTGGTCCACAGCGCCACCACCGCCCGACCCTTTCTCGAACCCAATCTATTCCGCGACCGCAACTATACGGTCGGAATATTTATCTCCTTCGCCTGGGGCTTCCTGCTGCACGGAAATTTGGTTCTGGTCTCGCTGCTGATGCAGGAATTGCGCGGATTGCCGGTTTTCACCCTCGGCCTCATCTTGTCGCCGCGCGGCTTCGGCGTGATGGCCGGCATGTGGATCGCCAATGCATTCCTGCGTCATTTCGACGCGCGCGTGGTGCTTCTGGTCGGCGTCTTTCTGCTGGCGGTGACGGCCTGGGACATGTCGCATTGGACGCCGGACGTGACCGAATGGGACGTCATTTGGACCGGCGCGCTGCAGGGCATCGGCACGGGCATGAGTTCCATTCCACTCACGCTCATGACCTTCGCGACGCTCGATCGGCGCTACCGCACCGAGGGCCTCGCGTTATTCAACGTCCTGCTGTTCAGCGGCATAAGCTCGGGCATCGCCGTCGCGGTCAACATTCTCACGCGCTCGACCAATATCAATCACGCGACCTTGACCGAACATATTTCGCGCATGAACGAGATGGTTCGTCATCCGGCGGCCGGAGCGCTCGACCTCGGCTCGCTCGGCGGCCTGGCCGCGATCGAGGGCGAAATCACGCGCCAAGCGACCATGATCGGTTATCTGAACAACTTCCACCTGATCACCCTGCTTTCGGTCGCCATCATGCCGCTCATCTTGCTGTTCCGCAGCGGCCTCAAGTCCCGAGAAACGAACGGCGCGGGACATTCATGAGGACGAAGTGAGCGCGCGCCACCCCCCCGCCACGCCCGCACCCGCGCCCGCCGTCCGGCGCGGTTGGGTGATGGCGACCTGCATCGCCGCGGCCAGCGTCTATTCGATGAACATGAACATCGTTTCGATTTCCCTGCCCCACATGCAAGGCACGTTTTCGGCGGCGCCTGATCAGATCGCCTGGGTCGTCACGTCCTTCATCCTGGGCCTCACCATGTCGATCGCCTGCATCGGCTGGGTGGCCGAGCGCTTTGGCCGCAAGAACGTCTTTCTCGGCGCGCTCTTCGCCTTTGTCGGCGCCTCGGTGATGTGCGGCAACGCGACATCGCTCGAAGGCGAGGTGCTGTGGCGCTTCCTGCAAGGCGTCACGGGTGCCGCCATCCTGCCACTTTCGCAATCGATCATCCTCGATGTCTATCCGCCCGAGCAGCACAGCCGCGCCATCGGCTTGTGGAGTCTCGGCAACATGGCGGGCCCCGTTCTGGCCCCGCCAATCGGCGGGTACATCACCGAAATGTACGGCTGGCCGAGCATGTTCGATTTAAACGTTCCGGCGGGCGCTTTGTGCATTCTCGGCACCATCCTGTTCGTGCCAGCGCGCCCGCCTCAGCCCGGACGCCATTTGGATATCGTCGGCATGTTCACCCTCGTCGTCGGACTGGGCCTGATTCAGCTCATGGTCAATCGCGGCGCCGGGCTCGATTGGTTCGCATCGCCCGAGATCGTGTTCGAGGGCTTGGCGGGCTTGTTCTTGCTTTACATCTTCTTGGTCCACATCCTGACGACGAGAAGGCCCTTTCTGGATTTGGACATGTTCCGCGACCGGAATTTTTGCGTCGGCCTCGTGTTCATCACCAGTTTCGGGCTCTATTCTTTTTTGCCCCTCGTCACCTTGCCGCTGTTTTTGCGCAATCTTCTGGCCTATCCGGTGGAGATGATCGGCCTCTTGCTCGTGCCGCGCGCCCTCGGCGTGGTGATCGGCAATCTGACGGTCGCGCGCCTGATGAAGCACGTCGATCCGCGATTCTTGGTGTTGTGCGGCCTGGCCAGCGTTTGCGGCTCGTCCTGGAACGTCTCGACCTGGACGCTCGATGTCGGTGTCTGGGAGGTCGCGGTGAACGGCGTGTTCCAGGGCCTGGGCAACGGCATCCTGTACGTCACGCTCAACACGCTGACATTCCACTCCCTGCCCGCGCGCCACCGGCCCCAGGCCGTGCCGTTGTTCTTTCTCGTGTTCAATATCGCCGCCTCGATCGGCATCGCGGCCATGATCACCTATTGGGTGGAAAGCACCCAGTCCACCCACGCCGTGCTGTCGGAATCGGCCTCGTCGCTCAATCAACTTTTCCGCTCGGGCCAAGTGCCCCAGGCGTGGGATCCGAAAAGTCCCGCGGGCGCCGCGGCGCTCGACACCATGATCACGCGCCAGGCTTCGCTCATCGCGTTCGAAATCTCGTTTCAGATCGTCGCCATCGTCGCCGCGCTGACGGCACCCCTCGTCCTGCTGCTGCGCAATCCCTGGCCCCGGCGTCGCGGCGGGCCCAGGTCATGACCGCGAACCCCATATCGGCGGAAGTGATCCGGCGCCGGCCTTATATCATGATGACGACGATGCTCGGCTCGAGCATCTATTCGCTGAACCTCACGATCGTCAGCATTTCCCTGCCCCACATGCAGGGTACGTTTTCCGCGACGCCCGACCAGATCGCCTGGGTGGTCACCGCCTTCCTCGTCGGCATGACCACGATGATCGTGGCGACCGGTTGGGTGAGCCGGCGCATCGGCCGCAAGCGGCTGTTCGCCCTGTCGCTTGGTCTGTTCACCTTGGCCTCGCTCATGTGCGGCTGGGCGGGAACGCTCGAGGCCGAGGTTCTGTGGCGCTTCCTCCAAGGCGTCGCCGGCGCGCCGATCATTCCGCTGTCCCAGGCCATCTCGATCGACGCCTATCCGCCCGAACAGCACGGTCGCGCCATCGGCATTTGGGGCTTCGGAAACATGCTCGGCCCCATCGTGGCGCCGCCCATCGGCGGCTATCTCACGGATCTGTACGGCTGGCCCTCGGTCTTTCTCATCAACCTGCCCTTGGGCGCCATCGCTCTCGTCGGCGCGCTCTTGGCGGTGCCGCACGTCGCGCCCGATCGCGCGCGCCGCTTCGACGGGCCCGGCTTTGCCATGCTCGCCATCGGACTGATCGCGCTGCAACTCATGCTCAATCGCGGCACGCGCCTCGATTGGTTCGCCTCGCCCGAAATCATCGCCGAGGCGGTTATCGGCGGCTTTTGCCTCTATCTTTTCGCCGTGCGCGCGTTCACCGCGCGCGATCCGCTGGTCAAGCCCGAGATGTTCCGCGACCGCAACTATGCGGCGGGCCTTGCGGTTGCGTTCGGCTTCGGCCTTCTGGTCTTCCTGCCGACGATTCTGCTGCCGCTGCTGCTCAAGAATCTGCGCGGCTATCCGGTTGAAATGATCGGGCTGTTGCTGGCGCCGCGCGCGTTGGGTGTCGTGGCCGGAAATCTTTTCGTCAGCGCGATCATGGCGCGCGTCGAAAACCGTTTCCTGATCGCGCTCGGCTTCGTCTGGGTGGCGCTGTCCGCGCTCGCCATGTCGCAATGGACGCTCGATGTCGGGTCGTGGGACGTGGCATGGACGGGGCTGGCACAAGGCATCGGCTCGTCCTTCATGTTCGTGCCCCTGGCGACGCGCGCCTTCGATACCTTGCCGACGCGCTTTCGCGAGGAAGCCTTGCCGCTGTTCTATCTCGTGCTCAATATCGGCGGCAGCATCGGCATCGCCGGCATCTTCACCTATTGGACGTCGAACGTGCAGGAGAATCACGCGATCCTGGCCGAGCACGTGACCGCCTACAATCCGCTGTTTCGGTCGCACGCCACGACCCAGATGTGGAGCCTGGCCAGGCCGCTCGCCATCGACGGCGAGATCACACGCCAAGCCTCCATGATCGCCTACAACAATTCCTTCGTGCTGATGGCGATCGTCGCGTTTGTCGGAGCACCCCTCGCCTTCCTCATGCGCCGGCGCGCGGCGGCCCGCCACGCATGACCGGCGACGTCCACGCCCGGCTTTACGCCTCGCCGCTTAGCCGGTGGCTGGTCATCCTATCCGTCATGGTTCCGTCCGCCGTCTATGTGCTGGATTTGACCGTGGTGACGGTCGCCTTGCCGCACATGCAGGGTAGTTTTTCCGCCACCCAGGACCAGATTTCCTGGGTCGTGACCTCGTACATCGTCGGCGGCACGATCGTCACGGGCTGCGCGGGCTGGGCGTCGATGCGTTTCGGGCGCAAGCAGGTCTTCGCCGCGTCCTGCGTCATGTTTACGCTGACCTCGATCATGTGCGGCCTGGCCACGAGCCTCGAATCCGAGGTCTTCTGGCGCGCGACGCAGGGTTTTTTCGGCGCCCCCATCCTGCCGCTTTCGCAGGCGATCATGTTCGATCTCTACCCCAAGGAGCGCCACGGCACCGCCAATTCCATCTGGGGCATGGGCATTCTTCTCGGCCCCGTGATGGGGCCCATCGTCGGCGGCTTCATGACGGAGAATTACGGCTGGCCCTGGGCCTTCTACATCAACGTGCCGGCCATGATCTTGCCGACGATCGGCGTGCTCATGTTCGTGCCGCGGACCGCGCGCCAAGCGGAAAAGACGCTCGACTGGTTCGGTTTTCTCAGCCTGTGCGTCGGCATGGGCGCGTTGCAGTTCATGTTGAACCGCGGCCAGCGTCTGGACTGGTTCGCCTCACCCGAGATCGTGTTCGAGGCCGCGATCGCGGCGATCGCGCTCTACTTCTTCGTGGTCCACACGATCACCGGCAAGCGTCCCTTCGTGCCGCCGCAGCTCTTCGCCAACCGCAATTTCGTCATCGGCGTGTGTTTCGTGGCGCTGTTCGCCTTCATCCTGCAATCGCCGATCGTGCTCTTGTCGCTGTTCTTTCAGAACCTCGGCGGCTATCCCGTGATGACCGTGGGGCTCTTGCTCACGCCGCGCGGCCTCGGCGCCTTTGTGTCGATGTTTCTCGGCGGCATTCTGGTCGCGCGCATGGATCCGCGCGCGCTCATGTGCGTGGGGTTTTTCTGTTTCGGGCTCTCGGGCTGGCTAATCGCGGGCTGGACGACCGAGGTCGCCGCGACGGAAGTGGCGTGGACCGGGATTCTCCAGGGCTTGGGCTCGGGTTTTGTCTGGGTCCCGCTGGGGATGTTGACCGTGGCGACCTTGGCGCCGGCCGAGCGCGACGAGGCGCTGGCCTTTCTTCATATGATGTTCAATGTCGGCGCATCGCTCGGCATCGTGCTGATGATCAACCTTGCCTTGCGCACGACCGTCGGTTCGCACGCGAACCTGACGGAGTACGTGACCCGCTTCAACGATCTGTTCCGGGCGACGCCGCCCGCGTGGAATCTCGCCTCGCCGCACGGCTTGGCCGCGCTCAATCTCGAGATCGACAAGCAGTCGGGCATCATCGGTTACAACGCGTGTTTTTACGCCATCGCCCTCATCTCGGCGATCGCCCTGCCCTTGTCCTATCTGCTGAGCCGCGGCGCGCGCGGCGCCAAGGTCCTGCACGCCGGCTGAAGCTTGCCGCCCGCCGGTTTGGGCCCCTATCATCCAACCCCTTGGTGCCGCGCGCGCACCCTGCCATCGTGAAGGCCGCGCCATGACGGTTTTGGACCTCAATCACTATTCCCTCGCCGTCGCGCCCGAGGCGATCGAGGAAACGGCACGGTTTTACACCGAGGTCATCGGTCTCAGGGACGGCCCCCGCCCGAATTTCGCCTTCCCGGGGCGCTGGCTGTATTGCGGCGATACGGCGGTGGTGCATTTGCTCGGCACGGGAGGCCCGAAGGGGCCTGAGGTGCCTGGGACGGGCCAACTCGACCATATCGCCTTCCGGGCCTCCGGCCTCGCCGCGATGCGCGCCAAGCTTGAAAATCTTGGCATTGCCCACCGCGAGCGGACGGTGCCGGGCCGCGACCTCCAACAAGTCTTCGTCCGGGACCCTGCCGGCATCCTGATCGAGCTCAACTACGCCGAGCCAGCAACGGGTTGAGCGCACCCGCCCACCGGCCTAGTATCCCCCCACGGAATGCACCGGGGGGGACAATGATGGCTCAGCTCGCCAATGAACGCGTGGCCTATATCAACGGCAAGATCGTGCCGGAAAGCCAGGCCTTGGTGTCCTTCCGGGATCGCGGATTTCTGTTCGGCGACGCGGTGTTCGACACCACGCGTACCTTCAGCCATCGCATCTTCAAGCTGACGGAACATCTCGACCGCTTTTACCGCTCGCTGCGCTACGTGAAGATCGATCCCGGCCTCTCGCCCGCCGAACTCGCGCGCATCACCGAGGAGGTTCTGGCCAAGAACCTGCACCTTATCTCGAAGGACGAGGATTATTGGGTGAGCCAACGCATCAGCCGCGGCATCGAAGTGCCGGGCGGCGAGTTCACCTCCCATGCCGGACCGACGGTCATTGTCGAATGCAAGCCCCTGCCCTTGCGCGCGCGCGCCAAGCTCTACCGCGACGGCATCCACATGGTCGTGCCCTCGATCCGCCGCGCGCCGCCCCAATCCTTCAGCCCGCGCGCCAAGACGCACAATTACCTGAACCTGATCATGGCCGATCTCGAGGCCCGCGGACACGACCCCGAGGCTTGGGCCGTGTTGCTCGACATGAACGGAAACGTGACCGAGGGCATGGGCTCGAATTTCTTCATGGTGCAAGACGGCCGGATCTCGACGCCGCGCGCCCAGCAGGTGCTGCCGGGCATCAGCCGCGCGACGACCATGGATCTCGCGCGCGACATGGGCATCGCGTGCGAGGAGCGGGACCTGGATTTGTACGACGTCTATACCGCCGACGAGGCCTTCCTCACCTCGACCAGCCTGTGCATCTGCCCGGTCGCCAAGGTGAACGATCACACGATCGGAAACGCCAAGGTGCCCGGCCCGATCACCAAAAAACTCATCGAGTCCTATTCGAAATTCGTCGATCACGATTTCGTCGCCCAGTATCTCAAATTTCTCGACACCTGAGATTGCAAAAATCTCGGCATCCGGCTCTTAGGGAGTTAGCCATGAAAATTCGTATCGCGGTGGCCGTCGCGGCGCTCGCCGTTTTTTCGGCACCCTCCCATGCGGCGGATAAGATCAAGATCGGTTTCGTGACGACGCTCACGAAGGCCCCGGCCATCATCGGCAAGCACATGCAAGATGCGGTCGAGCTGGCGCTCGATCATTTGGACCGAAAAATCGGCGGCCTGCCGACCGAGGTGGTCTATAAGGACGACGAGTTCGATCCCGAAATCGGCAAGCTACGGGCCGAGGAATTGGTCAAGCGCGACCGCGTGGATTTCGTCGCCGGCTTCATCTGGTCGAACGTTCTTCTCCAAGCCCGCCATGCCGTGCTGCGCAGCGAAACCTTCCTCATCAGCTCCAATGCCGGCCCGCACGAACTCGCGGGCAAGGAATGCTCGCCCTATTTCTTCTCGACTTCGTGGCAGAACGACCAAACGCCCGAAGCCATGGGCAAGTATCTCAACGACAACGCGGTAAAGCGCGTCTTCGTCATTTCGCCCAACTATCCCGCGGGCAAGGACATGGTTGCGGGCTTCAAGCGCGCTTACAAGGGCGAAACCTCGGGCGAGGTGTTGACGCCCTGGCCGCAACACAACGATTGGTCGGCCGAATTCGCGCGCATCCGCGCGATCAACCCGCGTCCAGAGGCGGTCTTCGCCTTTTATCCTGGCGGCGCCGGTATCAATTTCGTCAAGCAGTACGCCCAGTCCGGCCTCAAGGAGCTGATTCCGCTATACACCGTCTTTACGACCGATAGCACGACGCTGAGGGCCCAAGGCGACGCGGCGCTCGGCATCCAATCGACGATGTTCTGGGGACCCGACTTGCCGAACGAGACGAATGCCAAGTTCGTCGGCGATTTCAAGAAAAAATACGGCTATATCCCGTCCTTCTACGCGGCCCAATCCTACGACTCGATCATGCTCATCGATTCGGCGGTACGCGCGGTCAAAGGCAAGATCGAGGACAAGGACGCCGTGCGCGCCGCGCTGCGCCGCGCCGATTTCAAGACCGTGCGCGGTTTCATGCGCTTCAACACCAATCACTTCCCCATCCAGAACTTCTACCTTCAAGAGGTCGTGAAGGCGCCGGATGGCGGTTTCGACACCCGCATCAAGGGCGTCGTTCTTAACGCGCACGCCGATGCCTACGGCAAGGAATGCCCGATGAAGTGGTGAGGCGACGATTTCTCGACCGTGCGGGGCGGAGCGAGACTCCGCCCCGTTTTCTATGTGACCGCCCGCCCTGACGTCGGATGACCGCGCTGCTGCTCGTCGAACAAACGCTCAACGGCCTACAATTGGGAATCATGTTGTTCCTGATGTCGGCGGGGCTGACCCTCGTCTTCGGCATCATGAATCTCATCAACCTCGCGCACGGCTCGCTGTATATGATCGGCGCCTATTTCGCGGCCGCCTTCCTGACCTTGACTGGCAGCTTCCTTCTCGCCGCGCCGCTCGCCGTGCTGGCGACGCTCGCGATCGGCGTCGCGGTCGAAATCACCGTGCTGCGCACCCTCTATGCCCGCGACCATCTCGATCAGGTCTTGGCGACGTTCGGCCTCATTCTGTTTTTCAACGAGGGCGTGCGTCTCTTGTTCGGCGCCGAGTCGCTGTATCTCGACCTGCCTCCCGGCCTCAAGGGCCAAGTCGAGATCGTGCCCGGCGCGCCCTATCCGCTGTTCCGCCTGGTCATCATCTTCGTCGGCCTCGCGGTCGCCGCGGCGCTTTATGCGCTCGTGCAGAAGACGCGGCTTGGCGCGCTCATCCGCGCGGGCGCGTCCAATCGCGAGATGGTGGGGGCGCTCGGCGTCGACATTCCGCGCCTGTTCACCCTCGTTTTCGGCCTTGGCGCGGCGCTTGCCGGCCTTGGCGGCGTGATGGCCGGGCCCATCGTTTCGGTGCAAACCGGCATGGGCGAGGAGATTCTCATCCTCGCCTTCGTCGTCATCGTCATCGGCGGCATCGGCTCGGTGCGCGGCGCGCTGTTCGCCGCGCTTGCCATCGGCATCCTCGACACCATGGGCCGCTCCTTTCTGGCCGAGATTCTCGCGTTGTTCCTGCCCCGCGAGGCGGCGCAGACCGCCGGACCGACGATCGCCTCCATGCTCATCTACCTGTTCATGGCGGCCATTCTGTTTTTCCGGCCGCGGGGCCTGTTTCCACCGAAGGTCCGCTGATGGGCGCCCGGTTCGCGGCCTTCGCGATCCTGGCCCTGCTCGCGGCGGTTCCGGCCATCGCGGCGCTGCTCGATCAGCCCTTCTATCTCGATATTTTCGGCCGGGCGATGGTCTATGCCATCGCCGCGATCAGCTTGAACCTCATTCTCGGCTATGGCGGCCTGATCAGCTTCGGGCACGCCGCGTTCATCGGCATCGGCGGTTATGCCGTGGGCATTCTGTCGGTGAACGGGATCGACGACGTGCTGCTGCAATGGCCGGCGGCGATCGGCGCCGCCGGGATGTTCGCCCTTCTCACGGGCTTCGTCGTGCTGCGCACCGGCGGCGCGCACTTCATCATGATCACCCTTGCCTTCGCGCAGATGCTGTTTTTCCTGTTCACGAGCCTGGAGCTGTACGGCGGCGACGACGGGCTGTCCATTCCCCATCGCGGCACGCTCGCGGGATTCAAGGTTTTGGATAGCCCGGTGGCGCTGTACTACCTTGTCTTCGCCGTGCTCGCGGGCGCGCTCGCGCTCTCCGCGCGCCTGGTCGAATCGCGTTTCGGCATGGTCTTGCGCGGCTGCAAGTCGAACGAGCGCCGAATGCGCGCGCTCGGATTTTCGACCTTCCGCTACAAGCTCGCCGCCTACGTGCTCTCGGGCGCGCTGTGCGGCTTCGCGGGCGCGCTCCTGGCCCTCGAATCCGAGTTCGTCGGGCCGAGCGTGCTGCACTGGTCGCGCTCGGGCGAACTGATCGTCATGGTGGTGATGGGGGGCATGGGAACGGTTTTCGGCCCGCTGTTCGGCGCGCTCGCCTATCTGATGCTCGGCCATTTTCTCGGCGACTTGACCAAGCACTGGCACGTCATCCTCGGCCCCGTGCTGATCCTCATCGTGCTTTACGCGCGGGGCGGCCTGGCGGGCCTGTTCGCGCGCCTCGGCAAGCGACCATGACTCTTCTGACCGTCGAGGGCTTGTCCAAGCGGTTCGGCGGCGTGGTCGCTTGCGACCAGGTCGCGCTCGAGGTCCGCCCGGGCGAGCTCCATGCCGTGATCGGTCCGAACGGCGCGGGCAAGACGACGCTGCTCAACCTGCTTTCGGGCGAGCTGCTCTCGGACGAAGGCCGGATCGCGCTCGACGGCCGCGAGATCGGCGCGCTCGACGCTCCAGCGCGCGCCGCGCTCGGCATCGGCCGATCGTTTCAGATCACCAGCGTCTTCGGCGAGTTCACCGCGCACGAGAACGTGGCGCTGGCGGTGCAAGCGCGCGCGGGACACAGTTTTCGTTTTTTCGCCGAGGCACGGCGCGAACGCGCACTCGCGGACGGCGCGCGCGACATGCTCGAACGCATGGGTTTGGGCGAGCGCGCGAACACGCCCGCGGCCGCGCTGTCGCACGGCGAACAGCGCCAACTCGAGATCGCCATGGCCCTCGCCGCGCGGCCGCGCCTGCTGCTGCTCGACGAGCCGACGGCCGGAATGGGCCCATCGGAGAGCGCCCGCATGGTCGAATTTCTCGCGTCCCTCAAGGGCACGATCGCCATGTTGCTGGTCGAGCACGACATGGATGCGGTTTTCGCGCTCGCCGACCGCATCACGGTCATGACCTATGGCCGCGTCATCGCAACCGGCTCGCCCGATGCCATCCGCGCGAACGACGAGGTCCGCGCGGCCTATCTTGGAACCGATTCATGACGGCGATCCTTGAACTCGATGGGATCGAAACCGCCTATGGCGACAGCCAGATTCTGTTCGGCGTGTCCTTGCGCGTGGGACGCGGCGAGGTCGCGACCCTTCTCGGGCGCAACGGCATGGGCAAGACCACGACCGTGCGCTCGATCATGGGGCTTTCGCCCATAAGGCGCGGCGCCATCCGGTTCGACGGCAAGAACATCCATGACTTGCCGCCCCATCGCGTGGCGCGGGCGGGGCTCGGCCTGGTGCCGGAAGGTAGGCAGATTTTTCCCAATCTCAGCGTGCGCGAAAACCTGACCGCGACCGCGCGCCCGGGCGGGCCTTGGACCCTGGCGCGCGTGCTCGAGCTTTTTCCCGCCTTCGGCGAAAGGCTGGACGCCATGGGAATTGTGTTGTCCGGCGGCGAGCAGCAGATGCTGGCCATTGGGCGCGCGCTCATGACCGATCCGAAATTGCTGATCCTCGACGAGGCGACCGAAGGCCTGGCGCCGCTCGTGCGCCGGGAAATCTGGCGCGCCCTAGCCCAGCTCAAATCCGAAGGCCAGTCGATCCTAATCATCGACAAGAACATCGACGCGCTCCTGCGCCTCGCCGACAGCCATCACGTCCTAGACAAAGGCCGGGTGGCGTGGAGCGGCTCGTCCGCCGACCTCGCCGCCCAACCGGATTTGCAGCACAAATATCTGGGCATCTAGCGTGTGCCTGGATGTCCGGGTTAGCGCGCGGTTGTCGGCGGCGCTCCGCGCCGTGGCCGAAATAGCCAGGACAGGGGCGCGAAAGCGCGATTACTTCGCGAGTTCGCGCTTCAGGCCCGCGACCGCGCAATCGGGACTCGTGAGCACGCGGCGGCCCGGTACGGCGGCGATGAGACGTGCGGCGGAGGCGGTCGAATACTGCGCCAGCATGAGCGCGTCGCAATCGGGGAAGGCCTCGGCGGCCGAGGCCACGATACGGTCATGGGTATCCCCGTCGCCCGCCTCGAGCGCCGCAAGCGCGCCCTCGGCCACGGCGGTGCGTACTTTGGCCGATATCCCGCGACGTGCGGCGATGGTTTCGATCTCGGCCACGAACTCGTCGAGTGTCGGTCCGAAGGTCGACAGCGCGACGAGGCGATTGCCGGCATCGAGTGCCGCCTCGACCATGGCCTCGTAGGGCTTGCGCACCGGAATCGACATCTGCGCGCGCGCTTCCTCGATGGCCGGCCCGAAGGCCGAGCACGAGAACTGCACATACACGGCGCCTGAATCGCGCGCGTGATTGGCCAGCATGGCAATGCGCGCGAACAGGGCGGGCGTGAGGCTACCCGCCTTCCGCCGGTCGATGAGCAGGGTCTCGTCCAGAAGATGCGCACGCTCGGCTTGGGGCCAAATGCGCTTGAACGATGCCTCGATCGGTTCGATCGACAGCTTCGTCGCATGGACGACCGAGATGCGCCCCATGGCAAGCGCCCGGCCTAGCGCATCGTCGGAATGACGAACTCCGCGCCCGCGCGAATACCCGTCGGCCAGCGCGAGGTGACGGTCTTGATCTTGGTATAGAAGCGCACGCCCTCGGGGCCGTGCATGTTGACATCGCCGAACAGCGAGCGCTTCCAGCCGCCGAAGGTGTGATAGGCGACCGGCACGGGAATCGGCACGTTGACGCCGACCATGCCGATCTTGCACTGGCTGGCAAAGGTGCGCGCGGCGTCGCCGTCGCGGGTGAAGATCGACGTGCCGTTGCCGAATTCGTGATCGTTCACGAGTTTCAGCGCCGCATCGAAGCTCGGCGCGCGCACCACCGACAGCACCGGGCCGAAGATTTCTTCCTTGTAGATGCGCATGTTCTCGGTCACCTGGTCGAACAGGCAGCCGCCGATGAAGAAGCCCTTCTCGTAACCCTGCATCTTGAAATCGCGGCCATCGACCACGAGCGTGGCACCTTCCTTTACGCCCTGATCGACATAGCCGCGCACTTTGTCGAGGTGCTGGCGCGTGACCAAGGGACCCATCTCGACCTCGGGATCGGTGCCGGGGCCGATCTTGAGGGCGCGCACCCGCGGCACCAGGCGCTCCATCAGCGCATCGCCCGCCTTGCCGACGGCGACCGCGACCGAAATGGCCATGCAGCGTTCGCCGGCCGAGCCATAGCCCGCGCCGATGAGGGCGTCGGTTGCCTGTTCCATGTCCGCATCGGGCATGACGACCATGTGGTTCTTGGCGCCGCCCAGGGCCTGGACGCGCTTATTGTGCGCGGTGCCCGTGTGATAGACGTACTCGGCGATGGGCGTCGAGCCGACGAAGCTCACGGCCTGGATGCCGGGGTGGGCCAGGATGGCATCGACCGCGATCTTGTCGCCGTTCACGACATTGAACACGCCGGGGGGTAGGCCCGCCTCCTTGGCGATTTCCGCGAGGCGCACGCCGCACGACGGATCGCGCTCGGACGGCTTCAGGATAAAGGTGTTTCCGCACGCGATCGCCATCGGGAACATCCACATCGGCACCATGGCCGGGAAATTGAACGGCGTGATGCCCGCGCACACGCCCAAGGGCTGGCGCATCGACCAACTATCGACATTGGTGCCGACGCTTTCGGTGAAATCGCCTTTGAGCAAATGCGGGATGCCGCACGCGAACTCGACGACCTCGATGCCCCGGGTGATCGAGCCCTTGGCATCGACGATGGTCTTACCGTGCTCGGCGGTGATGATCGCCGCCAATTCGTCCATCCGTTCCTCGACCAATTGCTTGAAACGAAACATGACGCGCGCGCGCTGGATGGGCGGGGTGGCGGCCCATTTGGGGAAAGCGGCCTCGGCCGATTTCACCGCCGTATCGACCTCCGCCACGGTCGCCAAGGCGACCCGCGCGCCAACCTCGCCGGTTGCCGGATTGAAGACATCGCCGTAGCGGCCGCTTTTTCCCAAAACGCGCGCGCCGTCGATGAAATGGGGGATGTCTCTCATGGCTGTATCCGTTTGTAAAAATGGGTGAATGAGTCCGGCCGGTCCTGGAGTCCGAAGGTTCCGGCGCTCGACGGTCCCCGCCTTATAGCAAATCGCCGAGCCAACAGGGAACCGGCCGAATGCGCGCCCCCAAGGGCCGGAAAACGGCCCCGCGCAGCACCAGATTGACCCGCCTTACCCCGGCTTCTAGCGTGCGCCATGCGCCTGTTGCCCGCCTCCGCCACGCCCGATGCAGGGCGCATCCTCATCGCGCGCGCCCTGCGTGCGCTCGGCGATGGCTGGATCAGCATTCTCCTGCCGGTATATTTGCTGGAACTCGGCTTCGACGCCTTGCGGGTCGGCATTCTCGCGAGCGCGACCCTTTTGGGTTCCGCCGGCATGACCATCGCGGTCGGGTTCCTACCCTTGCCGTGGGGCAGGCGCACCTTGCTCGTCGCTTCGGGTTTTCTCATGGCGGCGACCGGCTTTGCCTTCGCCAGCATCGAGGCCTTCGTCCCCCTGCTTCTGGTCGCGATGATCGGCACGCTCAACCCGAGC
>CAMAPP010000065.1 GCA_945860095.1 Rhizobium sp. Q54 | reverse complement strand
GAATGGCCCTACGCCCGTCCGGCGAATGGACCGGGCGCTCGCCGGGCCCGGCGCCACGGTGGCTCTCGCCGCCCGGCTCGCGGCGGCGGCGAGGCCGGGCGATTTGATCTTGCTGGCGGGCGAGCTCGGCGCGGGCAAAACCCATTTCGCGCGCGCCTTTCTCGCCGCGCGCGCGGACGCGCCGCTCGAGGTGCCGAGCCCCAGTTTCACCCTCGTGCAAATCTACGACCTGCCCGGCGCAAGCGTGGCCCATGTCGATCTCTACCGCATCCGCGATTTAGCCGAGCTTGCCGAGCTCGGCCTCGACGACGCGTTCGAGTCCATGATCGTTCTCGTGGAATGGCCCGACCGGCTCGGCCCGGCCTTGCCCGCCGATCGCCTGGAGATCGCGTTCGACTTCGCGGCCGCGCCCGAGGAACGGTGCGTGCGGCTCGAAGGGCACGGTGCCTGGGCCGCGCGGCTCGCCGAGGCACTGGCATGAGCGCGAGCATGAACCCGAGCACGCGGTCGCGCGCGGCGGAGATCGACGATTTCCTGGCGCGCTCCGGCTGGGGCGGCGCGGCCCGCGAGCCCTTGCCCGGCGATGCCTCGTTCCGGCGTTACGTGCGCCTGGTTCGCGGCGGCGCCGCGCAGTCGCGCGCCATGCTCATGGACGCGCCGCCGCCCATGGAAGACGTGCGGCCCTTCCTGACCGTGGCGCGTTGGCTTGGCGCGCGCGGCTACAGCGCGCCGCGCATCCTGGCCGAGGATGGGGCGAAGGGACTGCTGGTGATCGAGGATTTCGGCGATGCCACGTTCACGCGCGAACTCGCGCGCGGTTCGGGGGAAACCGCGCTCTACGAGGCGGCCACCGACGTGCTGATCGCGCTTCATCGCCGTTCGGATGCGGCCTCGGCGCCCGTGCCCGCCTATGACGACGCGCGTCTTCTGGCGGAGGCGGAATTGCTCGTCGATTGGTTCCTGCCCGCGATCGCGGGCGCGAAGGTGCCGCCGGCCGCGCGCGCGGCCCATGAAGGCGCGTGGCGCGGCGCGTTCGCCCGCGCCCGTTTCGTGCCCGAGACCCTGGTTCTGCGCGATTATCACGTCGATAATCTGATGGTGCTGCCCGGGCGCGGGGGCATCGCCGCGTGCGGCTTGCTCGACTTTCAGGACGCGGTGATCGGCCCCGTCGCCTACGACCTCGTTTCCTTGCTCGAGGACGCCCGGCGCGACCTGGCCCCCGCCCTCGCCGATGCCATGCTCGCGCGCTATCTCGCCGCATTCCCGGATCTCGACCGGCCGGCGTTCCTGGCGTCCTACGCGGTGCTCGGCGCGCAACGCGCCGCCAAGATCGTCGGCATCTTCACCCGCCTCCATCGCCGCGACGCCAAGGCCGGTTATCTCGCCCATATTCCGCGCGTCTGGCGGCGCCTAGAAGCCGATTTGCGCCATCCGGCGCTCGCGGACGTGCGCGCCTGGTTCGACATCCACGTTCCGCGAGCGTGGCGCCGTGCGCCACCCGTCGCGGTCGCGGCCGGCGCGCCGCGCCGCGCCATGGTGCTTGCCGCCGGGCGCGGCGAGCGCATGCGCCCGCTCAGCGATCGCCGGCCCAAGCCGCTCATCGCCGTCGGCGGCCGGGCCATGCTCGACCGCGCCCTCGACGCCCTGGCGGCCGCGGGCGTCGAGCGCGCGGTCGTCAATCTTCACCACCTCGGCGCACAAATCGAGACGCACCTTGCGGCGCGCGCGCGGCCCAAAATCGCGTTTTCGCGCGAGGACGTCTTGCTCGACACCGGCGGCGGCGTTGCCCGGGCGCTGGGGCTGCTCGGTCCGGAGGCGTTTTTCGTCGTCAACGGCGATGTCGTCTGGACCGAAGGCGGAGTTCCGGCCTTGCGCCGCTTGGCGGATTCCTGGCGGCCCGAGGACATGGATGGCTTGCTTCTCGTACAAGCGCGCGCGCGGGCGATCGGCTATGCGGGCGCCGGCGATTTCTCGCTGGACGCGGCGGGGCGTCTTGCGCGGCGCGGCGGCGCGCACGCGCCTTTCGTGTTCACGGGCTTGCAGATTCTGTCGCCCGGATTGTTCGCGCCCGATATCTTGGCGCGCGCGCCGGACGGCGCGTTCTCGCTCAACGCCGCGTACGACGGCGCCTTGGCCGCAGGAAGGCTGTTCGGCCTCGAACACGACGGCGCCTGGCTGCATGTCGGTACGCCCGGCGATCTCGATGTGGCCGAGATCGAACTCGGCCGCCTCGAAGGCGGCGCCTGATGGCGCGGCCGGGGGTGTTTACCATTCCCGCGGGCGTGGCGTTCCTCGACGTCCTCGCGCGGGGCGTGCTCGACCAGACGCGGGGCGAGGCCTTCGCGCTCGCCGACACGCTCCTATTGTTGCCTACGCGCCGCGCCGCGCGTGCGCTGGCCGAGGCGTTTTTGCGCGCGAGCGGTGGGGCGGCGCTGGCCCTGCCGCGCGTCCTGCCGCTTGGCGATATCGACGACGGCGAGTCCTGGCCGTTCGATGACGGCGCGGCGGGAGCGGAAGCCAGGGACGTTCCGCCGGCGATTTCCCAAACTCGGCGGCTATTGCTTCTGGCGCGCCTGGTGCAAGGCTTCCGGTCCGACGGCGCGCCCCGCACGGCCGGGCAAGCCGTGCGTCTTGCCCGCGAACTCGCGCTGCTTCTCGACCGGGTCGAAACCGAACGCATCGATTTTTCGCGCCTTGCCGATCTCGTGCCCGAGCGCTTCGCCGATCACTGGAAACTGACGCTCGAATTTCTTTCGATCGTGACCGATGCCTGGCCGCGAATTCTCGCCGCGGAAGGCGTCATCGATCCGGCCCGGCGTCAGGACTTGGTGCTGACCGCGCGCGCGGACCATTGGCGGAAATTTCCGCCCGCCGGCCGCGTGATCGCGGCCGGATCGACGGGCAGCATCCCGGCGACCGCCGATGTTCTGGATGCGGTCGCGCGCTTGGCGCAGGGCGCCGTCGTGCTGCCGGCGCTCGACCGCGAAATCGACGACGAAAGCTGGGCGAAGCTCGCGCCCAGCCATCCGCAATTCGGCCTCGCGCGACTTCTCGCGCGTTTGGGCATCGACCGCGACCAGGTCGAGGATTGGCCGGGCGATTTCAATCCGCCGCCTTTGTCGGGCCGGGCGCGCTTGGTGGCCGAGACCATGCGCCCGGCGGCCACGACCGAGCGCTGGCTCGCGCTCAAACCCATTCCGGTAATTTCGCCTATTTCGCGCGATGCGGCCGAGGGCTTGCGGCGTATCGATTGCCCGGGCCCCGCCGAGGAGGCGCAGGTGATCGCCCTCTTGTTGCGCGAGGCGCTGGAGATTCCCGGACGCACCGCTTCGCTCGTCACCTCCGATCGGGGGCTTGCGCGCCGGGTCGCGGCGGAGCTTGGACGATGGCGCATCGATATCGACGATTCGGCGGGCCTGCCACTTGGCGCCACGCCGCCGGGCGTGTTCTTGCGCCTGACCGCGGCGCTGGCCGAGGACCGCTTCGCGCCGATAGCGCTTCTGGCGGCGTTGAAACATCCCCTTGCCGCGTGCGGCCTTTCGCCCGGCGCATTTCGCGCGCAAGCGCGCGCGCTCGAGGCGGCGATCCTGCGCGGTCCGCGCCCGGACCGAGGCATCGCCGGTTTGCGCTCGGCGCTTGAAGCTGCCCGTCTTGCGCCGGCGGCGCGGGGCGAACTCGGGCACATGATCGACGCCTTGGAAGGCGTGGCGGCGCCGTTCGTTTCGGCCTTGGCGGATGGCGGCAACGATCTTGGCGCGCTTTTGCGCGCGCATGTGATCTTTGCCGAGGCGCTCGCGGCGACTGCGGCGCAAGACGGCGCCTCGCGGCTTTGGGCCGGCGAGGCGGGCGAGGTGGCAGCGCGTTTTGTCGGCGATCTGGCCGAGGGGGCGGCGCGTGGCGCGCCCGCGCTCGGCGCCACGGGCGGCTCGTATGCGGCGCTGCTCGATGCTTTAATGGACGGCGCCGTGGTGCGGCCGCGCCATGCCAGCCATCCGCGCCTGCGCATCCTGGGGCCGCTCGAAGCGCGCATGCAGCAGGCGGATCTGACCGTGCTCGGCGGCTTGAACGAGGGCACCTGGCCGCGCCACACCCAGCCCGATCCCTGGCTGTCGCGCCCCATGCAGCTCACGTTCGGCCTGCCCGAGCCCGAACGGCGCGTCGGCCTGGCGGCGCACGATTTTGCGGTCGCGCTGGCGGCGCCCGAGGTGGTGCTGACGCGCGCCACGCGCGTCGAGGGCACGCCGACCGTGCCGTCGCGCTGGCTTGCCAGGCTCGAAGCCGTGCTGCGCGGCGCCGATCTGTTCGAGCCGATGATAGCGGCGCGGCGTTGGATCGATTCGCCGGTCCTGTCCTTGGCGGCGATGCTCGACGACCCCGATACCGCGACGTGCGCGTTTCCGCCGATCGAACGCCCCGCGCCGCGCCCGCCACTTTCCGCCCGCCCGCGCGAGCTGTCCGTGACCGAGATTCGCCGCCTGATGCGCGATCCCTACGCCGTTTACGCGCGGCGCATCCTGCGTCTCGATCCGCTCGAGGACATCGATGCCGATGCCGACGCCGCCGTGCGCGGAAAGATCGTCCATCGCGTGCTCCATCGCTTTCTTCGCGACCATCCGGGCCGTCTGTCCGAGGACGCCTTGGGGCGCTTGCTCGCCATCGGCCGGAGCGAATTCGACGAGGCGTCCGTGCGCCCCGCCGTGCGCGCGCTGTGGTGGCCGCGCTTCGTGCGCGTCGCCGAATGGTTCGTTGCGACGCAATCGGGCCGGACCGAGCGCGTCGCCGCCACCGAATGCAAGGGGCGACTGGAATGGGACGCGCCGCGCGGGCGCTTCGCGCTCGTCGCGCGTGCCGACCGCATCGATGTCCTGGACGATGGCCGGCTTGCGATCATCGATTACAAGACCGGCGCCGCGCCGAAGACGAAAGACGTCGAAAGTGGCGCCCAACCGCAATTGCCGCTCGAGGCCGCCATCGCCGCCGCGGGCGGATTTGCGGGCGTACCGGGTGCGGAAGTGGCCGAACTTGCCTATTGGGAGCTGACGGGCGGCGAGGCGCCGGGAAAAATCGCGGCCATTAAACGCGACGCCGCGGCTTTGGGCGAGGCGGCGCGCGAGGGACTTGCCCGCCTCGTCGCCGCGTTCGACGACGAGGCCCGGCCCTATACCGCCTCCGACGATCCCGATTTCGGCGAATACGCCCATCTCGCGCGGGTGAAGGAATGGTCGTGAGCATCCCGCCCGCTTCCGCCGAGCCCGCAACGGCCGAAAACGACCGCGTCGGCCGCTTGCAGCGTTCGGCCGCCGATCCCGGTTCCTCGATCTGGGTTGCGGCCTCCGCCGGCTCGGGCAAGACCAAGGTTCTGGCCGACCGGGTGCTGCGCTTGCTGCTCGACGGCGCCACGCCCGAGCGCATTCTGTGCTTGACGTTCACGCGCGCGGCAGCGGCCGAGATGGCCAATCGCATCAATCTCGATCTCGCCAAATGGGCCGTCATGCCCGACGATGCATTGGCGAAAAAGCTCGTGGAGCTGACCGGCAATGTCGGCGACGGCGAGCGTACACGCTTTGCCCGGCGGCTTTTTGCCCAGGTGCTCGATGCGCCCTTCGGCTTGCGCATCCAAACCATCCACGCTTTTTGCCAATCCTTGATCGCGCGCTTTCCGCTCGAGGCGGGTGTCGCGCCCCATTTCGAGGCGATCGACGAGCGTTCGGCCGCCGAAACCCTCGACCAAGCGCGCGACGCGGCCCTCGCGGACGCGTGCAATGAAAACGCCATTGCGCTTCTGGCCCGGCACGGCGACGAGGCGCAACTTTCCAAATTGATCGGCAAGCTGATCGGGGCGCGCGGCAAACTCGCCTTCGCGCTTGATGCCCATGGCGGCGCGGCGGGGATCGCGCGCGCGGTCGGCGGCCATCTCGGCTTGCGCGCGGGCGAAAGCGCGGCCCAAGCCCTGGCGGCGTTCGGCCGTCCGGACGCCTTCGACGGCGAGAAACTCGCGCGCGCGGCCAAGGTGCTGGCCGAGGGCACGGCCACCGACCAAGCCGCGTCCGCGCGCATCGCCGCCTGGCTTGGGAATAAAGCGGGGCTCGCGGACGAAGGCGCGCGCGCCAAGCGCTTCGACGATTACGCCTTGGCCTTCCTCACGAAGGAGGGCGAGGTACGTAAGACGCTTGCGACCAAGAAGGCCGTTACGGCCTGGCCGGCGATTCTCGGCATCCTGGCGAAGGAGGCCGAGCGCGTGGCGGGGACGCGCGCGCGTCTGCAAACGATTGCCGTGGCCGAGGCGACGGGCGCGCTCGTTGCGCTCGGCGCCGATATCCTGGAGCGCTACCGCGAACACAAGCGCCGCCACGCCAAGCTCGATTACGACGATCTCATCCTGGGCGCGCGGCGGCTTGTCGCCGAGGGCGGGCGCGCCGCTTGGGTGCTTTATAAGCTCGACGGCGGCATCGATCACGTGCTCGTCGATGAGGCGCAGGACACGAGCCGCGAGCAATGGCAGATCATCGGGGCCCTGACCGAGGAATTTTTTGCCGGCGAGGGCGCGCGGGCGCGTGGGCGCAGCGTGTTCGCAGTTGGCGATCCCAAGCAATCGATCTTCAGCTTTCAGGGCGCCGAACCCACGCAATTCGCCGAAGTACGCGACGGCCTGGCCGCGCGCGCGCGCGCCGCGGGCGCGCCGTGGCAGGAAATCGGCCTCGACGTGTCGTTCCGCTCGACCGCCGCCGTGCTCGGCGCCGTGGACGGGGTGTTTGCGCGCGCGCCTGCGCTCGATGGCGTGGCCGACCTTCCGCCCCACCACGAGGCGTTTCGTACGGGCATGGCCGGGCGCGTCGAGTTGTGGCCGCTCGTCGGCCCGCGCGCGGCGGAGGTTCGCGAGGCGTGGTGTCCGCCCGCCTTCGGCGCCGCCCAACGCAAGCCCGGCACGCGCCTGGCGCGCACCCTCGCCCGAAAAATCCACGACTGGACGCGCGCCGAACGGGCGCCCGTCGACGCCGAGCTGCCCGCCCGCGGGCGGCGCATGAGCCCGGGCGACATCATGGTTCTCGTCCGCCACCGCGACGCCTTCGCCGAAGCCTTGGTGCGCGAGCTCAAGATTCTCAAGGTGCCGGTCGCGGGCGTCGACCGCATGGTCTTGACCACGCAATTGGCGGTCATGGACTTGGTCGCGCTGGGTAAGATTCTGTTGCTGCCCGGGGACGATCTGACGCTCGCGGCTCTGCTGAAAAGCCCGCTCATGGGTTTAGACGAGCAGACGCTGTTCGATCTCGCGCACGGCCGCGAGGGCTCGCTGTGGAACGCGCTGGCGGCGTCGCGCATTCCGCAAGCGGCGACGGCGCACGCCTTCCTTGAACGCTTGCGCGCGCGCGCGGATTTCGTGCGACCCTACGAACTCTATGCCGAGGTCTTGAATGCGGGCGGGCGGCGGAACATGCTCGCGCGCCTCGGGCCCGACGCCAATGATCCCATCGACGAGTTCTTGTCGCAGGCGCTTGCCTATGAAAGAACCGGCCCGCCATCCCTGCAGGGTTTTCTTCACTGGCTGGCGGCGGGCGAGGTCGAGATCAAGCGCGAGCTCGATCAGGCGGCGGGCAGCGTGCGCATCATGACCGTGCACGGCTCGAAGGGCCTGCAGGCGCCCGTGGTCGTGATGCCGGATACGACGAGCGCGCCGACGACCGACGAGCCGATACTTTGGCAAGACGGCTTGCCGCTATGGGCACCGAAAAAGACTCATCGCGACGCGTCGGTTCAAATCGCGCTCGCGCAGGCGCGCCTTGCGCGCGGCCGCGAATATCGCCGCCTGCTTTACGTCGCCATGACGCGCGCCGAGGACCGGCTGATCGTGTGCGGCGCGCACGGTACAGGAGGGCCGTCGGACGGCTGCTGGTACCAATTGGCGCGCGCCGGCCTTGCGACGGCTGGCGCGGTCGAGACCGAATTCGCGTTTGCCGGCGAGGACGGCTGGGACGGCCCTGGCCTCGTCCTCGAAGGCGCACAAACCGCCGAAGCGAAATCCGAGGAGCGGCATGCCGAGCACGGCGTGCCTGACCGCCCGGCCTGGTTTTGGCAGGACGCGCCGGCCGAGCCTCGCCCGCCGCGCCCGCTTGCACCCTCCCGGCAAGCCGTGCCGGACCCGCCGCCGATTTCGCCTTTCGCCGACGGCGATGCGCGGCGCTTCAAGCGCGGCCTTCTGGTTCACCGTCTGCTGCAATATTTGCCCGATACGCCGCCGGCCAAGCGCGCGGCGCGCGCCGAGGCGTACCTTGCGCGGCAATTCGATCTCGACGATGAAACGCGCCTGGCTTTGGCGCGCGAGGCGCTCGCGGTGCTGGACGCGCCCGAATTGGCGCACGCCTTCGGGCCGGATTCGCGCGCCGAGGTGCCGTTGATCGGCCGGCTGAACGGCGCGCTCGTCGTCGGCCAGGTGGACCGCATGGCGGTCTCGGGCGGGGTCGCGACGATTCTCGACTACAAGAGCAATCGCCCGCCACCCGCACGGGCCGAGGACGCGGGTCCGGCTTATTTGCGCCAAATGGCGCTCTATCGCGCCCTCGTCCAGCGCATCCATCCCGATCACGCGGTGCGCGCGATGTTCGTCTGGACCGACGGGCCGCGCGTCATGGCCTTGCCCGACGCCTTGCTCGATCGGCACGCTGCGGATCGGCCCTCTCCCGATGATCGCGCCCCCGATGATCGCGCCCCCGATGATTCTGGCCCCGGCCGTCCTGCTGGCGGCGGCTAGCGGCGGTCTTCGCTATCGCGGCGGATGACGGCTTGACCGTGGGTGGGTGCGCTACCTAGATTCCGGCCATCACAACGGATGCGAGGAATCGGGCATGGCGACCGTTACGGTAACCGACGCGAGCTTCGAAGCGGATGTCTTGAAGGCCCCGGGTCCCGTGCTCGTGGATTTCTGGGCCGAATGGTGCGTGCCGTGCAAGCAGATCGGCCCCGTGCTCGAGGAGATCGCGGCCGAGTTCGCGGGCAAGATCACCGTCGCCAAGGTCAATGTCGACGAGAACAAGCGCACTCCGGACCAATACAAGGTGCGCGGCATTCCCATGCTGCTCATCTTCAAGGGCGGCCAAGCCGTTTCGCAGAAGCTCGGCGTCATGCCCAAGAGCAAGCTCGTCGAGTGGGTGAAGTCCAACCTCTGATTTTAGCCGTTCTCGGCGAGCACGGTCCCCGCCAAGTACAACGAGCCGCAGATCAGCACCCGCGTCGGGCCCCCCGCGCGCGCGGCGATGCGCCCGATCGCTTCCCCGACACCTTGGGCTTCCTCGGCCGTGGTGCCGAGTGCGCGGGCGTGGGCGGCCAATTCCCCGGCGTCGAGCGAAGCCTCCGCCCCCGGCACGGCGACGGTCGAAAGACTTGCCGCGCGCCCGATCAGCGGCGCGAGGAAGCCCTCGGCATCCTTGGTCGCCAACATGCCGATCACCAGGTGAAAGCCGGACGCGCCCGCGGCGTCGCGCCCCGCAGCGTCAAGTCCCGCGTCGTCGAGCATGGCGGCGATGGCCCGGCCCGCCGCCGGATTGTGCCCGCCATCGAGCCATAGCTCCGAGCCGGGCGGCAGCAGGCTTACGAGCGGTCCGTGCCGGAGGCGCTGCATGCGCGCGGGCCATTGTGCGGCGCCGATGCCGCGCGCGACATGGGCGGCGTTAAGGCCAAAGCGCGGCTCCAAGGCCTCGGCGATGGCGGCGGCGAGGCCGGCATTGGCGATCTGATGGCGGCCGGGGAGAGCGGGCGTGGGCAATTGCCATTCCTGGGCGGCGCTGCGATAGACCATGCCGCCGGGGGTCGGTTGCGCTGTCCATTCCCGGCCGTGGCGGCGCAAGGGCGCGCCGAGCGCGCGTGCGCGGGCCTCGATGACCGCGCTCGCACCCGCCTCTTGGTGCGCCACGACCGCCGGCACCAAGCGCTTCAGGATGCCGGCCTTCTCGCCCGCGATCGCCGCCAGGGTGTCGCCGAGAAAATGCTGGTGGTCGAGCGACACGGGCGTGATCGCGCACAGTGCGGGGACGATCACGTTCGTCGCATCCAACCGCCCGCCGAGGCCGGTCTCGAGCAGCAGCACGTCCGCGGGCGCGCGCGCGAAGGCGAGAAACGCCGCGGCGGTCGTGATCTCGAAAAATGTGATGGGCGCCGCGCCGTTGGCGCGCTCGCATTCCTCGAGCAGCTCCGCCAGCGCGTCCTCGGCGACCGGGCTCCCCGCCACGCGGATGCGTTCGTGGAAGCGCACCAAATGGGGCGAGGTATAAACGTGCGCGCGAAGGCCGGCGGCCTCGAAGATCGCGCGAAGAAAAGCCACGGTCGAACCCTTGCCGTTCGTGCCCGCGACGTGGATCGCGGGCGGGACATTCCGCTCGGGATGGCCGAGCGCCGCCAGCAGGCGCTCGATGCGCCCCAGCGACAGATCGATGAGCTTGGGGTGAAGTTGTGCGAGGCGGACGAGTATCCGGTCGCTCGGCTGGCTCACGGGTCGGCGGCAAGTCGCGCCGCGCCCTCGGACGAGGCGCCCGAGGATTCGCCGAGCAGGCGCAGCAGGCGGGCAAGAGTCGGCTTCAGCTCGCTCCGCGGCACGACGAGATCGAGCATGCCGTGCTCGTGCAGATATTCCGAGCGCTGGAAGCCGTCGGGCAGGGTCTGGCGAATGGTTTCCTCGATCACCCGCGCGCCTGCGAAGCCGATTACCGCGCCCGGCTCGGCGATGGCGATATCGCCGAGCATGGCGAAGGATGCCGAGACGCCGCCCGTGGTCGGATCGGCGAGCACGGTGATGTAGGGCAATCCCGCCTCCCGCACCTCCTGCACCGCGATCACCGTGCGCGGCAATTGCATGAGCGCGAGAATACCTTCCTGCATGCGCGCGCCGCCCGAGGACGAGATGGCGATGAACGGCGCGCGCCGGCGCACCGCTAGCCGCGCGCCGGCGAGAAAGGCGTTACCGACCGCCACGCCCATCGAGCCGCCCATGAATTCGAAATCGAGCGCCGCGATCACGGCGATATGGCCGCCGATTGTGCCCTCGGCGAGAACGATCGCATCGGCCATGCCGGTCGCCGCTTGGGCGTCGCGCAGGCGCTCGCCGTAACGCTTGCGGTCGCGAAAGCGCAGCGGGTCGACCAAGGCCTCGGGCGTTGCCACGGTCTCGAACCGCCCCTCGTCGAACAGCATTTCGATGCGCTTGTGCGCGCGCAGGCGGAGGTGGTGTCCGCATTTGCTGCAAACGTGCAGATTGGCCTCGAGATCGCGGTGATAAAGCATCTGCCCGCAGCTCGGGCAATTGGTCCACAGATTGTCCGGCACGTCCGTCTTGCGCACGAGCGCGCGCAATTTCGGCCGGACGAGATTGCTGAGCCAGTTCATCCTCGCGCTACCCCTTGCCCGCGCGCACGGCGGCGCTCAACTTGCGCACCGCCGACAGCACGGCCTCGGCCGCTTCGCCGGACTTTCCCGCTTCCACGCAAGCCGCGATCTCGGCCACCAAGGCCGTTCCCACCACGGCGGCATCGGCTAGATTCGCGGCCTCGGCCGCTTGCGCGGGCGTGCGGATGCCAAAGCCCACGGCGAGCGGCAGGGCGGTTCGCTTGCGGATGCGCGCGACCGCGGCGGCGATGCTGTCGCGCCCGGCCGATTTCGTGCCGGTGATGCCCGCGACCGCGACGTAGTACACAAACCCCGATGCGCTCGCGAGGATGGTCGAAAGACGCGCGTCGTCGCTCGTGGGCGTGGCTAGACGCACGATGTCGATCCCGGATTTTCTTGCCGGCACGCGCAGCTCTTCGTCCTCCTCGGGCGGCAGATCGACGACGATGAGGCCGTCCACGCCCGCGTCGCGCGCGCGCGCGACGAAGCGCTCGGTGCCCATGGCATAGATCGGGTTGTAATAGCCCATGAGCACCAGCGGCGTGTCGGCGTCGCGGGCGCGGAACAGGGCCGCGAGTTCGAGCGTGCGCGCGAGCGAGGCGCCCGATTTGAGCGCGCGCAGATTGGCCGCCTGAATCGCCGGGCCGTCGGCCATGGGATCGGAGAACGGCATGCCGAGCTCGACGATATCGGCGCCCGCTTCGGGCAAGTTCTCGACGATGGCGCGGCTGGTGTCGAAATCGGGATCGCCGGCGGTCACGAAAGTGACGAGGCCGCCGCGCCCCGCCGTCTTCAACGCCGCGAACCGGCGCGCGATGCGGCCCGTCATGGCGTCGGGCTCACAGCTTCACGCCGAGCTTGTCGGCGACGGCGAACACGTCCTTGTCGCCGCGCCCGCACATGTTCATCACCAGGATGTGGTCGTGCGGCAGCTTGGGCGCGAGCTTTGCCACGTGGGCGAGCGCGTGCGCGGGCTCGAGCGCGGGAATGATGCCCTCGGCCCGCGAGCAGAGCTGGAACGCCTCCAGGGCCTCGTCATCGGTCACCGAGACGTATTGCACCCGCCCCATGTCGTTGAGCCAGGCGTGTTCGGGGCCGACGCCCGGATAGTCGAGGCCGGCGGAAATCGAATGGGCCTCCTCGATCTGGCCGTCGGCGTTTTGCAGCAGATAGGTGCGGTTGCCGTGCAGCACGCCGGGCCTGCCGCCGGTGATGGTGGCGGCGTGCTTGCCCGAATCGAGGCCGAGGCCAGCCGCCTCGACCGCGACCATGGTCACGCCAGGATCGTCGAGGAAGGGATGGAACAGGCCCATGGCGTTCGAGCCCCCGCCGACGCAGGCGACCAGCGTGTCGGGCAGACGGCCCTCGGCGGCGTGCATTTGCTCGCGCACCTCCCGGCCGATGATCGATTGGAAATCGCGCACCATCGCGGGATAGGGGTGGGGTCCGGCCACCGTGCCGATGATGTAGAAGGTCGATTCGACGTTTGCTACCCAATCGCGCATAGCGTCGTTGAGCGCGTCCTTAAGCGATTGCGAGCCGCTCGTCACTGGCCGCACCTCCGCGCCCAGCATCTTCATGCGAAAGACGTTCGGTGCCTGGCGCGCGATGTCCTTGGCGCCCATGTAAACGACGCAAGGCAGATCGAACAACGCGCACACCGTCGCGGTGGCAACGCCGTGCTGGCCCGCGCCCGTCTCGGCGATGATGCGCTTCTTGCCCATGCGCTTGGCCAGCAGGATCTGGCCCAGGCAATTGTTGATCTTGTGGCTGCCCGTGTGGTTCAGCTCGTCGCGCTTGAAGTACAGCTTCGCGCCGCCGAATTTCGCGGTCAGGCGCTCGGCGAAATAAAGCGGGCTCGGCCGGCCGACATAGTGCGTTAGATAGCGCGCCATCTCGGTGTCGAAGGCCGGATCGGCCTTGGCCGCGGCGTAGGCGCGCTCGACGTCGAGCACGAGCGGCATGAGCGTCTCGGCGACGTAGCGGCCGCCATAGATGCCGAAATGCCCGCGCTCGTCGGGGCCGGCGCGAAAGGTGTTGATCTGCGTCATGTCCCGTCCACTAAAGCACGGCCGCCCGAGGCGGCCCAATGATGCACCGCCGCCCGAGGCGGCCCAATGATGCACCGCCGCCCGAGGCGGCCCAATAATGCACATCCGCCCGAGACGGCCCAAGGCCAATCGCGTCACAGCGCCGCGGCGGCGGCCAGAAACGCCGCGATCCGCGCCGGACTTTTGTGCCCGGGCGCGTCCTCCACGCCCGAGGACACATCGACCGCGCACGCCCCCGTGACGCGCGCCGCCTCGGCCAGGTTCTCCGGCGTCAACCCGCCCGACAACATCCACGCCGGCGCTCCTGGGTCGGCGAGCACGCGCGCATGGCGCAAAATCGTCCAGTCGAACGCGAGCGCGTTCCCGCCCGGAAGCGCGCCCGTCATCGTCGCCGGCGCCTTGGCGTCGAACAGCAGGCGATCGACATGCCCGAAATAGGCCCGCGCGTGATCGAGATCGCCGTGTTCGGCGAGCTTGATCGCCTTCATCACCGACACGCCGAACCGGGCCTTGATGGCGGCCGCGCGCGCGGGCGTTTCCGCGCCGTGAAGCTGCAGCATCTCGAGCGGCGCCTCGGCCAGCGCGCTCGCGATGAATTCGTCGTCGGCATCGACCATGAGGCCGACGCGCACGATGCCCTTGGGCGTCGCGCGCGCGAACGCGCCCGCTTGCGCCGGCGTCACGTGACGCGGCGAGCGCGCGTAGAACACGAAGCCGACATAGCGCGCGCCGCCTTTGGCCGCTTGGTCGAGGGCGGCACGCGAATTGATGCCGCAAATCTTGACCTCGAGCGCCACGGTCATGCGCCCGCGATTTCGGCGGCGATGGCGCGCGCGGCGGCGACCGGGTCGGCGGCGCGGGTGATCGGACGGCCGATCACCAGAAGGCTTGCGCCCGCGCGCACGGCTTCGGCGGGCGTCGTCACGCGCTTCTGGTCTTCGTTCGCCGCCGCCGCCGGGCGGATTCCGGGAACGACGAGCAGGAAATCGGAACCGAGATCCTTGCGCAGGGCCGCGACTTCGCGGGGCGAACATACCGCGCCGCCGAGCCCCGCCTCGCGCGCAAGCGCCGCCAAGCGGCGCACCTGATCGAGCGCGCCGCCGCCCTGGCCGATTTCCGCGAGATCGCCGTCGTCGAGGGATGTCAGAACCGTGACCGCGACGACGAGCGGGTGCGGACCGGCTCCGGCGCGCGCTTCCTCGGCCGCGGCACGCAGCATCGCGCGCCCGCCCGCCGCGTGAACCGTCAGGATCGCGGGGTTCAGCACGCGCACGGCGCGCACGGCGGACGCGACGGTATTGGGGATGTCGTGGAGTTTCAGATCGAGAAACACCGGGGCGCCCGCGCGCGCCACCGCGCGCACGCCCTCGGGCCCGGCGGCGGCGAAGAATTCGAGACCGAGCTTGACCCCGCCCGCCTCGCCCACAAGCGCGCCCGCCAGCTTGGCGGCGGCGGCGATGTCGATCATGTCGAGCGCGACGAAGACGCGCTCATGTGCGCCTGAGGCGGTCATCGGTTCCTCGTGGCCCGCCGGGACATGTCCGGCCGGGGCCTGTAAGGGCGGTTTAGATTGAACGATCGACTATCGAATTTGGGCGACCGGCTAATTGGTCGCGCGTTGGCGTCAGCGGCCGGTATTGAGCCGTTCGCGCAACTCCTTGCCAGCCTTGAAGAACGGCACATGCTTCTCGGAGACTTGCACCGAGGAGCCGGTGCGCGGATTGCGCCCCGTGCGCGGTCCGCGCCGCTTCACCGAGAACGCGCCGAAGCCGCGCAACTCGACGCGGTCGCCGCGCGACAGCGCCTCGGTGATTTCGTCGAAAATCGTGCCGATGATGCGCTCGACGTCCCGCTGATACAGATGCGGATTCATCTCGGCCAATCGTTGTATTAGTTCGGACCTGGTCATGGCGCCCGCGTTCGTTGCCGAGGGGCCGGCCGCGCCGCCTTGGAAGGGGCTGCGCGTATTTAGGGCCGGACGATCTAAAACTGCCAGAGCGAAATCAGACCGTCAAGTGTAAGCCTTTCAATCAATTTCGTTTTTTGGACCATGCTGGAGATCGCGCCGACCAGAAAGCTCTCATCGTAACTTATGCTTACGTCATGGATGGGAAGGCCCATCGGAACCCCATGTGCCTGGAAAAGCCACTCCAGAGCCTCGTTTTCCCCGCCCAGAGCGTCGATCAGGCGCTTGTCCAAGGCCTGGCGGCCGGTAAACAGCCGGCCATCGGCCAGGGACAGGGTCTCTGCGCGTTCCAGCCCCCGCCGTTCGGCCACCAGGTCCACGAACATGGCGTACATGTCCATGACGACCGAGCGGGTGGCCGCCCGGCCTTCGCCGGTGAGCTTCTCTAGCGGCGAGGGGACGGCCTTCAGGGGGGCGCTTTTGATCGCCTCGGCCGTGATGCCGAGTTTCTGGAGCAGGCCGGTCACGTCGGCCGATTGCAGCAGCACGCCGATGGAACCGGTCAGGGTCCCTTCATGGGCAACGATGCGGTCGGCGCCGAGGGCGGCCATGTAGGCCGCGGACGTAGCCGTCGTGCCCATGACCGCCACCACGGGCTTGTGCGCCGCCACCCGGCGTAGGCTGAGATAGAGCGTTTCCCCGCCGACGACCGTGCCGCCCGGGCTGTCGATGCGAACCACAAGGGCGCGAACCGCGCCGTCGTCCGCCAGATCCCTGAGCATGTCGTCGCGCGCCGGGTCGTCGAGGATGATGCCCGAAATCAACAGGCGCGCGACATGGTCTTGTCCGGGCAGGCGGCCCAGGCGGCCGGCGGCGACGATGGCCAAGCTCGCCAAGGTCACGATCGCGAGCGTGCGCCACCAAAACAGGCGGCGCTTCAAGCGCTGGCGGTCGAGAAGCACGTCGGCGTCGAGCGTCATGGACCGACCGCCATGGTCGAGGCGTGCGGGATAAGCGCCGCCGCCTTGCCCGCTCGAAGCCCGGCCGCGTTGACCGCGCTATCGCGCGGGACCGCCAAGACTATTCCTTGACCAATCATTGGCCGCCCAACCGGCCGATCCCTAATCGTCCTTATCGTCCTTGGCGTCCTTGTTGCTTTTGCGCGCCTTCGACAAGGCGGCGCCCAGGATCTCGCCGAGCGAGGCGCCGGAATCGGTCGTGCCATACTGCGCCATGGCATCTTTCTCTTCCTCGAACTCGCGCTGCTTGATCGACAGGAACACCTTGCGCTCCTTGCGGTCGGCGGAAAGCACCTTGGCGTCGATCTTCTCGCCGATGGCGAAACGGTCCGGGCGCTGCTCGCCGCGCTCGCGCGCGAGATCGACGCGACGGATGAAGCCCGGCGTGCCGTCGGACAGCTGAACCTCGATGCCGCCCTCACGCACGGCCGTCACGGTCGTGGTCACGACATCGCCCTTCTTCACCGTTTTCGCCGAGGATTCGAACTTATCCTCGGAGAGCTGCTTGATGCCGAGGCTCACGCGTTCCTTCTCGATGTCTATCTCGAGCACCTTGGCCTTGGCCATGTCGCCCTTCTGGAAGGCCTTGATCGCCTCCTCGCCGGACGATTCCCATTCGAGATCGGAAATGTGGACCATGCCCTCGATTTCGTCCGAAAGGCCAAGGAACACGCCGAATTCGGTGACGTTGCGGATATCGCCCTCGACGATCGTCCCGGCCGGATGGCTTTCGGCGAAGTTCCGCCACGGGTTCTCGGAGCACTGTTTCATGCCGAGGCTGATGCGGCGCTTCTGGATATCGACGTCCAGCACCATCACCTCGACTTCTTGGCTGGTCGAAACGATCTTGCCCGGATGGATGTTCTTTTTCGTCCAGCTCATCTCGGAGACGTGCACCAAGCCTTCCACGCCCGGCTCGAGTTCGACGAAGGCGCCGTAATCGGTGATGTTGGTCACGCGGCCCTTGAACTTGGTGCTGGCGGGATATTTGATCTCGGCGCCGTCCCAGGGGTCCGATTCGAGCTGCTTCATGCCGAGCGAGATGCGCTGGGTTTCCGCGTTGTAGCGGATCACCTGGACCTTGACGCTCTGGCCGATCTGCAGCGAGTCCGAGGGGTGGTTGATGCGCCGCCAGGAAATATCCGTGACGTGCAGCAGGCCGTCGATACCGCCCAAATCGATGAAGGCGCCGTAATCGGTGATGTTCTTGACCACGCCTTGATAGACTTGGCCTTCCTTGAGGCTGGCCATCAGTTCCGTGCGCTGTTCGGCGCGGGTTTCCTCGAGCACCGCGCGGCGCGAGACGACGATATTGCCGCGCTGGCGGTCCATCTTGAGGATTTGGAAGGGCTGCGGGGAACCCATAAGCGGCGTCACGTCGCGCATCGGACGGATGTCCACCTGGCTGCCGGGCAGAAAAGCGACCGCGCCCGAAAGATCGACGGTGAAACCGCCCTTCACGCGGCCGAAGATCACGCCGGTGACGCGCTCCTGCACCTTGTAGGCGCGCTCGAGCTCGGTCCACGACTCCTCGCGCTTGGCCTTCTCGCGCGACAGCAAGGCCTCGCCGTCGCGGCCTTCCACGCGCTCGACATAGACGTCGATGATGTCGCCGACCTTGATCTCGGCCGGCCGGCCGCCCTGCGAGAATTCGCGCAGTCCGATGCGGCCCTCGGATTTGAGGCCGACATCGATGAGGACGAAGTCGTCCTCGACATTGAGCACCGTGCCCTTGACGACCTTGCCTTCGAAGCCGCGCGAATTGCGCAGCGATTCATCGAGAAGCTGGGCGAAGTTTTCTTCGGCGCCGCCTTCGGCGCCCGACTGGGTGGAGACGGCCATGCGGGGGTAGTCCTTTC
>CAMAPP010000064.1 GCA_945860095.1 Rhizobium sp. Q54 | reverse complement strand
CGACGACAAGTACGCACAGAAAGCGGGCCGGGCGTACATGAACGGCGCGCAAGCCTTCGTCCGCCTCGCGATGATCCAGCGCCAACGCGATCTGGCCGCTGGGCTCAATACCGCCGGATACGTCACGGGCTATCGCGGCTCGCCGGTTCACAACATGGACCGCGAGTTTTGGCGCGCGAAGAAGTTTCTCGAACACAGCCATATCCACTTCCATGCCGCGGTGAACGAGGACATCGCGGCCACGGCCGTGTGGGGCACGCAGACCGCGCCGCTGTTCGGCGATGCGCGCTACGACGGAATTTTCTCGATGTGGTACGGCAAGGGGCCGGGGCTCGACCGTTCGATCGACGCCTTGCGCCACGCCAATCTGATCGGCACCTCGCCCAGGGGCGGCGCGCTGGCGGTCGTGGGCGACGATCACGGCATGAAGTCGTCGGACGTGGCCGCGACGTGCGAGCCGACCTTCATCGATCTGCAGATGCCCATTCTTTATCCCTCGAACGTGCAGGAGATCATCGATCTCGGGCTTTACGGCTGGGCGATGTCGCGGTTTTCCGGCGCCTGGGTGGGTTTCAAAATCGTGGCCGACGCTATCGATGCCTCGTCCTCGGTTCTGGTCGATCCGGACCGGATCCAGATCGTCGTGCCCAACGACGTGGAGTTCCCGCCCGATGGCGTGAGCGCGCGTCTGCCCGATGTCTGGACGGCGCAGGAACCGCGCCTCGTGCGTTACAAAATTCCGGCCGCGCTCGCCTTCGGACGCGCCAATCGCTTGAACCGCACCGTTTTCGACTCGCCGCGCCGGCGCATCGGCATCATGGCGGCAGGCAAGGCCTATCTCGACGTGCGCCAAGCCTTGCGCGAGCTTGGCATCGATGACCGGGCGGCGTCCGATCTTGGCCTGTCAATCTTCAAGATATCCATGCCCTGGCCGATGGACGACGGGCAGATTCGCGATTTCGCCCGCGGCCTCGAAGAGGTAATCGTCGTCGAGGAAAAGCGGCGCGTGATCGAAACCCAGGTCAAGGACGCGCTTTACGCACTCCCCGACGGACAGAGGCCCCGTGTCGTCGGCCGCACGGACGAAACCGGCGCCGTCCTGGTTCCGGCGCTCGGCGAGATCACGGCCGACGACGTGACCCTAGCGCTCGCCAAACGCCTTCGGCCGCACCATGCGGGCGAACGGTTCAAGGCACGTTTGGCTTTCCTCGATGCCAAGGCCGAGCAACAAACAAAGCGCGCGAAGCTTGCGATCAACCGCTTGCCGTATTTCTGCTCGGGCTGCCCGCACAACACCTCGACCAAGGTGCCCGATGGCAGCCGGGCGCTCGGCGGCGTGGGTTGCCATTTCATGTCGACCTATATGGACCGCGGCGTCATCACCCACACCCATATGGGCGGCGAGGGCGCGACGTGGATCGGCCAGTCGCCCTTCGTGAACACCAAACACGTGTTCCAGAATCTCGGCGACGGTACGTATTACCATTCCGGCCTGCTGGCGATCCGCGCCTGCGTCGCGGCCAATGTCAACATCACCTACAAGATACTGTTCAACGACGCCGTCGCGATGACGGGTGGTCAGCCGGTCGATGGACCCTTGGACGTGGCGCTCATCACCCAGCAGGTGGCGGCGGAGGGCGTGAAGCGCATCGCCGTCGTTACGGACGATCCCGGAAAATACCCCATCGGCTACGCCATCGCGGCCGGCACCACGATCCACGACCGGAGCGCGCTCGATCAAGTGCAGCGCGATCTTCGCGAATGGCCGGGCGTGTCCGTTCTGGTTTACGATCAGGTTTGCGCCGCCGAGAAGCGCAGGCGGCGCAAGCGCGGCCTGATGGATGATCCCCAGCGCCGCATCTTCATCAACGAAAATGTCTGCGAGGGCTGCGGGGATTGTTCGGTCAAGTCGAACTGCCTGTCGGTCGTGCCGATCGAGACGGAATTCGGCCGCAAGCGCGCGATCGATCAATCGAACTGCAACAAGGATTATTCCTGCGCCGAGGGTTTCTGCCCGAGTTTCGTCTCGGTCATGGGTGGCCGGCCGCGCCGGGCGGGGGCGCGCGCGGCGCCGCCGGCTCATCTCGTCGATTTGCCCGAGCCGATTTTGCGGAAACTCGATCCGGGCGAGGTCTATTCGATTCTCGTGACGGGCGTGGGCGGCACGGGCGTCGTCACCATCGGCGCGTTGCTTGGCATCGCCGCACACATGGAAGGCAAGGGCGCGTCATCGGTGGACCAGTTCGGCATGGCGCAAAAGGGCGGTTCGGTGTACTCGCACATTCGGCTGGCCGCATCCCCCGACGACATTCAAGCGGTCAAGCTCGGGCGCGGCGAGGCCGATCTGCTTCTTGGCTGCGACATGCTGGTTGCAGGCGGGGACGTGGCCCTCGATGCGATCGACGCGCGGCGCAGCCACGCGATCGTCAACACCCAGGAATCGATCACCGGCCATTTCACGCGCGATCCCGATTTGCAATTCCCGTCCGGGCCCTTGCTCGAACGTCTGGCCGAGACGGTCGGCAAGGACAAGCTCGATCTCATCGACGCCACGCGCCTGGCTTCGGGCCTCATGGGCGATTCGATCGCGACCAATCTGTTTGTGCTGGGCTACGCCTATCAGAAGGGCCTGATTCCGGTTTCGGCGGCGGCGATCGAGCGTGCGATCGAATTAAACGGCGTCGCGGTCGAGGCCAACAAGACGACCTTTGCCTGGGGGCGTCGGGCTCAGATCGATAGGCGCGCGGTCGCGGCGATCGCCCGGCCGCCCGCGGTCGTGCGCCTGCGTTCGGTCGCAAAGACCTTCGACGAGATGTTCGCCAAGCGCATCGCGGAGTTGGCGATGTACCAGGACGCCGCCTATGCCAACCGCTACCGCATCCTAGTCGAGCGCGCGCGCGAGGCGGAAATGGCGCACGCCAAGGCCATGTCGGGCTTCGCGGAGGCGGTCGCGCGCTACGCCTACAAATTGATGGCCTATAAGGATGAGTATGAAGTCGCGCGGCTTTATGCCAATGGCGATTTCCGTCAGGCGATCGAGGAGCAGTTCGACGGCGACTACAAGCTCGTCTTCCATTTGGCGCCGCCGCTCTTGGCGCCGCGCGATCCTGTGACCGGCGAGCTCAAGAAGCGCGCCTTCGGTCCCTGGGTGTTCGCGGTCTTCAAGATATTGGCCAAGCTAAAGCGCCTGCGCGGGACGAAACTCGATATTTTCGGCTATAGCGTGGAGCGGCGGCTGGAACGCCGGCTGATCGCCGATTACGAGGCCGTGATCGACGAGTTGATCGGCAAGCTCGCGCCCGAAAATTACGCCCTCGCCGCCGAGATCGCCCGAATCCCCGAGCAGATTCGCGGCTATGGGCACGTGAAGGAAAAGCACCTCGCGGCCGCCAAGGCGCGCGAGGCGGAATTGCTCGCCGCCTTCCGGGCGCCCGCCAAGCCCGTGCGCGCGGCGGAATAAGCGCGCCCTAGTTTCGTTTTGCCCAGGCCGTCAGGGCGCCCAGTCCGAGATAGGTGCCGGCGCTGACATAGCGTTCGAGCCGAAGCGCTAGGGGCCGACGCGCGAACTGGGAGCGGAGTAAGCCCGCCAGCATGGCATAGGCGCTATCGGACATTAGCCCTAGGACGATGAACAGGAATCCGAGAAAGCCGATCTGTGCGGCCAGCGAACCCCGCGCCGGATCGACGAATTGCGGCAGGAAGGCGAGGAAGAACAGCGCCGTCTTGGGGTTGAGCAGGTTGACGATGAATCCCTGCCAAAACAGCTTGGCCATGGGCGTGCGCGTCAGGGCTGAAAGATCGATCGAGCGGTCGCCGTCCGCCAAGCGCCGGATGCCGAGATAGACGAGATAGGCGGCTCCAGCCAGCTTCACGGCCGTGAAGGCATCGGCCGAGGACATGAGCAAGGCCGACAGCCCCAGCGCGGCCGCGCCGACGTGAAGGACGGACGCAAGATGGACGCCGAGCACGGAGACGAGGCCCGCGCCGCGACCCTGATCGAGCGAGCGGGCAACCACGAACACCACTACGGGGCCGGGCACCATCAGCAGCAGCACAGCCGCGCCGGCAAAAAGTACAAGGGTAGAGAGTTCCGGAATCATCGAGTCATCCATCTCGGGTTCGCGCGCCTAGGGCTTCGGCGGCCGCACGTGTTTTAGGGATTCCTCGAACACGCCGCGCTCTTCCTCATGTTTGGTCGTATCGGCCAGGGCAAAAAACACCTTGGAGCGGCCGATCGATTCGTAGCGGAATTCGGTTCCTGCCTTGATGAACATGAGATCGCCCGGCACGCCGATATACAGCGCTTCGCCGATGCGCAGGCGAAACTCGCCCTCGAGGACGTAGAACACCTCGTTGTAGAGAACCTTCCACGGAATCGAGATGTCCTCGAACACCGCGACACCGGCGCCCAAATCGGTGGAGTGATGGGCCTCCACGAGGCGCGCGACCGAAAGCGCGCCCGGCGGGCCGGCGATTTTTTTGAATTGGCGTCCCTGGGCCTTGAATATCGTGATCGGGTCGTCGGACATCATCGGTCTCCGTGCGGCGAATGGTTTTGTCGTGGGGCCAGGGCAAGGATATAACCCGGGTGCGCGGCGCACCAGACCAAGCGCGCGGCGCCTCGCCAGGGAAAACGATACCATGCAGCAAAGTCGCGACGATTTGTGCCGTGCCTACCGAACCATGCGGCTCATCCGCGAGTTCGACGAGCGGCTGCACATCGAATTCGCCACGGGCGAGATCCCCGGTTTCGTGCACCTCTACGCGGGCGAGGAGGCGGTCGCCGCCGGCATCTGCGCCCATCTCGCCGATCGCGATAACATCGCCTCGACCCATCGCGGCCACGGCCATTGCATCGCCAAGGGTTGCGATACCAAGGCCATGATGGCGGAGATTTACGGCCGCGCCTCGGGGTTGTGCGGCGGCAAGGGCGGGTCCATGCATATCGCCGATCTATCGAAGGGCATGATGGGCGCGAACGGCATCGTGGGGGCAGGGACGGCTTTGGTGTGCGGCGCCGCGCTCTCGGCCAAGACGCTCGGCACGGGTGCGGTGGCGGTCGCCTTCACCGGCGATGGCGGCTCGAACCAGGGCACGGTGTTCGAGTCGATGAATCTCGCGAGCGTGTGGAAATTGCCGGCCATCTTCGTATTCGAGAACAACGGCTATGGCGAGGCCTCGGCCGCCGAATGGGCGCTTGCGGGCGGCGATATCGTGCGCCGCGCCGCTGCCTTCGACATGCCGGGCCACCAGGTCGACGGCAATGATTATTTCGCGGTGTGGGAGGCGATGCGCCAGGCAGTCGAGCGCGCGCGCGCGGGACACGGGCCGAGCCTTATCGAGTGCCGCATGACGCGCTATTACGGCCATTTCGAGGGCGATACGCAAAACTACCGCGCGAAGGACGAGGTCGAGACTCTTCGCCGGACGGCCGATTGTCTCGATGCGTTCAGGACACGCGTGACGGCGGCGGGCCTGGTGGATGCGGCGGCGCTCGATGCGCTCGATGCGGCGGCGAAGGCGGATATCGAGGCTGCGATCGCCTTTGCGAAGGCTTCACCCCTGCCGCCGGCCGCGGCGTTGCACGACGACGTTTACGTCGCGTATTGATTCCAGGCGGTCTGGACGGAAAACATGGCTCAGAAAACCTATCGCGCGGCGATCAACGAGGCGCTGAAGCTCGAAATGCGGCGCGATCCCCGTGTGATCGTCCTGGGCGAGGACGTGGCCGGGGGGCGGGGCGGTTCGGCGGGCGTCGAGGAGGCCTGGGGCGGGCCGTTCGGCATGACCAGGGGACTCATCAAGGAATTCGGCGCCGAGCGCGTCCTGGATACGCCGATCACCGAGGCGGCCTTCATCGGTGCCGCGGCGGGCGCGGCCATGACGGGCTTGCGTCCGGTGGCCGAGATCATGTTCGTCGATTTTTCCGGCGTGTGCTTCGACCAGATCATGAATCAGATCGCCAAGATCCGTTACATGTTCGGCGGCAAGGCGAAACTGCCCCTGGTTATCCGCACGCTCTACGGCGCCGGCTTCCGGGCGGGCTCGCAGCACTCGCAATGCCTCTATCCCATTTACACCCATTTGCCCGGCCTCAAGGTAGCGATTCCCTCGAACCCTTACGACGCCAAGGGATTGTTGATTTCGGCCATCCGCGACGACGATCCGGTGATGTTCTTCGAGCACAAGGCGATCCTCGGGATGAAGAGCGAGGTTCCGGACGAGGCGTACGAAATTCCCTTCGGCAAGGCCAAGATCGTGCGCGAGGGCGCGGATGTCACGGTCGTCGCGCTCGGCCGCATGGTTCACATGGCGGAACGCGCGGCGGCGGCACTGGCCAAGGATGAAATTTCCTGCGAGGTGATCGACCCGCGCACGACCTCGCCCTTGGATACGGACGCCATCCTTTCGAGCGTGCGCAAGACCGGGCGCTTGGTGGCGGTGGACGAAGCCTATCCACGTTGCAACATGGCGACCGACATTGTCGCGTTGGCCAGCCAGGAATGTTGGCGCGACCTCAAGGCGGCGCCGCGCATGGTGTCGCCGCCCCATGTGTCCGTGCCGTTCGCGGCATCGCTTGAGGATTTGTACATTCCCAATGCCGATGCCGTCGCCGCCGCCGTGCGGTTGACGGTATCGGGCTGACGACGGCCGCCAAGGAACGGGACAACACGATGGCGCTTCATCCGCTGACCATGCCCAAGATCGGACTGACCATGGAGGAAGGTACCGTCGCCAAATGGCACGTGCCCGAGGGCGGCCGCGTCGAGGCGGGCCAGCCGATCGCCGATATCGAGATCGAGAAAAGCACCAGCGAGCTCGAGGCGCCCGTTTCCGGCACGCTGGTGCGCCATGTCGCGGCCGAGGGCGGCGTGGCGCCCGTCGCCGCACTTATCGGCATCATCGCCGATTCGGACGAGGATGCGGCCAAGGCCGATTCGTTCGCCGCGTCCTACGTGCCGCTAGCCTAATTGGTCCGGCGGTCGCGCAATTCGGCCAGGCGCCGGATGTGCTCGGGCCCCGTGCCGCAACAGCCGCCGATGATCGCGGCACCCGCGGCGAGCCAGCGTTCGGCCGCGCTCGCATAGCTCTTGGGGCCGACATCGTCGCGCAGCGTGCGCCGGCCGTCGCGTTCGCGCTTGTAATTGTCGGGGATGGGGCGGAAGGCATTGGCGTAACCGCCGATTTTCTTGGCCGTCGCGGCGCGCAAGGCCGCCAAGCTCGCCGTGATCGCCTCCGGCGCGCAGCAATTGAAAAGAATGGCCTCGACGCCGGCCACGCCGTCGAGTGCTGCGACCGCCCGTTCGAGGGATTCGCCCGAGCGCACGCACGGGACGGTCGAATCCATGAGGATATAAGACACCCAAACATTCCTGCCGGTTTTGGCCGCGGCTTCGGCTGCGGCGCGCGCCTCGAACCCCGTGGTCATGCTCTCGACCAAAAAGAAATCGACGCCGGGCGCGAGCGTGCCGGCGATGTCGTCGTAAACCTGGCGCAGGGTTTCGGGCGGCTCGACCAATTCGGGATCGTAGGTGCCCACCAGCGGGGGCAGGGAGCCGGCGACGAGCGTGTCCTTTCGCCCTTTCCGCGCGCGCGCCGCGTTCGCGATATCGCGCGCCCGGGCGGTAAGCTCGGTCAGGCGGTGCCCATGGCCCGCGCGTGCGAGCGTCTTCGGCGTGCAGGAATAATTGCTGGTGGTGATGACGTCCGCGCCTGCGGCGAGAAAATCCTCGTGCGCATCTTGCACCACGTTCGGCGCCTCGATCAGCGCGCGGGCGGACCAGATCACCGGGGAATCGTAGCCCCGTTTCACCAGTTCGCCGCCCATGCCGCCGTCAAGAACAATGGGGCGTGCCAAATCGACCTCCCGAAGAACGACGAGGCTAGCAGAACGGATTGCGGTATGGGAGGCTGGCGCTCGACGGCGGGGTTGGCGCCGGTGGCCGGCCTGGCCCTATAATCGTTCCGAAATCGCGCAACCCACGATGGCGAGAGCGGCCCATGGCACCCGATACCCACCGCAATCCCTCTCGGGAAGATATTTTCGATCCGGCGCATTACGCGCGTGCGCGGCTGCCGGCGGACGCGCCGGGCGCCCTGTCGCTTCCGCCGTGGTGCTATTCCTCGGACGCGTATTTCCGGCGCGAGGTCGAGCGCGTCTTCATGAAAAGCTGGAACCTGATCGGGCGCGTGGAGAAGATCGCCAACCCGGGCGATTACGAGGCGTTCGAGATCGCGGGCGCGCACGCCGTCGTGACTCGCGGACGCGACGGGCAAATTCGCGCCTTCGCCAATACCTGCCGCCATCGCGGCGCGCGCCTTCTCCAGGGCACGGGCAATTGCCGGGCGATCAAGTGCCCCTATCACGGTTGGGTTTACGGCCTGGACGGCGTCTTAAACGGCGTCGCCGACATGGAGCAGGCGAAGGACTTCCGCAAGGAGGATTTCCCGCTCGTCGCCATACGTCTGGAAATCTGGGCGGGGTTCATGTTTGTGAATTTCGACAACGACGCAGCGCCGCTTTCGGCGACGCTCGGCGATCTGCCGGACAAGCTGAGCGGGTACCGTTTCGAGGACATGCGCCCGACCTTCCGTCACGAGTACGACGCTTGGTGTAACTGGAAGATCGTGATCGAGAACTTCCTCGAGTACTACCACACGCCGACCCTGCACCTGCGCTCGGTGTATCGGCAGCCGGTGGGCTTTCTCGGCCAGAATGCCGGCAAAAACATGGTCGTTCTGCCGATCGAGGAGCGGGCCGGCGATTATGTGTCTTTCTTCATGCCGCACGAAGGCACGCGTGCATTGCTCACTGGCGATACGGGTTTTCCGCCGATGGCGCATCTCGAGGGCAAGATCGCCAAGGGCACGTATTCGGGAAGCATTTTCCCGAACTCCATGTTCAGTTGCCACAATGACTGCATGTGGTTCCTCGAGATCTATCCGCTGGCGCATAATCGCACGCGCATCGTTCAGGTCGGCTGTTTCCCTGAATCCACGACCAAGCGCGCGGATTTCGCCGAAGTCTCGAAGCGCTATTACAAGCGCTGGGACACGGTGATGGGCGAGGACGCGGCGATGTACCCGCGGATGCAGCAGGGGCTCGAAAATCCGCTCGCCGAGGCGGGGCCGGTTTGCCATGTCGAGGACAAGATCCACGACATCCGCCGCCGCCTGCTCGACCGGGTCATCGGCAATCGCTAGGGCCACGGAACCCGTCATGGACATCGGCACCATCGTCCGGCCCGACACCGCCATCGTCGCGGGTCTCAAGGGCATCGGCACGAGCACCATCGGAAACGCGCTCGACGATTTGGGCATCGCGGGCGTCATGCCCAATCTGCGTGCCGTGTGGAGCGGGGCGCGCTATGTCGGCCCGGCCTTTACCGCGAAGGAAGTCACGGGCGTTCACGGCACCTACACGGGCGCCGATTTCAAGCTCGGCGCCATCATCGACGGCGCCATGGCGGGCGATGTCTGCGTCATCGACAATGCCGGCCATCAAGTCTCGACCTGGGGCGGGATCGCGTCCTTTGCCGCCAAGCACAAGGGCATTGCGGGCTTGTTGGTCGATGGCGGCGTGCGCGATGCCGACGAGATCGAGGAATTCGGCTTCTCGGTGTTCTCGCGCCATGTCGTGCCGACCTCGGCCAAGGGGCGGATCAAGGTTTTGGCGATCAATGTGCCGGTGAAGATGGACGGGGTGCTGGTGCGCCCCGGCGACATCATCTGTGCGGACAAGACGGGCGTGGTCGCGGTGCCGCAGGCGGTCGCGCGGCAAGTGATGGAAATGGCCCGAGCCTTCGACGCGCAGGACAAGCAGGCGATCGAGGAAATCCGCAAGGGACTCGGATTTACCGAAGCCCTGCGGAAATTCGCGAAGCTCTAGCGCTAACGCGCGTGGCGATAGGCGATCGCGCCGGCTGTCGCGAGTAGGGCGGCGGCGAGCAGGAACGGCGCGCCCGGCAGCGCGAACGGCGATGCCGGGCCGATGAAATACGCGAATGCCTGGGTGAACAGGATGGGGCCGAGCATGCTGCCGACCCCCATGAGGCTGGCATTCGAGCCCTGAAGCCGGCCCTGTTCGTTGGGCGCCACCTTGCCGGTCATGAGGCTTTGCAGCGCCGGACTCGCCATGCCCCAGAACGCCATGATCGGCACGCCCATCCAGAACAGCATCGGCACGGGCGCGAGGGCGTAGATGAGAAATCCGAGACTGCCCGCGCCAAGCCCTGCCAAGAGCGTACGGCGCTCGCCGAAGCGGGCGACCGCGGGCTTGATCAAGGTGCCTTGCACGATCATCGCGCCCAAGCCCACGGCGGCAAGGGTGAAGCCGATGGTGCGCTCGTCCCAGCCATAGCGGTAACTCACGTAGAGCACGAAGGCCGAGGGCAGGACGATATGGGCGAGGCTTTGCAGGAACAGCACGGCCGACAGGCCCAGCAAATGCGCGTGGGTACGCAACATGCCGAACGAACTCAAGGGGTTTGCGCGCGCCCAGCGGAACGGCGCGCGCCGTTCGGCGGGCAAGGATTCGGGCAGGACGAAAAACCCGTAACAGGCATTGGCGAGGCTCAAGCCCGAAGCGAACCAGAACGGCAGGCGCGGATCCTCGGCGCCAAGAATGCCACCGAGGGCGGGGCCGAGGATGAAGCCGATGCCGAAGGCGACGCCGAGATATCCGAACAAGCCCGCGCGCTTCTCGGGCGGCGTCAGGTCGGCGATATAGGCGTGCGCGGTCGAGATATTGGCCGATGTGATGCCGGAGAGCGCGCGGCCGACGAACAGCCAGGCAAGCGAGGGCGCCAAGGCCATCAGAATGTAATCGAGGCCCAAGCCGAAATTGGAAACGAGAACTACCGGGCGGCGGCCGAACCGATCAGACAGCGCGCCGATAAGCGGCGAAAACAGGAACTGCATGAATGCCCATAGCGTGACCATCACGCCGTAAATCTCGGCCGCCGCTTGGGCGTCGCCACCCTCGAAGCCCATCACCAGGCGCGGCAGCACGGGGATGACGAGGCCCAGCGCCATCATGTCCAGGAGCACCGTGACGAAGATAAACGCCACGGCCGAGCGGCGGGGACCGGTGGGGGGTGTCATGGCGGACGGGACGATGACGGAGGGCGGGCGGCGCTACAAGGATTTTACGGCGGGGATATTACGGCGGGGATATTGCCGGGTCGTGGCAAGGATGCGCGCGCGGCCCGGAGCGGGATCGCTCGACGCACATTATGTTTGATGTCCAGACGAGGATGTTTGATGTCTCGACCAGGAGCGCCTTTGGCTCGCCCCGATCGAGACGATCGGGCTCTAGGGGCTCGCTTCGGCGCCGCCGTCGATCGCCAGCACTTCGCCGGTCACAAAACCGCAGATCATGAGATAGAGCGCGCCCTGCGCACATTCCATCGCGGTGCCCAGGCGGTTGAGCGGCACGCGCTCGGCGTGGCTCTGGCGGATCTTGCGATATTCCTCCTCGGTGCGGCCGCGCCGGACGACATCGGTGTCGATGATGCCGGGCGAGATGCAATTGACGCGAATGCCCTCCGCCGCCATTTCCCAAGCGAGTGCGCGCGTCGCCGCGTCGATCGCGCCGTCGATGGCCGCGCCCACGACATAGCCCTTGAGCGGCCTGCGGCTGGCGGCACCGGAATAGAACACGATGGAGCCGCCGCGATTCATGTGACGCCTTCCGTCATAGGCGGCCAGGAATGGACCCCAAACCTTGGTGTCGAAGGATTCGCGCGCGAGCTTTTCGTCGAGCTTGGCGAAATCGAGCCGGTGCGCATGCGCGCCTGGAAGAATCAAATGATCGAACTTGGCGTGGCTCGCCAGAAACGCCTCGACCTCGGCGCGCCGCGTGATCTCGATCGCCGCCGGAACGATTTTGTTCGAGCCGGTGGCGGCGGCAAGCTCGCCTGCCGCCTTGGCGGCGCGGGCTTGGTCGCGCGAGGTCAGCACCACCTTGGCGCCCTGGCGAAGCACGAGCTCGGCCGTGGCGCGGCCGATGCCCATCGAGCCGCCGATGACGACGACGCATTTGCCCTCGAGTTCGTCCCCCTCGAACGCACCTCGGTCGATGCCGTCCTTGCCGCCAGCCATTCGAGCCCCCGGTCGAGACGCTTTGGATTTTTCCGCTTGTCGGGGTAACCTAGCCGCCGCAATTGATCAAGAGTTCAGTAATGGCCGCAGCCCTTCCCCCGGTTCAAGGCGATCTCCAGGGCCAAAAAGTGGTGGTGATCGGCGGTTCGGCCGGAATCGGCCATGCCAGCGCGGCACGGGCCTATGCGGCAGGCGCGGACCTAGCCTTGGCGGCGCGCGGCGCCGAACGGCTCGAGAAGGCGGCTAAGGATTTGATGGCAGCGGGCGGGCGCCCCGTTGCCTACGAGGTCGTCGACATGCGCGACCGCGCCATGGTCGCAAGCTATCTCGGGCGCCAGGCGCCCTTCGATCATCTGCTGCTGCCGGGTGCCGGCGTCTATCGCACGACCTATGCCGATCTCGACGAGGAAAAGGCGCGGCTTTCGGTCGACGCCAAGTTCTGGGGCCAATTCTGGAGCGCGTACGACGCGCGCGCGCATATGCCGCGCGGCGGGTCGATTACCTTTTATTCGGGCGTGGCCAATCGCCGCCCCGTGCCGGGTTACGTCATTGGCGCGGTGATCGACGGCGCGCTTGATGGCTGCACGCGGGCGCTGGCCTATGAATTCGCCGCCGAAAAAATCCGCGTCAACACGATTTCGCCCGGCGTGGTGGCGTCGTCCTTCGTGGATCGGATCACGCCCGAGGTGAAGAAGGAATTGTTCGACGGCTATGCGCGGAAAGTTCCCGTCGGTCGGGTCGGGGAGTCGGACGATTGCGCCCAGGCCGCCATGTACCTTATGACGACTTCGTTCGTGACTGGCCAAGTATTGCGCGTGGACGGCGGTGCCGAATCGGTGCCATGATTTCGGACAAGATTGCCCAGGAGTGAATGGATGCTCGCCCCCCGATTCTTTGATCAGGTTCGCAGGCCCGCGCTCGAAGCCGAGACCTTGCCGGCCGCGTGCTACAGCGATCCCGCGTTCTTCGAGACCGAGAAGAAGGAAATCTTCCACAAGGTGTGGAATTTCATCGGTCACGACGACCAGGTGAAGGCGCCGGGCGATTACATGGCCTTCGAACTTGTCGGCATTCCGGTGATCGTCGCGCGCGGGCGCGACGGCAAGGTGCGCGCCTTCGCCAATACCTGCCGCCACCGCGGCTGCCGCGTGATCACCGGCAGCGGCAACTCGCGCGCCTTCAAGTGCGGCTATCACGGCTGGGTGTACGGTCTCGACGGCAAGCTCCAGGGCGCGCCGCAGATGGAGCACAGCCACGGTTTCGATAAGGCCGATTATGGCCTGTTTCCGATCCGGCTCGAGCAATGGGGCCGGTTCATGTACGTGAATTTCCGCGCCGATGCCCCGCTGCTCGCCACCCAGCTCGGCGCGCTCGTCGGCACGCTCGCGTCCTATAATTTCGACGATATGGTTCTGGTGCGCCGGCGTGAGGTCGAGGTCGGGTGCAATTGGAAGATCTATCTCGAAAACGTGATGGAGCCCTATCACACCCCGCACGTTCACGCGACGACGTTGGCGATGAAGAACGAGGACGAGGGCGCGACGATCATGTCCGGCAATTCGAACTTGTTGTTCGGCGAGGGCGGCGACAACGCGCCGGTCAAGCTCGAGTTCGGCGAGAATCACGCCTGTCTCGTCGGCCGCCATGTCGGCAGCCGCGGGCTTCTTCCGGGCGAGGAACCCTTGCCGCCCATCAAGTCGCTGGCCGGGCGCCCGCGCGACGGCTCGATCTGGAGCTACACCTATCCGTGCACGACCATCTCGTGCCAGCGCGAAGGCATGTGGTACGTCGAAATCCAACCCCTCGCGGTCGACCGCTCGAAGCTCGTGCTCGGGACCTGTTTTCCGAAGGAAACGACCGAACGGCCGGATTTCGAGGACAAAGTTCAGGGCTATTACAGACGCCTCGATATCACGACGGCGGAAGACCTGGTCATCACCGAGGAGCAGCAGGCAGGGGTCAGTTCGCCCTTTGCCCGGGCAGGGCGCGTGTGCCATCTCGAGGCCGTCGCCCACGCCTTTCGCAATTGGGTGGCCGACAAGGTTCAGCCCGCCGCCTGACCGCGATCTGGCGGGCAGCGAGAGAAACGGTTAGCATTTCAGTCAGGCCGGGTTGCCCCGGCGGCGCAGGGAGAGAGCACATGAACATCATGCCCCCGGGCATCAATACGCGGCCCAATGAAAGCTATCGCAAGATGGAAGACGGCACGCAGGAGGAATATCTCCTGTTGAAGGAACTCGCGGTGCCGTTCAAGGCCAAAACGGCGGACCGGATTCTCGCCTATCTGCCGGCGCTCCAGCATAGCTTCCCGGGCATGGCGGTCGACCGCTACGTCCATTGTTTGCAGACCGCGACGCAGGCCTTCAAGGCCGGCGAGAGCGAGGAATACGTGGTTGCAGCGCTTCTGCACGATATCGGCGATCTTTTGGCGCCCGACAATCACGGTGCCGTCGCCGCCGACATGATCAAGCCTTACGTTTCGGCCGAAACGCACTGGATGATCGTCTATCACAATCTGTTTCAGGGTTATTTCTTCTTCCATCACTACGGCAAGGACCGGAACATGCGCGACCGGTTCAAGGGCCATCCCTGCTATCAGATGACGGTCGATTTCTGCGGCAAGTACGACCAGACCGCGTTCGACCCGAACATGGACACGATGCCCTTGTCGGCGTTCGAGCCCATGGTGCGCCGCGTGTTCGCGCGCGAACCTTGGGGCCCGCAGACCAAGAACGAGCAGTTCCCCGCGAGTTACTAGGGGCCGGACAGCGCCAAATCGAACGGCGGGAGGGTGGCCCCTCCCGCCGTTTTTCATTGGCGCCGTCGCGGGGGCGGGGCCTTGGGCGGGCCCTGGAAGGGGAGTAATATACCCGCCGACAGGGGCGCTGCGGCCCCGGCGCAGGGAGGCATCATGACCGTCCAGAACGACCCCAGTCACAAGGTGATCACCAAGTACCTCCGCATGGAGGACGGCACGCGCGAGGAATACCGGGCCTGCGTCGAGCTGTCGAAGCCGTTCAAGTCCAAGCTGGCGGATCGCATGCTCGATGCCGTCGCGGCGCTGAAGAGGAGCTATCCGGGCGAACAGGTCGATCGCTGCGTCCACTCGCTCCAGAGCGCGACGCGCGCCTATCGCGACGGCCAGGACGAAGAAATGGTCGTCGGCGCGCTGCTCCACGACATCGGCGATTTTCACGCGCCGGACAACCACGCCGAATACGCCGCCTCGACCTTGAAGCCCTATGTCAGCCCCTCGACGCACTGGGTGGTCCTGCGTCACGGCCTGTTCCAGGGCTATTACTACTTCCACCACTTCGACATGGACCGCAACGCGCGCGACAGGTTCAAGGACCACCCGGACTTTCAGCGCTGCGTGGATTTCTGCGGCAAGTACGACCAGATGGCCTTCGACCCCAATTACGACACCATGCCCCTCTCGGCGTTCGAGCCGATGGTCCGGCGCATTTTCGCGCGCGAACCCTGGGGCGGCCAGGTGAAGGCCGACGTGGCGTTGTCGCGCGCCTACGCGGCCGAATAACCGGGCGGCCGATAATCTCGGCCATGCCCAAGATTCTGACGGAATCCCAGATCGCGAGTTATCGCGATCTGGGATTTGCGTATCCGGTTCCCGTGCTCTCGGACCATGCGGCGAGGGCGCTTCTCGCCGAGATTGATTCCTTCCATGCGCGCACGGGCAAGCACGTCCGCGACCTGCGCGGCAAAGTGCACTTGCTGATCAAATCGCTTTACGAGCTCGCGCGCAGCCAGGCCGTGCTCGACGCGGTCGAGGACCTGATCGGCCCCGACATCCTGTGCATCGAATCGGGGTTCTTCTGGAAGCCCGCGCGTGACAACGGCTTTGTCGCTTGGCACCAGGACAACACCTATCTCGGGCTCGAGCCCGCGGGCGCGGCGCTGGGCACCTGGATCGCTCTCACCGACAGCAAGCGCGACAATGGCGCGCTCAAGATCATCCCCGGCCGGCACGACCGCACGCTCGATTTCGACATGATACCCGAGGAAAACCACTTGCTGCGCTTCTCGCGCCGCGTGCGGGGGGTGGACCCGGCAACGGCGGTTTGCGTGGAACTGGAACCGGGTCAGATGTCCGTCCACGGCAACGGCGTGGTGCACGGTTCGGAGCCGAACCGCTCCGACCGGCGCCGCGTCGGCTTTGCGTGTATCTTTGCGCCGCCCCACGTGCATCCGACCAAGGGCGGGCGGATGAGCGCGTCGTTGATGCGCGGCACCGACACGCATGGCCTGTACGACCGCGATCCGGTCCCGGAGTGCGATTTCGATCCGGCGGCAGTAGCCGCGATCGAGCGCGCGCTTTCGGGCTCGCTCGCGCTTTACAAGACAAAAGCCTAGCCGCGTTCACTCGAAGGGCGCGAAGCTTTCCTTGAGGTGCTTCAGGGCGGCACCGAGCCCCTGTTCGACCCGCAGCGCGTTGAACGCCTTGTATTCGGGCGTCTCGGTCGCGTCCATCATCACGCAGGCCTCGAAGCCGTATTGCAGGGCCGAGTTGAAGCCCATGGCGGCGTAGGTCTGATTGATCGCGCGCTTGTTCCAGGTGAGGCAGGCCCTGGCGACGCGCGACATACGCTTGGCGATCCGCATGGTTTCGCTTTCGAGATCGGCCTTCTGGAAGACGCGGTTCACGAGGCCGATGCGCATGGCTTCGTCCGCCCCGAAGGTGTCGCCGGTGAAAATCTTCTCGCGGCTCAATTGTCCGACCACCCATGGCATGGCGAGCATCAGGATGCCGTTGGAAAACCGCGTCTCGACCACGCCGAATACCGAAGCGTCCGAGCAATAACGAAAATCGCACATCAGGGCGAATTCGAGCCCGCCCGCGAGGCAATGGCCGTCAATTTGGGCGATCACCGGTTTCGAGCAATCCCAGGGGCTGCGGCAGAACTGAAATTCCTCGCCCAGGATCGCACGCCAGTCATCGAGCGTGCGGTCCTTGGCGATGGCGGTTTCCTTGATGTCGTACCCGGCCGAGAAGGCCTTGCCACCGGCCCCCTTGATGACGACCACGCGCACATCGGGATCGGAATCGGCGGCCTTGAGCGCCGCCACCACGTCCTGGCGAAGGCGCAGGTTGAACGAATTCATGCGTTCGGGGCGATTGAGCGTGATGACGGCGACGCGGTCATCGACCGTGTAAAGAATTTCCTGATAGGCCATTTGATCCTCGCTTCGGGTGCCCGCTTGCCGCCGGACGGCAATTGGGATTATGTCCGGCCATGTGGCAAACGCCAATCCTCGCGCTTCTGGCGCTGTGGGCGCTCTTGGGCGGGCGCGAGGCCGTTTGCGCCGAAACCCTCGATGCCCGCGAACGCAAAGGCCGGCAACTCTACGTCAAGCACTGTATTGCGTGTCACGGCGTCGTGCTTGAAAGTATCGAAGTGACCGAGCCGGACGGCAGGCGAATTCGGGCCGTTCCGGCGCTCAACGATACGGGCAGGGTCTGGAGGCATCCGGACAAGATTCTTTTCGGTCTCGCGCGTTTTGGCGAGCACGTCTTGGTCACGAGATCCTCGGCCTGGAAGATGCCGGGATTCCGCTATCAATTGAGTTGAGACGAAACCTGGATGCTGATCGCCTATATCAAAAGCACTTGGTCGGAGGAATTTCGCGCGCGCCAGAGCGAGGCAACCGTGCGCGTCCAGCGGCTCGAAGAGAAATTGAATTAATCGCGCCATGCGCCACGAAATCGGCATCGCCCTGATCGAACGGATACACGAAAATCTCGCGGCCAAGCGCCGCGAGCTGGCCGAGCGCGAGTTGCGCGTACCCGCGTCGCCATATCGTAGCGGCGAGGATCACGCGCGCGAACAGATGTTGTTCCGGCGCTTTCCGCTTGTCATGGGCCACGCCTCGGAACTGCCGGAACCGGGCGCCACATTGGCGCACGATGGCGCGGGCGTGCCCATTCTTATTGTGCGCGGGGCGGACGGGCGCGTGCGCGCCTTTCTCAATGTTTGCCGCCATCGCGGCGGACGGATCGTGGACGCGCGGCGCGGGCGCGCGGCGCGCGGCCTGATTTGCCCCTATCACGCCTGGTCCTACGGCTTGGATGGCCGGTTGAACGCCACCAGCGACGCCGAAGCCTTTCCGTCGGTGTCGAGCTCGTCCTTGCCAGGGGGCGGCCTCGTCGC
>CAMAPP010000063.1 GCA_945860095.1 Rhizobium sp. Q54 | reverse complement strand
GTGGCGCCGCCCACGCCGGCATCGACCTCGTCGAAAACCAGCGTGCCCGCGCCCCCGACCTGGGCCAGCGCGACCCGGAGCGCGAGCATGAACCGCGACAGCTCGCCGCCGGAGGCGATGCGCCCGATGGCGCCGAACGGCGCGCCGGGATTGGTCGAGACCTCGAATTGCACGCGTTCGGCGCCATCGGGCCCCCAATCGCCATCGGCTCGGGCGTCGAGGCGGGTGCGAAATTGGGCACGGTCGAGCTTGAGGGGCGCGAGCTCGGCCGTGACGGCCTGGTCGAGGCGGGTGGATGCGTTCCGGCGCAATTCGGACAGGCGCGAAGCCGCTTGGGCATACGCGCGCCGCGCGTCGAGTGCGGCGGCGCGCAAGCCCGCGAGCGCGAGTTCGCCCCGATCGAGGACTTCGAGTTGACCGGCCACGCGCGCCTTGAAATTCGCCAATTCGGACACGGGGAGGCGGTGCTTGCGTGCGATTTCGCGCAGCGCGTACAGCCGATCCTCGAGCTTCTCCAATGCCTTCGAGTCGTGATCGACCGACCGTCCCGCCGCCTCGATCGCGGCCTCGGCCTCGGCCAATTCGTCGCTTGCGCGGTCGAGTGCGGCCAGCGCCCGGTCGAAGCCGCCCGCCGCCTTGTCGGCCGCGCGCGCGATCTCCTTGCGCGCCGCGCGCAACGCCTCGCCGACCGGGCGCGGGGAATCGAGCGCGTTCTGTGCGCCCTGCAGCGCGGCGACGATTTTTTCCCGATTCTTGAGCAGCGCCCGGCGATCCTCGATCTCGCGTTCCTCGCCCTCCCTGGGCTCGAGGGCTTCGAGTTCGCCCAGGGTATGGCGCAGATGGTCCTGCTCGGCGGCGGCGCGCGCCTGTGCGGCGAGCGCCGCCTCGAGCGCCTGGCGCGCGGCCTCGGCGGCGGTCCAGAGCGCGCGCACCTCGCGCGCGGTCTCGCCCGCACCGGCGAAGGCGTCGAGCGAGGCGCGATGGGTCGCCGGATCGAGAAGGCCGCGCTGTTCGGACTGGCCGTGCACCTCGACGAGCGTGTCGCCGAGCGCGCGCAAAAGCCCGACGCTCGCCGGCTGATCGTTGACGAAGGCGCGGCTGCGCCCGTCGGCGCCGAGCGTGCGGCGGAGCACGATCGCGCCCTCGGTGTCGATGCCGTGTTCCTCGAGCAGGGCGGCGGCCGCGGGCACGGTTTCGAATTCAGCGGCCACCGCCGCCAGCCGCGCGCCGTGGCGCACCAAGCCTGCCTCGCCGCGCGCGCCGAGCGCCAGGCCCAAGGCGTCGAGGAGGATGGATTTGCCCGCGCCCGTTTCGCCGGTCAGCACGGCGAGGCCGGGGCCGAACTCAAGCTCAAGCCGGTCGATCAGGACGACGTCGCGGATCGCCAGTCCAAGCAGCATGGACGGCTTAAAACAGCCAGTCCCAGAAGGACTTCTGCTGCTTCTGCCCGGTCGCGGTGCCGACGCGCACGCCTTCGATCAAGGCGTAGGAATCGACGTACCACTGGCTGCCGGGGAAGTTGAAGCCGAGCACGGCGGCGGTGCGGCGCGCTTCGTCGGTGACGCCGAGCGCCATGTAGCATTCGACCAAGCGATGCAGCGCCTCGGCGACATGGGTGCTTGTCTGGAAGTCCTGCGCCACCTTGCGGAAGCGGTTGGTGGCGGCGAGATGCTGGCTGCGCTTCAGATAATAGCGCCCAACTTCCATTTCCTTCGCGGCCAGGTGGTCCTCGGTCAGGTCGATTTTCTCGCGCGCGTCGCGGGCGAAGCGGCTTTCGGGAAAGCGCCTGACGATTTCCTGGAATCCCGACAGCGCCTTCTCGGTCATTTGCTGATCGCGCTTGATGTCCGAGATCTGTTCGTAATAGCAGAGCGCGCGCAGGTAATAGGCGTAGGCCGCGTCCCGGTTTCCGGGATGAAGCTGAATGAAGCGGTCGATGGCGTTGAGCGCGTCGTCGTATTTGCGGTTGCTGTAATGGGCATAGGCGGCCATGAGCTGCGCCTTGGTGGCCCAGACCGAATACGGGTGCTGGCGCTCGACCTCGTTGAAGTGCGTGGCCGCGTCGGAGAATTTTTCCTCGGCGAGGAAGTCCATGCCCGAGTTGTAAAGGGATTCGACCGTGCCCTCGATATAGGGCTCCTCGTCCTTCTTGGCGCAGCCGGCCGCGATCAGGCCGAGCGAAAGGACGAGGGTCGCGCGAGCCAGGATGCGGGCGAGGGACCGGTTCATGGGTGTGAGCAATCCGCTTTGCGTAGTCACGGGCGCGCGGTAACCAGGATTTGCAATGATCGCGAGGCTACGCCCAGGCGAAAGCTAGCACAAAGCCCGATATGCTTCCACAGGCGCGCCGGGGAATGTCTGCGAATGGCCCGGGGAATATCGGCGAATGGCAAGATGTTGGCAGGGCTCGGCGGCCGACGGCGCCATGAACCAGGCGCGTTTTAGTGAACCGCCGTGGCCAGACGCAACTCGGGACGCTTGGCGGCGCGGACGGCGGGCTTGCGCAAGGTCGTAAAGCGCCAAGCCGTCGCGTCCGCGAACAGGTTTTGCAGCACTTGATGATTGAGCGCGTGGCCCGAGCGGTGGCCGCTGAAATGGCCGAGGATCGGCCCGCCGGCCAGATAGAGATCGCCCACGCAGTCGAGGATTTTGTGGCGCACGAACTCGTCGTCGTAGCGCAGGCCGTCCGCGTTCAAGATGCGGTCTTGGCCGATGACGATGGCGTTTTCCAGCGAGCCGCCGCGCGCGAGGCCCATCTTGCGCAATTGCTCGACCTCGTGCTCGAAGCCGAACGTGCGCGCGCGGCACAGCTCGGACTTGAAGGCGCCGTTCATCAGCGTGACCGTACGCGCTTGGCGGTTGATCGCCGGCGTGTCGAAGTCGATCGCGCAACTGACCGTGAACATGTCCGCGGGCGCCAGCTCCGCGTGCGCCGCGCCGTCGGCGGCGTAGACCGCCTTCAAAACCTCGATCGCCCGGCGGGCGACGCCTTGGCGTGCGATGCCGGCCCGCTCGATCATCGCCACGAAGGGCGCGGAACTGCCGTCCATCGCCGGCACTTCCGGGCCGTCGATATCGATGCGGATATTGTCGATGCCGGTGCCGGCAAGCGCGGCCATGGCGTGTTCGATGGTGCCGACGCGCACGCCGTCGGCATTGGCGATGACGCTGCACAGGCGCGTGTCGACCACATGGCGCCAATTGGCCGGGATGATCGCGCCGCGCGCGTCCGTGCGCCGAAATACGATGCCCGTGTTCGGCGCCGCCGGATGGAAGCTCATGGCGATCTGCCGACCGCTGTGCAGGCCCGTGCCCGAACAGCCGACCGAGGCGCGCAAGGTGCCTTGCTGTACCGCGGAGGCGCCGTCGTATCGTGCGGTCATGCTTGTCTTACCCTGTCTTAACCTTGTTTTCACAGTCCGCACCCATTGTGCGGTCCGCCGAAACCCTTGGGGCCTTTACCCCTCCGGTTCCGCTAGGCTCTCCAGTTCCCATGCCGGCCGATGCGCAAAACACCGCTCGACCGAGTTTTTCGGGTACGCGTACGCACCAATCAATCACCGATTAATAAGGTACGAACGAGCCCCGGCACCCGTTATCCGCGAGTGCTCCGGAGGTGTAACAAGCCCCCCAGGAGCACTCAAATCACTAATTGTTACCGTCTGTTACAGCGCTTTCGGGCTGTTACAGCGCTTGCGGGGCTCAATTGGCTTGCCGGCGCAAGAATGTCGGAATTTCCAACAGATCGTCCTCGGGCTCGGGCATCTTGATCCGGTCCTTCGGGTCCATCCCCTCCAATCTCGGCTGCTGTGGTACGGGGGTAACCAGCGCTTTCGGGGCGCTGGCGGTCTTGCGTTCCCCGCCGCCGGTTGCCCGGTTGAACAGGGAACTCAGCCCGCCTCTGCGCGGCTTTTCCGGCACGGGACCCGCATTGACCAGATCGGCGGTCGTGAACGGGTTGGCGGTCCCCGCCTCGGGCATCCGGCGATTGCCCGGCTCGACCGGGCGTGGCGGGATGAAGGTCGAGCGGGGCGCCGGGCTGGCGGCGGCGGACGGCGGGACCGAGACCTGGACCTTGCCCTCGGCGGGGACTTCGACCGGGGTTTCGGGGGCCGAGGCGGTGGGACGGACTGCGAACGCGTCGTCCATGGCCTGGATCGGGGCCTGGATCGGGGCCTGGGCTGGGGCGGCTGGCGCGATCTCGGTTTCCGCCATGGCGGCTGCCAATTTGGCCGAAGGTGCCGGCTTGGGCGCGGGCGCCACGGTCAGCGCCGCGGCCAGGGCGGCGATGGCGCCCGCCTCGCCTTCGTTGGCCATGCGTTGCAAGCGACGGCCGCCATCGGCGATCAGGGTCGGCTGGCGGGCCGGTTTTGGCATGACCATGTGGGCGACATCGATGCCGGTCGCAACCACCGAGACCCGCATCTGGCCTTCGAGATTTTCGTCGAAGGTCGAGCCGAAGATGATGTTCGCTTCCGGGTCCACTTCGTCGCGGATCCGGTTCGCGGCCTCGTCGACCTCGAACAACGTCATGTCGAGTCCGCCGGTGATGTTGATGAGCACGCCCTTGGCGCCCTTCATCGTGATGTCCTCGAGCAGCGGGTTGGAAATCGCCGCCTCGGCCGCTTCCAGCGCTCGCCGCTCGCCGCTGGCTTCGCCCGTGCCCATCATGGCCTTGCCCATCTCCGCCATGACCGTGCGGATATCGGCGAAGTCCAAATTGATCAGACCCGGCATCACCATGAGATCGGTGACGCCGCGCACGCCCGAATAGAGCACGTCGTCCGCCATCTTGAAGGCGTCGGCGAACGTCGTCTTTTCGTTGGCGACGCGGAACAGATTTTGGTTCGGAATGATGATCAGGGTATCGACGTACTGGGTCAGCTCCTCGATGCCCGTCTCGGCCACATTCATGCGGTGCTGGCCCTCGAAGTGGAAGGGCTTCGTGACCACGCCGACCGTCAGCACGCCCATCTCGCGTGCCGCGCGCGCGATCACTGGGCCCGCGCCCGTGCCGGTGCCGCCGCCCATGCCGGCGGTGATGAACACCATGTTGGCGCCTTGCAGATGCTCGACGATTTCGTCGATGCCTTCCTCGGCCGCCGCGCGGCCGATATCGGGCCGCGAGCCCGCGCCCAAACCCTGGGTCACGGTCAGGCCAAGCTGGATTTTCTTCGTCGCGGCCGACAAGGCGAGCGCCTGGGCGTCGGTGTTGCAGACCAGGAACTCCACGCCCTCAAGCGCGGAATGAATCATGTTCTCGACGGCATTGCCACCGGCGCCGCCGACGCCGACCACGACGATGCGTGGCTTCAAGTCCTGGATCGGTCGAGTCATCGTGATGTTGAGCGTCATGTTTGCCTCCGTGGTGCGGTCCAAGTTTTGGAAATCTTTTTCATTCCGCGGTCTCAGGTTTTCATTTCGGATCGTCCTCGCATCAGAAATTCTCCCTCAACCACGTGCCGAAGCGTCCCGCGAGGCCGTGCCCGTTCTTGGCCGATACGGGCAGGCGCCGTTGGGGCGCCGGGGGTTTGGTCACCATGTGGGTCAGCAGGCCCGCGCATGTTGCGAAGGCGGGGCCGCCGGTCGCCTCGGCGATCGCGGCCAGGCGCGTCGGGCGGCTCAGGCGGATTTGCTTGTCGAGCACCCGCGCGGCCACATCGGCGGCACCGGGCAATTGGCTTGCCCCGCCGGTCAGCACCAGGCGCCTTCCGGCAAAGCGATCGAAGCCGCTGGCCTCCAGGCGCGAGCGCACGAGCTCGAAGATCTCCTCGAGGCGCGGCTGGATGATGCCGACCAGCACCGATTTCGGGACGTGGTGGGCTTGGGTGTGCTCGGTTTCGCCGATCTGCGGCACGTCGACGAACTCGCGATTGTCGGAGGGCAGCGGCATGGCGTTGCCGTACAGCGTCTTGATGCGTTCGGCGGCGGCGAGCGGCGTCGACAGGCCGCGCGCGATGTCGCTGGTCACGTGCCCACCGCCGAGTGGAATGATGTCGATGTGGATCGCCTCGCCGCCGTAGAACACGGCCAGCGAGGTGGTGCCCCCGCCCATGTCCACGACCGTGGCGCCGAGATCCAACTCGTCGGGCACCAGCGTTGCCAGGCCCGAGGCGTAGGGCGACACGACGAAACCCTCGACCTCGAGGTGGCAGCGCTCGACGCAGGTCGCGAGATTGCGGACAGCGCTGCCGTTCGCGGTGATGACGTGCAGACTCGCGCCCAGCCTGTCGCCGTACATGCCGCGTGGATCGGAGACGCGCGCGCCGTCGAGGGTGAAGCCGACGGGGATCATGTGCAGCAGGTCGCGCTCGGAGGCGCCAGCACTCTGGTAACCTTGGCGCAGGGCGCGCGAGACTTCGTCGTCGCCGATTTCGTAGCCGTCGATCGAGACCTCGACCGCCACCGTGCGCGAGGCCGGATTGCCGCAGGACACGCCGACCATTACCTTCTCGATGGTCTCGCCCGACATCTGCTCGGCGGCATGCACGGCGTTGCGGATCGAGATTTCCGCCGCGTCCATATCGACGATGGTGCCGCTGCGCACGCCCTTCGACATTTGGTGGCCGATTCCGGTCACGCGGATGCCGCTCGAATCGGCGCGCGCGATGAAGCAGCACACCTTGGTGCTGCCGACATCGAGCGCGGCGACGATTCCGGCGCGGGTCTTGCTCATGGCGGGCATCCTGGGTTCACGTTTCGAAGTCCTTGCCCGCGCGCTTGTCCGGCCGGGGCTTGACGGGCAATTCGTTCGACAACGTGACCATTAGGCGGTCGGACAGGCGCAGATCGATGGCCGAGATGTCGCGGGCCAGCAGGCCGTTCGCGCGCTCAAGCCGCGCCAGGCGGTTCCAGGCCGCGACGACCTCCTCCTCGGGCAGCTTCACTTCGATCGCGTCGTCGAGTAGGACGTTCCAGCGCCTTCCGCCGACCCGCACCGCCGCCGTCACGCGCCGCGCGAGCTCGGGTTCGGTCGCGATGATCTCAAGTAGCTCGCTCGCGCGCCGCGGCGCGTCGTGGCCGACCAGAAGCAGCAGATCGCCAAAACGCTCGAGATTGCGCTCGGCGAGGACCACACCGGCGCGGTCAACGACCGCCAGACGGCGGTCTTGTTGCCAAAGCGCGAAGGGCTTGCGTTCGACGATCTGCACGTGGATCGCGGCGGGCGCGCGCCGTTCGACGGCGGCATGCGCGACCCAAGGCAGGGCTTCGAGGCGCCGCTTGGCTTCGTGCGGATCGAACGCGAACAGCGCCAAGCCGCGCTCGATTTGAAGCGCCGCGAGGATGTCCCCGCGATCGGCGTTTTCCCGGCCCTCGAGCGAGACCTCCGTGATCGCAAGGCCGAAACGCGCGCCGAACTCGGCCATGTCCCGCGCGGCCGATTGGGCGGCGGAAGCGACCGCGCCGCTCCGCCACAGCCATGTGGCGCCGCCCGCGATCGCCAATGCGGGCAAGGCAAGCGCCAACGCCAGCCAGGCGCGCCGTCCGGCCGCGCGCCTCGCGCGCCGGCGCGCTGGCGAGACGGGTTTGGACGACGCGAACGGGGCCATCAGGCTTCGCATCGCGCGTTCTCCACCATCCACTGACAGAGCTCGCCGAACGAGATGCCGAGATGGGCGGCTTGTTCGGGCACGAGCGAGAGCGGCGTCATGCCGGGCTGGGTGTTGACCTCGAGCAGATAGAAGCGGCCGGGTCCGGTGTCGTCGTAGCGCAGATCCGCGCGGCTCACGCCCCGGCAGCCAAGCGCCCGGTGTGCGCGCAGCGACAGATCGAGCGCTTCCTCGTAGGCGGTCTTGGGCAACGGCGCCGGAATCAAATGGTCGGTCAGGCCGCTGGTATATTTGGAGTCGTAATCGTAAAAGCCCGAGCGCGGCCGCAGTTCGGTCACCGCGAGCGCGCGGTCGCCCATCACCGCGACGGTGATTTCGCGCCCGGGAATGAAGCGCTCGACCAGCACCTCCTCGCCGAACGTCCAATCCTCGGGCGGCAGATTGTCGCCCTCGCGCACGATGCGAACGCCGACGCTGGAGCCTTCATCGAGCGGCTTCATCACGTAGGGTCGGGGCATGGTGTGGGCGGCGAAGGCTTCCTTGCGTCCGACCACCCGGCCCTCGGGGCAGGGAATGCCGGCATCGGCGAACAGGCGCTTGGCCATGGGCTTGTTCATCGCCAGCGCCGAGGCGAGGACGCCGGAATGGGTGTAGGGGATGCCCATGATGTCGAGGATGGCCTGCATGCGGCCGTCCTCGCCGTAGCGGCCGTGGAGCGCGTTGAACACAGCGTCGGGCCTGGGCGAGAGCTGGGCGAGCAAGGCGGGGATGTCGCGCGTCACGTCGTAGGCGCGCACATCGTGGCCGCGCTCGGCCAGCGCCTTGGCGACCGCGGCGCCGCTCACGAGCGAAACCTCGCGTTCCGCCGACCAGCCGCCCTTGAGAACGAGGATCGAGAGCTTCATGCGGCCATCCCCGGCGCGCCGATGCGCTTGATTTCCCATTCGAGCGCGATGCCACACGCGGCGCGCACGCGGGCGCGCACGTCCTCGCCGAGGCTTTCGAGATCGTTCGCCGTCGCGCCGCCGGTATTGATAAGAAAATTGCAGTGCTTCTCCGAAACCATCGCGCCGCCGCGCGCCAAGCCACGACAACCCGCTTGCTCGATGAGCTCCCAGGCCTTGTGGCCGGGCGGGTTTTTGAAGGTGCTGCCGCCGGTGCGCGCGCGGATGGGCTGGGTGGCCTCGCGCTCGCGCGCGATCTCGGCCATGCGCGCATGGATTGCCTGGCGGTCGCCGGCGGCGCCCTTGAGCGTGGCGGCGACGAAAATCCAGTCCTCGGGCGCCGCTGTCCGGCGATAGGCCATGCCGAGTTCCGCCGCGCTCGCCGAAACCCGCCTGCCCCGGCCGTCGAGCGCGTCGGCGCGTACGAGAACATCCTTGATCTCGCGGCCATAGGCGCCCGCATTCATGCGCAGCGCCCCGCCGATGGTGCCCGGAATCCCCGAGAGAAATTCGAGACCCGCCACGCCGCCATCGCCGGCAACGATGGCCACATTGCCATCGAGCGCGCCCGCGCCCGCGCGCACGTCCGTGCCCGCGACTTCGATATCGACGAATCCTTGACCCAGGCGAACGACCACGCCCGGCACGCCGCCGTCGCGCACGAGCAGGTTCGAGCCGACGCCGATCGCAACGACCGGTACGTCATCCGGCCTCTGGGCCAGGAAATGCGCGAGATCGTCTTCATCGGCCGGGCGGAACATGATTTCGGCCGGGCCGCCCACGCCGAACCAGGTGCTGCGCGCGAGGGCCGCGCCTTCGCTGTAGCGGCCGCGCACGCGCGGCAGGCGTTCGATCAGTCTCGGCGCGGCGAGCGCCGCCATCATGCGCCGCCCCCGGCGCGGCGGCGGCCGGCATTGAGCGCGTCGAGCTCGCCCGGCAGGGCCTGCGCCCAATAGGTAATGTCGCCCGCGCCCAAGCACACGACCAGATCGCCCGGCCGCGCCAGCGCCGCGACCGATTCGGCCAAGGCCTCGCGGCCGGCCAAGGGCTGGACATTGCGGTGGCCGTGGCGGCGCAAGCCTTCGACCAGGGTATCGCGATCGGCGCCGGCGATGGGCGTCTCGCCCGCGCCATAGACTTCGGCGACGATCACGGCGTCGGCGTCGTTGAAGCAGGTGCAGAAATCCTCGAACAGCGAGGCCAGGCGCGTGTAGCGATGGGGCTGCACGACCGCGATCACCTGGCCGGACGTCGCCTGGCGGGCGGCCGCCAGCACGGCTTTGATCTCAACTGGGTGGTGGCCGTAATCGTCGACCACGCCGACGCCGCCGGCCTCGCCCGTGCGGGTGAAGCGGCGCTTTACGCCGCTGAAATTGGTCAGCGCCCGGCGGATGGTGTCGTCGTCGATGCCCATCTCGACCGCGATCGCGACGGCGGCGAGCGAATTCTGCACGTTGTGCCGGCCCATCATGGGCAAAGCGAGGCCCGTGATCGTCCGGATCGCGCCGCTCGCGCGGTCGGTTGCGACGACATCGAAATGCCCGCCCGAGGCGTCCATGCGCACATCGACCGCGCGGATATCGGCTTGGGGGCTGAAGCCGTACGACACGATCCGCCGGTCGGAGACACGCGGAATCATGGCTTGAACTTCGGGGTGATCGATGCACAGCACCGCGAAGCCGTAAAAGGGAATGTTCGAGACGAAGATGTCATAGGCCCGGCGCACGGCATCGAAGGTGCCGTAATGCTCCATGTGCTCGGGGTCCATGTTCGTGACCACGGCGATCACCGCGGGCAGCTTGGTGAAGCTGCCGTCGGACTCGTCCGATTCGACGACCATCCAGTCCCCGGCGCCCAGGCGTGCGTTCGTGCCGTAGGCGTTGATGATGCCGCCATTGATGACCGTGGGGTCGAGGCTCGCGGCATCGAGCATGGCGCCTATCATCGAGGTCGTCGTGGTTTTGCCGTGCGTGCCGCCAACCGCGATCGACCACTTGAGGCGCATGAGCTCGCCCAGCATCTCCGCGCGCCGCACCACGGGCAGCAGGCACGCGCGCGCGGCGGCGAGTTCGGGGTTATCGCTCTTGACCGCCGAGGACACGACGACGACGGCCGCGTCGCCGAGGTTTTCCGCGCGGTGGCCGAGAAAGGTCTTGATACCGAGCTTGGCCAGGCGCTTGACGTTGGCGTTGTCGCTTTGGTCGCTGCCTTGGACGCGGTAGCCGAGATTGAGCAGCACCTCGGCGATGCCGCTCATGCCGATGCCGCCGATGCCGACGAAATGGATGGTGCCGATCTCGAGAGGCAGCGCCCTCATGCGGCCCTCCTCTCGGCGTCAAGCAATTCCATGACCGAATCGGCGAGCGCCTCGGCGGCGCGCGGCTTGGCCAGGGCCGCGACGCGCGTGGCGGCGGCCGCGAGGCCGTCCGCGTCGGACAGGCGTGCTTCGAGCTCGGCGGCTAGGCGCGACGGCGTCAATTCGGCCTCGGACAGCAACCACGCGCCGCCCGCGCGCACGATGGCGCGCGCGTTCGCGGTTTGGTGATCGTCGGCCGACGCCGCATACGGAACGAGAATCGCCGGGCGCCCCGCGCAGGCCAGCTCGGCCGTCGTCGAGGCGCCGGCCCGGGCCATCACCAAATGCGCCCAGGCAAAGCGCCGCGGCATGTCGGTGAAAAAGGCGCTCACCTCGGCCGTTTGGCCGTGCGCGCGGTAGGCGGCGGCGGCTTCGTCGAGATTCTCGGCGCGGCATTGCTGGGCGATGCGAATGCGCGCGCGCAACGACGCGGGCAAAGCCGCGACCGCTTGGGGAACGACGCGCGAGAAGATGGCGGCGCCCTGGCTGCCGCCGAATACGAGAAGGTTCAGTGGGCCGGCGGAGGTGGGCGCGACATAGGACGCGCCGACCATGGCGGCGATCTCCGGCCGGACGGGATTGCCGGTGCGGCGCACCTTGCTCTTGTCTGCCGCGCGCAGCCCGGCCACCTCGGCGAAGGCGGTGGCGATGCGGTCGACGCGCGGGGCCAAAAGACGATTGGCCCGCCCGAGAACGGCGTTCTGTTCGTGAATCATCGTCGGCACGCCCGCGCGCATCGCCGCCAGCAGGGACGGCACCGAGGCATAGCCGCCAAAGCCGATGGCGGCGCCGGGCATCAGGCGCGAAAACAGGCGGCGCGCCTCGAAAATGCCGAAGAGGATTTCGACAAGGCCGCCCAATCGGTGCCACAGCGTGCCGCTGGCGATACCGCCCGCGCGCACGCGATGGGTTTCGAGCGCCGCAAGCTCGGCGGGCAACGCCGCGCCGCGCCGGTCGGTCACCAAAATCGGATGCGCGCCGCGGGCTAGAAGCGCGTGCGCCAGCGAGACGGCTGGAAACAGATGTCCACCCGTGCCGCCTGCCGCCAGGGCGACGGTGCGCGCGCCGCTCATGACCTGCCCGCGTGCAAGGGGCGGCGGCGCATGAGACCGAGCACCATGCCCATGGCGAAGGCGAGGGCGAGCAAGGACGAGCCGCCATAGCTGATGAAGGGCAGGGTCATGCCCTTGGTCGGCATGAGGGAAAGGGTCGAGGCCATGTTGACGAAGGCTTGCAGGCCGAACTGCGTCAGCAGACCCGCGGTGGCCAGCAGCACGAACAGATCGGTTTCGCGCAACAGGCGCCAAAAGCCCCGCAAGACCACGAAGCCGAACAGCGCGACGAGGGCCAGGCAGGCGAACAGGCCGAATTCCTCGGCCGCGACCGCGAAAACGAAATCCGCGTGCGCGTCCGGGATGATCGATTTCACGCTGCCCTCGCCCGGGCCGCGACCGAACCAGCGACCCGAGGCAAAGGCCTCGAGCGCGGTCGAAACTTGAAAAGTGTCGCCAGAGGCGGGATCGAGGAAGCGGTCGATGCGGCTCGCGACGTGGGGCATCGTCAGATAGGCAACGACGATACCCCCCGCCCCGCACAGACCGAGCGCCACCACCCAGACGAGCGATAGCCCGGCGAGGAAAAACTGGGTGAACCACACGGCAGAAACGACCACGACCATGCCGAAATCGGGCTGGCGCGCCAAAAGCGCGAGCACGACGAGAAACAATCCCGTCGAAATCAACCGGCCCGGAATGGCCGCCTGGGCGCTTCCGGCGGCGAACATCCAGGCCGCGACCACGGCGAAGGCGGGCTTCACGAATTCGCTCGGCTGAATCGAGAACGGCCCCAGCGCGAGCCAGCGTTTTGCACCTTTGATCTCGTGGCCGAACACGGGCGTGAGCGCCATGAGAATGAGTCCGAAAAGGAAGGTGATCGCCGCCACCCGGCGGATCTCGCGCGCCGGCAAGAGCGAGACGCCGACCAGAACGGTGATCGCGAGCGGCAGGTACATGATCTGGCGGCGCACGAAGTACAAGGAATCGAGGCCGATGCGCGCGGCGACCGCGGGCGATGCCGCGAGCGTCAAAAGCGTGCCGATCGCGAGCAGGGCGGCGAGCGCCGCGAGCGTCCAGCGATCGACGGTCCACCACCATCGGCCGAGCGCGCCGGTATCGTTGCGGGCGAATGGGTTCATGCGCGCGCCTCCGCTTGCGGGGCGGACGCCAGGCGGTTCACGGCTGCGCGGAACGCATCGCCGCGCGCCTCGAAATCCTTGAATTGGTCGAACGAGGCGCAGGCCGGCGACAACAGAACCACGGCGGGCTTGCGCGCGGCGGCTTGCGCCGCTTTGTGCGCCGCTTCGAGCGCCGCTTCGAGCGAGGTGTAGCGGCCGAACGGCACCCGACCGTCGAGCGTGCGCGCGAAGCCGTCCGCTGCCTGGCCGATCAGGAAGGCGCGGGCGACGCGCCCGAACAACGCCGCCAAGGGCTCGATGCCGCCTTCCTTGGGCACGCCGCCGGCGATCCAATAGATGTTCTCATAGGCTTCGAGCGCACGTGCGGTGGCGGCGGCATTGGTCGCCTTGCTGTCGTTGACGTAGCGCACGCCGCCCATGACCGCGACCGATTCCTGGCGGTGGACGAGGCCGGGAAAATCGAGCAGCGCCTGGGCCGCCGTGCCGCGGTCGATTTCGAGCGCGCGGGCGACGGCATAGGCGGCGGCGGCGTTCTGGCTGTTATGCGCGCCGGGCAGGGCGCGGGCGCGCGACAGATCGGCCGCTGGGCGCGCCAGGCGGTCGAGATCGTCGATCAGCCATTGCCCGTTGGCGAACACGCCGCCCGCGGCGCCGTCGAAGGCGGAAATCGGAATCACGCGCTGGCTTCCGCGCGCCGCGAGATCGGCGCGCGCGCGGCGGCAATGGGCATCGTCGATGCCGACGATGGCCGTCGCGTTTTCGCCTTGGCCGCGGAAGACCAGTCGCTTGGCGCCGACGTACCCGGCCATGGTGCCGTGGCGGTCGAGATGGTCGGGCGTGATGTTGAGCAGTACGGCTATGTCGAATACCGCCGAGGGCGTGATTTCGAGCTGATAGGACGAGATCTCGATGACGTAAACGCCGCCCGCGCCGAGCGGCGCCAACTCGAGAGCCGGCGTGCCGAGATTGCCGCCGATCGCAACCGCGAGGCCCGCCTTGGAAAGAACGTGCCCGATAAGCGTCGTGGTCGTCGATTTCCCGTTGGTGCCCGTGATGGCGATGAAGCGCGCCGCGCGCCGCGCGCGCCACAGCAATTCGATGTCCGACACGATGGGGCAGCCGCCCGCCCGCGCGGCCGCCGCGACCGGATGCGGTTTGGGATGGGCGTGGGCAATGCCGGGGCTGAGCACCAGCATCTCGAAACGCGTCCAATCGGCGTCCGCGAGATCGCGGACGCCGATGCCCGCCGCTTGCGCGCGCGCGCGCGACTCGGCGCCGTCGTCCCAGGAAACCACCTCGGCGCCCGCGGCGGCCAGGGCGCGCGCGGTGGCGATGCCCGAGCGGGCCAGACCCATGACCGCGATGCGCTTGCCCGAGAGGAAGGGGAGTTCGATCATCGCGTCACCGCAGCTTGAGCGTCGCCAAGCCCGCGAGGGCGAGGATGGAGGCGATGATCCAGAAGCGGATGACGATGGTCGGCTCGGCCCAGCCCTTCTGCTCGAAATGGTGGTGCAGCGGCGCCATGCGGAACACGCGCTTGCCCGTGAGCTTGAACGAGACAACCTGGACGATCACGGAGACCGTCTCGAGCACGAACAACCCGCCGACGATGGCCAGAACCAGTTCGTGCTTCGTCACGACCGCGATCGCGCCGAGCGCGCCGCCCATCGACAGCGAGCCCGTATCGCCCATGAACACCATGGCGGGGGGCGCATTGAACCAGAGAAAGCCCAGGCCCGCGCCGATCAGCGCGCCGCACAGCACGGCCAATTCGCCCGTGCCGGGCACGTGATTGATTTGCAGATAATTGGCGAACACCGCATTGCCGGCGAGATAGGCGATCAGGGCGAACACGCCGGCGGCGATCATGACCGGTACGATCGCCAGGCCGTCCAGGCCGTCGGTCAGGTTGACGGCGTTCGACGTGCCGACGATCACGAACACCGCGAAGGGCACGAAAAACCAGCCGAGATCGATGAGCACCGACTTGAGGAAGGGCACGGCCAGGCGATCGGCCAGGGCGGGGCCCGTGAGCGAGGCGATCCAGATCGTCGCCGCCGCGGCGATGGCGATCTGAAGCAGTATTTTCCACCGCCCCGAGATGCCGCGATGGTGGCGCCGGGCGAGCTTCATGTAGTCGTCGATCGAACCGATCGCGCCGAAGCCGACGGCGACCAGAAGTACCGCCCAGATATAGCCGTTGGCGATATCCGCCCACAGCACCGTGCTGATGATCATCACGACGAGAATCAGCAGCCCGCCCATCGTCGGCGTGCCCTTCTTGCGTAAAATGTGGCTCGGCGGGCCATCGGAGCGAATAGGCTGGCCCTCGCCCTGGCGGCTCTTGAGCCAGGCGATGACATGGGGCCCCAGCATGAAGCTGAATACGAGCGCGGTGATCACCGCGCCGCCGGTGCGAAACGTGAGATAGCGGAATAGGTTGAGCGGGCCAAACTCGGGCGCGAACGGTACGAGGAGGTTGTAGAGCATCCTGACCTCAGTGCGCTGCGGCTTCCGAGCCGCGCAAGGCCGCGACGACCCGTTCCATGCGCATTCCGCGCGAACCCTTGACCGTGACGATGTCGCCTTCGTGCACGGCCTCGGACACGACCGGTGCGAGCGCGGCCGCGTCCTCGCGGTGGGCGCCGCGCACGTTCGCGGGCAGGGCGCGCGACAGAGCGGCCATCATGGGGCCGGCGGTGAAAACTAGATCGATGCCCGCGCATAGAATCGAATCGGCGAGTGCCGCGTGCATGGCTTCGGCCTGCGGACCCAATTCGAACATGTCGCCGAGCACCACGATGCGGCGCCCGCCCGCGCGCGGCCGCGCCCGCCCCAGGACCTCGAACGCGGCGCGCATCGAGGTCGGGCTGGCGTTGTAGCTTTCGTCGATGAGATCGAAGCCGCCTTCGCGGGCGACCGCGAGGCGCTGCCCGCGACCGGCAAGGCCGGAAAAGTCGCCCATGGCGCGCGCCGCCGCGTCCACGTCCGCCCCCGCGGCGCCGATTGCGGCGAGCGCCGCGAGCGAGTTGATCGCCCAATGGCGACCGGGAACGGCGAGCGAATAGTCGATGCGCCGGCCGCGAATCGTGGCGGTGATCTGGCTGCTCTCGGTGCCGAGCGTGCAATGCTCGAGTCGGACCTGTGCCTCGGGATGGGCGCCGAAACCCACGATGCGCGCGACGCCGTGCCCGGCCGCGATGCAGGCAAGTACGGGGAAATACGGGTTGTCGCGATTGAGCACGGCCGTGCCGCCCGCCATCGAAGCGAAAATTTCGGCCTTGGCCTCGGCGATTTCGAACACGGACTCGAAATTCTCGAGGTGGACCGCCGCGATGGTCGTGATGATCGCGATATCGGGGCGCGCGATTTTCGTGAGGCGCAAAATCTCGCCCGGGTGATTCATGCCCAGCTCGATCGCGGCATAGACCGCGTCCGCCGGTAGGCGCGCGAGGGTGAGCGGCAGGCCCCATTGGTTGTTGAGGTTTCCGGATGTGGCGGCGGTCTTGGCCTGGGCGCCGAGGGCGGCGGCCAGCATATCCTTGGTGCCGGTCTTGCCGACGCTGCCTGTCACGGCGATGACCTTGGCGCACGCGCGCGCACGCGCGGCGTGGCCGAGCGCATCGAGCGCGCGTTCCACATCGCCCACATGGACGAGCGGCGCATCGCCGGGAACATCATCGGGCCGGCGCGCAACGAGCGCGGCGGCGGCACCTGCGGCGAAGGCCCTGGCGGCAAAGGCGTGGCCGTCGAAATTGGGGCCTTTGAGCGCGACGAACAGATCGCCGGGAAGAAGCGTGCGGCTGTCGATCGACACGCCTGTCGCCGCGAACGGTGCGGTCGCTCGGCCGCCCGTCGCCGCGACGACTTGCTCGGCGGTCCACAGGATATCGGAAGTCGATTGCGCGCTCATACGCGTCCCTCCGCGCGCGCGACGGCGGCGCGTGCATGGGCGCCGTCGTCGAAGGGTAGAACCGCATCGCCGATCGTTTGCGTGCGTTCGTGACCCTTGCCGGCGATCACCAGCACGTCGCCCGCTTCGAGCCGGCGCACCGTCCAGTCGATGGCCGCGGCACGGGAGCCGATGTTCCGCGCGCCCGGACAGCACGCCATCACCTCGGCGCGAATGGCGGCCGGGTCCTCGCCGCGCGGGTTGTCGTCGGTGACGACCGCGAGATCGGCAAGGCGCGCGGCGATTTCGCCCATGATCGGCCGCTTGCCGGCGTCGCGGTCGCCGCCGCAGCCGAAGACGACGAGCAGCCGGCCGCGCGCGTGCGGGCGCAGCGCGTGCAGGATGTTTTCGAGCGCATCGGGCGTATGGGCATAGTCGATATAGATCGCAGCGCCGCAGGCGAGCGTGGCGGCGCGTTCGGCCCGGCCGGGCACGCCCTCGAGCGCGGCCAAGGCGTCGAACACGCGTTCGGGAACCTCGCCCGAGGCGATCGCGATTCCGGCGGCGCACAGCGCGTTGTAGGCTTGGAACTCGGCGACGAGCGGCAGGGCGATTGGGCGCCGCGCGCCGCGCCATTCGATGACCAGCCCTTGGCCGTCGGGCCGGGGTTCGCACGCGATCAGACGCAGCGCATGGGCGTGCCGGCCGTAATCGATAAGGCCGAGGCCGCGCGCCGCGGCTTCTTCCAGGAAGGGTCTGGCTTCGGCGGCATCCGCGTTGACGACGGCCGTGCCGCCGCGCGCCGCGAGTTCGGCGAACAGGCGCAATTTCGCCGCCCGGTAGGCGTCCATCGTGCCGTGATAATCGAGATGATCGCGCGTCAAATTGGTGAATGCCGCGACCGTTACCGCCACGCCGTCGAGACGGAATTGGTCGAGGCCGTGACTCGAGGCTTCCATCGCCGCGTGGTCCACGCCTTCGCCCGCCAGGCGCGCGAGGGTTTCGTGCAGCGCCACCGGGTCGGGCGTGGTCAGCCCGTGCTCGGCGTGCCAGCCCGGCGCCTGGACGCCGAGCGTGCCGAGGCTTGCCGCACGGTGGCCGAGACGCGTCCAAATCTGGCGCGCGAACGCGACGGTCGAGGTCTTGCCGTTGGTGCCGGTGACGGCGGCGATGTGGCGCGGCTGCGCGCCGTGGAAACGCGCGGCCATGCGCGCGAGCGCGCGGCGGGGATTGTCGGCGGCGACGAGCGGGATGCCGGCGAAATCGCGGGCGTGCTCGGGCCGGGCGAGGACGGCGACAGCACCCCGGGCGAGCGCGTCCGCGATGAAGGCGCGTCCGTCCTGCCGTGCGCCGGCAAGTGCCGCGAACAGATAGCCGGGTTTGACCTTCCGCGAATCGGCCGTCAGGCCGCGGATGTCGAGTTC
>CAMAPP010000062.1 GCA_945860095.1 Rhizobium sp. Q54 | reverse complement strand
TCCACGTCCACGTGCCCGAGGGCGCCACCCCCAAGGACGGTCCGTCCGCCGGCATCGCCATGATCTCGGCCATCGTTTCCGTGCTGACCGGGATTCCGGTGCGCAAGGATGTGGCCATGACGGGCGAGATCACGCTGCGCGGCCGGGTGTTGCCGATCGGCGGTCTCAAGGAAAAGCTCCTGGCCGCGTTGCGCGGCGGCATCACCAAGGTCCTCATCCCGAAGGACAACGAGAAAGACCTCTCGGAGATTCCGGACAATGTGAAGCGGGACCTGGAAATCGTCGCCGTCGGGACCGCCGACGAGGTGCTCTTGCACGCGCTGTGCGGCCCGCTCACGCCGATCGCTTGGTCGGAGGAGCACGGCGCGGTCGCGGCTGCGGAGAAGCCGACGGTACCGGCGACTGGCGAGGTCGTGACGCACTGAGCGTCCGCTTCGGCCTCGACGGTCTTGCCGGCCATTCCCGATCGGCGGCTGGGGTGACGACTCGCTCGGGTGCGAGCGCCGGGGGAAGACGTGAACAAGGCCGGACTGATCGCCACCCTCGCCAAAAATCGTCGCATGCCGAAGGCGGACGCCGCGGCGATCGTGGAATGTCTGCTCGCGTGCATCGTCGCGGCGATGAAAAAGGGCGAGGTCGTGCGCATCGTGGGCTTCGGTACGTTTTCCGTGGGGCGCCGGATGGCATCGCCGGAAGGCATCCCTCGGCCACAATCCGCGCACCGGCGCAAAAATCGCGGTCGCCGCGACCCGTCGGCCCAGATTTCGCGCGGGCAAGCATTTGCGGGCGGCGGTGAATTGAGACGCGTATCGTCGCCGCGACACGGGCGATCGGCGATACGGGCCGATCAGCGATACGGGCGATTAGCTCAGTTGGTAGAGCATCTGCTTTACACGCAGAGGGTCGGAGGTTCGAGACCTTCATCGCCCACCACTTTCCCGCAGCACTCGCCAGCCCCCGCCACGGCGGTGCCGCGTGGGGCGGGAATTGCCGGAAGTTGCGCGCCGCGGATGAATCGCACAGATTCTCGGCGCGGCTTTGCTTGACTATCCATGGGGCGTAAAGTACAGCCCGCGTTCCGCTGCGGAGGCCCTGCAACGGGGGTGTAGCTCAGTTGGTTAGAGCGCCGGCCTGTCACGCCGGAGGTCGCGGGTTCGAGTCCCGTCGCTCCCGCCATTCCTCGCTATCCGGCTCTGTCCGCCTTTTCCGTCAATCTTTGGGAATTCTTAGAACCTTTACGCCGGCCCGACCCCGTGCCCGGCCGCGGTCGGGCACACGGGAAAACCGGCCTTATTCGCTTGCCGGACGCGGTGGCCTGATGTAAACGAATGGCCCCACCCCTATGCTGCCAAAGGTCTTGGGATTCCTGGACTTTTTGGGATTTCGGCGGCCGGCGGGTGCCCGAAGCGCGAGGGGCGGCCGTGGAAGAGATGCTCTTGCAGTACCTGCCCATCCTGATCTTTCTCGGCATAGCGTCGGGATTGGCCGGAGCGGCATTACTCGCGTCCTACATCCTCGCGCGCCAGCGTCCCTATTCGGAAAAGCTCTCGGCCTATGAATGCGGCTTCGAGGCCTTCGGCGATGCGCGCAGCCGGTTCGATGTGCGGTTCTATCTGGTCGCGATCCTGTTTATCATCTTCGATCTTGAGGTCGCCTTTCTCTTTCCGTGGGCGATCACGCTCGGCGATATCGGCATGTTCGGCTTCTGGTCGATGATGGTCTTCCTCTTCGTGCTGACCGTGGGCTTCGTTTACGAGTGGAAGAAGGGGGCGCTCGAATGGGAATGATCGCCCCGCCGTCCGTCATGCCCCTGCTGCCCGGCGCCGCGCAGGACTCGCTCCTTGCGCGCGCGACGATCGAAATGCAGGAAAAGGGTTTCGTCGTGGCCCAGCTCGACAAGCTGGTGAATTGGGCGCGAACGGGTTCGCTCTGGCCGATGACCTTCGGCTTGGCGTGCTGCGCGGTCGAAATGATGCACTCCGCCGCGGCACGTTACGATCTCGACCGCTTCGGCGTCGTCTTTCGCCCAAGCCCCCGCCAGTCCGACGTGATGATCGTGGCGGGTACGCTGTGCAACAAGATGGCCCCGGCCTTGCGCAAGGTTTACGACCAGATGGCCGAACCGCGCTGGGTCATCTCGATGGGCAGCTGCGCCAATGGCGGCGGCTATTACCATTATTCCTATTCCGTGGTGCGCGGCTGCGACCGGATCGTGCCGGTCGATGTTTACGTGCCGGGCTGCCCGCCGACCGCCGAGGCGCTGCTCTACGGCATCTTGCAGCTGCAGAAAAAAATCCGCCGGACGGCCACCATTGCGCGCTGAACCCACACGCCCGGACGCCGGATCTGGCGCACGGCACGCGTCATGAGCGCGGCATTGCGCGACCTCGGCGAATACGCGCGCGCGGCCCTTGGGGCTGCGGTGCGCGACGTCGAAATCGCCAAGGGCGAGCTCGCCGTGCGCGTCGGGCGCGAGGACATCGTCAAGCTTCTGACCTTCCTGCGCGACGATGCCAAGTGCCTGTTCAAGGTGCTGCTCGACGTGACGGCGGTGGATTATCCAAACCGTCCCGAGCGCTTCGACGTCGTCTATAATCTCTTGTCGCCGCGCCACAACCTTCGCATCCGGGTCAAGGTTCCGGCCTCCGAATCCACGCCCGTGCCCTCGGTCGCCGGCATCTTCAGCGCAGCCAATTGGTTCGAGCGCGAGACCTGGGACATGTACGGCGTGTTTTTCGCGGACCATCCGGATTTGCGCCGCCTCCTCACCGATTACGGCTTCGAGGGCCATCCGCTGCGCAAGGACTTTCCCCTCACCGGATTCGTCGAGGTGCGCTACGACGACGAGCAAAAGCGCGTCGTTTACGACAAGGTGAAGCTGGTTCAGGAATTCCGCAGCTTCGATTTTTTGTCGCCGTGGGAAGGTATTCTGCCCGGCGACGAGAAGGCCAAGGCGGACTAGCCATGGCCGAGATATCCTTGCGCAATTTCACGATGAATTTCGGGCCGCAGCATCCCGCGGCCCACGGCGTGTTGCGTCTTGTCGTCGAGATGGACGGCGAGATCGTCGAGCGCGCCGATCCGCATATCGGCTTGCTGCATCGCGGTACCGAAAAGCTGATCGAGTACAAAACCTATTTGCAGGCCGTGCCCTATTTCGACCGGCTCGATTACGTCTCGCCGATGTGCCAGGAGCATGCCTACGCGCTGGCGGTGGAAAAATTGCTCGGCATCGAGGCGCCGGTACGCGCCCAATACATCCGTGTGCTGTTCGCCGAGATCACGCGCATCCTCAACCACATCCTGAACGTGTCCGCCTTCGCCCTCGACGTCGGCGCAATGACGCCGTTCCTGTGGGGCTTCGAGCAGCGCGAGAAGTTGATGGAGTTCTACGAGCGCGTCTCGGGCGCGCGCCTGCACGCGGCCTATTTCCGGCCAGGCGGGGTTGCTTGCGACATGCCAGCAGGCCTCGCCGACGACATTCGTGCCTGGGCCGACCAGTTTCCGCCGGTGATCGACGACATCGAGGCGCTGCTCAACGCGAATCGCATCTTCAAGCAACGCACCGTGGACATCGGCGTGGTGACGGCCGAGCAGGCCTATGATTGGGGTTTTTCGGGGCCGATGCTGCGCGGCTCGGGCGTGGCGTGGGATCTGCGCAAGGCCCAACCCTACGACGTTTACGACCGGATGGACTTCGATATTCCGGTCGGCAAGAACGGCGATTGCTACGATCGCTATCTGGTGCGCGTTTATGAGATGCGCGAAAGCCTGAAGATCATCCGCCAGGCGCTCGACGCCATGCCGGACGGCCCGGTGAAGGCGGACGACCGCAAGCTCTCGCCGCCACCGCGCGCGGAGATGAAGCGCTCGATGGAGGCGCTCATCCATCACTTCAAACTGTTCACCGAGGGCTATCACGTTCCCGCAGGCGAAACCTACACCGCCGTCGAGGCGCCGAAGGGCGAGTTCGCGGTCTATCTCGTCGCCGACGGCACGAACAAACCCTACAAGTGCAAGATTCGCGCGCCGGGATTCGCGTTTTTGCAGGCGACCGAATTCATGTCGAAGGGCCATATGCTGGCCGACATGGTCGCCATCATCGGCTCGAAGGACATCGTCTTCGGCGAGATCGACCGATGACCGCGGAACCGGCGAGCTTCGAGTTCGATGCGGACAACGCGGCGCGCGCCAAGGCGATCGTCGCGCGCTATCCCGCGGGGCGCGAGCATAGCGCGCTCTTGCCCCTTCTCGATCTTGCCCAGCGTCAGGCGGGTGGCTGGCTGCCGCGCGCGGCCATCGAGTTCATCGCCAAATATCTTGCGTTGCCGCGCATCCGCGTCGAGGAGGTGGTGAGTTTTTACACCATGTTCTTCACCCGTTCCGTCGGCACGCACGTTGTGTGGGTGTGCACCACGACGCCGTGTTGGCTGCGCGGCTCGGACGCGATTCTCGATCGCTGCAAGCGCGTGCTCGGATGCGATGTTGGCGAGAACAGCGCGGACGGCAAGTTTACCTTGACCGAAGCCGAATGTTTGGGCGCCTGCGTCAACGCGCCCATGGTGCAGATCAACGACGATTTTTACGAGGATCTCGATGCGGACAAGGTCGCGGCCGTGCTTGAGGCGTTGCGCCGCGGCGAACGGCCGAAGACCGGCTCGCAGTCCGGGCGCCACACCTCCGAGCCCGAGGGCGGGGCGACCACATTGAAGGGCGGAAGCTGACGATGCTCGCCGACAGAGATCGCATTTTCACAAATTTGTACGGGTTCCACGATTGGGGCCTTGCGGGCGCACGGACACGCGGCGACTGGGACGGCACCAAGGAGATTCTTGGCAAGGGCCGCGACGGCATCATCGACCTTGTGAAGAAGTCGGGCCTGCGCGGACGCGGGGGTGCCGGGTTTCCCACCGGCTTGAAGTGGTCCTTCATGCCCAAGCAGTCCGACGGCCGGCCGCATTTCCTCGTCGTCAACGCCGACGAAAGCGAGCCCGGCACGTGCAAGGACCGCGACATCATGCGCCACGACCCGCACAAGCTGGTCGAGGGCTGCCTGATCGCCGCCTTCGCGATGGGCGCGCACCAGGCTTACATCTATGTGCGCGGTGAGTTTTTTCGTGAGGCCGAACGCGTCGAGGCGGCCATCGCCCAGGCTCGCGAGGCGGGTCTGGTCGGCAGAAACGCGTGCGGTTCGGGTTTCGATTTCGAGCTCTCGGTGCACCGCGGTGCAGGCGCCTATATCTGCGGCGAGGAAACCGGCCTGCTCGAAAGCCTCGAGGGCAAGAAGGGCCAGCCGCGCCTGAAGCCGCCGTTCCCGGCGGGTGCTGGTCTGTATGGCTGTCCGACCACCGTCAACAATGTCGAAAGCATCGCCGTGGTGCCGACGATCCTGCGGCGCGGGCCCGAATGGTTTGCCGCCATTGGCCGGCCGAACAATGTCGGCACCAAGGTGTTTTGCATCTCGGGCCACGTGAACAGGCCGTGCAATGTCGAAGAGGCGATGGGTATTCCGCTGCGCGAGCTGATCGATAAACACGCGGGCGGGGTGCGCGGGGGCTGGGACAATCTTTTGGCGGTCATTCCGGGCGGTTCCTCGGTGCCGCTGCTGCCCAAGGCAACATGCGACACGGTGCTGATGGATTTCGACGCGTTGCGCGACGTAAAAAGCGGCCTCGGCACGGCGGCGGTCATCGTCATGGACAAATCCGCCGACGTGGTGAAGGCCATCGCGCGGCTGTCCAAGTTCTACATGCACGAGAGTTGCGGGCAATGCACGCCGTGCCGCGAGGGCACGGGCTGGCTGTGGCGCGTCATGGAACGCATGGTGCGCGGCGACGCCGAAATCGAGGAAATCGCCCTGCTCGAACAGGTCACCTACCAGATCGAGGGCCATACGATCTGCGCGCTGGGCGATGCCGCGGCGTGGCCGGTTCAGGGTCTGCTGCGCCATTTCCGCCCCGAGCTCGAGCGGCGAATCCATGCCCGCAAGGCCGCGCGCCTGGCGGCGGAGTAGGCCATGCCCAAGCTCAAGATAGACGGTACGGAGATCGAGGTTCCGCCCGGCACGACGGTGCTGCAGGCGGCGGAATCGCTCGGCATCGAGATTCCGCGCTTCTGTTATCACGACCGGCTGTCCATCGCCGGCAATTGCCGCATGTGCCTGGTCGAGGTCGAGAAATCCCCGAAGCCGGTGGCGTCCTGTGCCTGGCCGGTGGCCGAGGGCATGGTCGTGCACACCCGTTCGCCCGCCGCGACGAAGGCGCGCAAGGGCGTCATGGAATTCCTGCTGATCAACCACCCGCTCGATTGCCCGATTTGCGATCAGGGCGGGGAATGCGATCTGCAGGACCAGGCGATGGCCTACGGCTTCGATCGCGGGCGTTACGAGGAGCCCAAACGCGCGGTCAAGGAAAAGAACATGGGCCCGCTGATCAAGACCTACATGACGCGCTGTATCCATTGCACGCGCTGCATCCGTTTCGCGACCGAGATCGCGGGGGCTGAGGAAATCGGCGCGGTGGGGCGCGGCGAGCACATGGAGATCACTTCCTATCTCGAGCGCACGGTCGAATCCGAGCTGTCGGGCAATGTCATCGATCTGTGCCCGGTCGGCGCGCTGACAAGCGCGCCCTATGCCTTCGCCGCGCGCCCGTGGGAACTGCACAAAACGGAATCGATCGACGTCATGGATGCGGTGGGCTCGAACATTCGGGTGGATTCGCGCGGCGCCGAGGTGCTGCGCGTCCTGCCGCGCCTGAACGAAGCGATCAACGAGGAATGGATTTCGGACAAGACGCGCTTTGCCTGCGACGGCCTCAGGCGCCAGCGTCTCGACCGGCCCTATGTTCGGCGCGAAGGCAAGCTTCAGCCCGCCGGCTGGGCCGAGGCCTTCGGCGCCGTCGCCGGGCGCTTGAAGGGCGTTCCGGGTTCCAAGATCGCCGCCGTCGCGGGCGATTTGGCGGACGCCGAAGCCGTCGCGGCGCTCGGCGATCTCATGGCGGCGCTGGGCTCGCCCCACACCGATTGCCGCCAGGACGGCGCCAAACTCGATGGCGGTACGCGCTCGGGCTATCTGTTCAACACGACGATTCAGGGCATCGAGCGTGCCGATCTCTGTCTGCTGATCGGCACCGACCCGCGCCGGGAAGCGCCGCTGGTGAACGCGCGCCTGCGCAAGCGATATCTTGCCGGTGGTTTCGCGGTCGCGGCCATCGGGCCCGAGACCGATCTGAGCTACCGCGTGGAATGGCTCGGCAATACCGCGCGCGCGCTCGAGGATATCGCGACCGGCCGGCATCCCTTCGCCGGACGCCTGCACGCGGCCAAGAACCCGATGCTCGTCCTCGGGCAGGGTGCGCTGGCGCGCGCCGATGGCGCGCGGCTTCTGGGTCTTGCGCGACGAATCGCCGATTCCTTCGGCCTTGTGCGCGAAGATTGGAACGGCTTCAACGTTCTGCACATGGCCGCGGGGCGCGTGGGCGCGCTCGATTTGGGCTTCGTGCCGAAAGCCGGCGGGCGCGATGTCGCGGGTATCCTCGACGGCGCGTCGCGGGGCGAGATCGATGTCGTTTATCTGCTCGGGGCCGACGAGATCGACACCGCGCGCCTCGGGCGCGCCTTCGTGATCTATCAGGGCCATCACGGTGACCGGGGCGCGCACCGGGCCGATGTGATCCTGCCGGGGGCCGCCTACACCGAAAAGAACGCGACCTACGTCAATCTCGAGGGCCGCGCCCAGCGCGCTCAGCTCGCGATTCATCCGCCGGGCGAGGCGCGCGAGGATTGGCGCATCGTGCGCGCGCTGTCGGATGCGCTCGGGAAGCCGCTGCCCTACGACGATCTTGACGCCTTGCGCCGCCGGCTTGGCGCCGCCAATCCCGCGTTCGCGCGTATCGACGAGGCGATTGCGTCGCCGTGGGGCACATTCGGCGAGGATGGGCCGCTCGATCCGGGGCCGTTCGCCTACCCGGTCGCGAGTTTCCACATGACCGATGCCATCAGCCGGGCATCGGAAACCATGGCCAAGTGCGTCGACGCGCTGCTCAAATCCGCGGCGAAGACGGGCACCCATGGCTGAACTCTGGCATGGCTATCTCGGGCCCGGGGCCTGGATCGTTTTCAAGATCCTGCTGATCGTCGTGCCGCTGCTCTTGGGCGTGGCCTATCTGACCCTGGCCGAGCGCAAGGTCCTGGCCGCCATGCAGCTCCGCAAGGGGCCGAACGTCGTCGGGCCGTTCGGTTTGCTCCAGCCGCTCGCCGATGGGCTGAAGCTGTTGCTCAAGGAAACCATCATTCCCTCGGGCGCCAACCCGGTTGTGTTCCTGGCCGCGCCAATGGTGACGTTCATCCTGGCCATCGTTGCCTGGGCGGTTATTCCGTTCGACTACGGCCTGGTGGTGGCGAACATCAATGTCGGCGTGTTGTACCTGTTCGCCATCTCCTCGCTCGGGGTTTACGGCATCATCATGGCGGGCTGGGCGAGCAATTCGAAATACGCTTTTCTCGGGGCGCTGCGTTCGGCGGCCCAGATGGTGTCGTACGAGGTCTCCATCGGCTTCGTGATCATTTCGGTTCTGATGTGCGTGGGTTCGCTCAATCTCGGCGATATCGTGCTTGCCCAGCGCGGTTTGTGGTTCGCCATTCCGCTGTTCCCTATGTTCGTCGTGTTCTTCATTTCGGCCCTGGCCGAAACCAATCGTGCGCCCTTCGATTTGCCGGAGGCTGAAGCCGAACTGGTCGCCGGCTACAATGTCGAGTACTCGGGGATGACCTTCGCCCTGTTTTTCCTCGGCGAGTACGCGAACATGATCCTGATGAGCGCGATGACGTCGATCCTGTTTCTCGGCGGCTGGCTGCCGCCGCTCTTGATCGCGCCTTTCACCTGGCTGCCGGGTCCGGTGTGGTTCGCGCTCAAGATCGCGCTCTGCCTGTTCGTCTTTCTGTGGGTGCGCGCAACCTTTCCGCGCTATCGCTACGACCAGCTCATGCGCTTGGGTTGGAAGGTATTCCTGCCGTTTTCGCTGTTCTGGCTCGTGGTCACGGCGGGGGTGCTGGTCGCCTTCGGCTGGGCGCCGCGTCTCGCGGGCTAGGGGAGAGTTTCATGGCCATGCTCGACCGCGCCGCGCGCGCCTTGTTTTTGTCGGAGCTCGTCTCCGGCATGGCGCTGACCTTCCGCTACATGTTCCGCGAGAAGGCGACAATCAACTATCCGTTCGAGAAGGGGCCGCTCAGCCCGCGCTTTCGCGGCGAGCACGCCTTGCGCCGCTACGCCAATGGCGAGGAGCGCTGCATCGCGTGCAAGTTGTGCGAGGCGATATGTCCCGCCCAGGCCATCACCATTGAGGCCGAGCCGCGCGAAGACGGCAGCCGCCGGACGACGCGCTACGACATCGACATGACCAAGTGCATCTATTGCGGACTGTGCCAGGAATCCTGTCCGGTCGATGCCATAGTCGAGGGGCCGAATTTTGAGTTCGCCGCCGAAACGCGCGAAGAGCTCATGTACAACAAGGCCAAGCTTCTGGCCAATGGCGATCGCTGGGAGGCGGAGATCGCCGCGAATCTTCAAGCCGACGCTCCGTATCGTTGATCGGCGCGCCGGAGGGAATGGAACGATGACGGAAATTCGCGCCAGCGGCGCCGGGAGGACGGCGTGATCGTTTACGCTGCGGCATTTTACGTGTTCGCCGCCATGGCGATCGCCTCGGGCGCGATGGTCATCGCCTCGCGCAATCCCGTTCATTCCGTGCTGTTCCTCATCCTCGCCTTCTTCAACGCGGCGGGGCTCTTTGTTCTCATGGGCGCCGAATTCTTGGCGATGATCCTGGTCATCGTCTATGTCGGCGCGGTGGCCGTGTTGTTCCTGTTCGTCGTCATGATGCTCGACATCAATTTCGCCGAACTGCGCCAGGGCTTCCTGCAATACCTGCCGATCGGTGGATTGGTCGGGCTCATCCTTTTGGTCGAGCTGTTGTTCGTCGCCGGCACCTGGGTGTTTGCGCCCGAGGCGGGGCAGATCGTTTCCGACCGGCCGAGCGGCTCCGGCGGCACGACGAACGCGCACGCCATCGGCCTCGTGCTCTATACCAAGTACGCCTATCCGTTCCAGCTTGCCGGCCTTGTCCTGCTGGTCGCCATGATCGGGGCCATCGTGTTGACCTTCCGCAGCCGGGACGGCGTGCGCCGCCAGCGCGTCGCCGACCAATTGGCGCGCGGACCCGAGAGCGCGGTCGAGCTCCGCAAGGTAAAAAGCGGAGAGGGCGTCTGATGCTCCAGATCGGCCTCTCGCATTTTCTGACCGTGGCGGCGGTTCTGTTCGCCCTCGGCATTTTCGGCATCTTCCTCAACCGGAAGAACGTGATCGTCATTCTCATGTCGGTCGAATTGATGCTGCTGGCGGTCAACATCAATTTCGTCGCGTTCTCGACCTTCCTCGACGATCTGACCGGACAGATCTTCGCCATGTTCGTTCTGGGCATCGCGGCGGCCGAGGCCGCCATCGGTCTCGCCATTATCGTGGTCTATTTCCGCAACCGCGGCTCCATCGCGGTCGAAGACGTGAACGTGATGAAGGGATGACTGTGTACGTTCTCTGCATCTTCCTGCCCTTGATCGGCGCGATCGTCGCGGGCTTCTTCGGCCGCGCGATCGGCGACCGCGCGTCGCAGATCGTCACCTGCGGCTGCATGATCGGCTCGGCGGTGCTGGCCGTGCCCATCTTCATCGAAGTGGCATTGGGCGGCGGCGTGCGCACGATCGAATTGTTTCCGTGGTTCGTCTCGGGCGATTTTACCGCCGCCTGGGCGCTCAAGTTCGACACCTTGTCGGCGGTCATGGTGCTGACGGTCTCGGTCGTCGCCTCGGCCATCCACGTCTACTCCGTGGGCTACATGGCGCACGATAAATCGATCCCGCGTTTCATGGCTTATCTCAATCTGTTCACCTTCTTCATGCTGGTGCTGGTGACGGCGGCCAATTTCATGCAGCTCTTCTTCGGCTGGGAAGGGGTGGGCCTTGTCTCCTATCTGCTGATCGGCTTCTGGTACGACCGTTCGTCGGCCTGCGCCGCGGCGATCAAGGCATTCCTGGTGAACCGGGTCGGCGATTTCGGCTTCGCGCTCGGCATCATCGGCGTGTTCTGGCTGTTCGGCTCGGTCGATTTCGACACGGTGTTCGCCGCCGCGCCCGCGATGGCGGGCAAGGAATTCGTCGCCCTCGGACTTTCAACCGACGCGCTGACTTTCGTGTGCATGCTGTTGTTCGTCGGCGCCATGGGGAAATCGGCGCAGATCGTCTTGCACACCTGGCTTCCGGACGCGATGGAAGGCCCCACCCCCGTCTCGGCCCTCATTCATGCCGCAACCATGGTGACGGCCGGCGTGTTCATGGTCTGCCGGCTGTCGCCGATGTTCGAATACGCGCCCTCGGCGCTGGCGCTCGTTGCCATCGTCGGCGCGACGACCGCGTTCTTCGCCGCGACGATCGGCATGGTGCAGAACGACATCAAGCGCGTGATCGCCTATTCGACCTGCAGCCAGCTCGGCTACATGTTTTTCGCCGCGGGCGTTTCGGCCTATCCGGCGGCGATCTTCCATTTGATGACGCACGCCTATTTCAAGGCGCTGCTGTTCCTCGGCGCGGGCTCGGTCATTCACGCCATGTCCAACGAGCAGGACATGCGCAAGATGGGTGGCATCTGGCGCAAGATTCCGATCACTTACGCCGTCATGTGGATCGGATCCCTGGCGCTCGCCGGCATTCCGTTTTTCGCCGGGTTCTACTCCAAGGACATGATCCTTGAATCCGCCTGGGGGGCGCACACGGCGCAAGGGCAGTATGCCTTTTGGCTCGGCATCGTCGCGGCTATCCTCACCGCGTTCTATTCCTGGCGCCTGCTGTTCTTGACCTTCCACGGCCGGCCGCGCGCCGATCGCCGGACGATGGAACACGTCCACGAAAGCCCACCGATCATGATCGTGCCGCTCGTCTTTCTGGCGGTGGGGGCGATTTTCGCCGGCTGGCTCGGGTATGACCGCTTCGTGGGCGAGCACATGGGCGAGTTCTGGCGCGGCGCCATTCTTATTCTGCCGGGCAATGCGGCGCTCGAGAACGCCCATCATTCGCCCCGCTGGGTGCAGGTCTTGCCGATCGCGGTCGCGCTCGCGGGGATTGCCGGCGCCTATGTCGCCTACATGCAGCGGCCCGATTTGCCGGGGATCATCGCCGCGCGGCTGCGGCCGCTTTATCTGTTCGTGCTCAACAAGTGGTATTTTGACGAGCTCTACGACCGGATATTCGTACGCCCGGCCCATGCGCTGGGACGCGGCTTCTGGAAGGCGGGCGACGGCGAGATCATCGATGGGGTGGGCCCCGATGGCCTGGCGGCGGCGACGCTCGATTTGTCCAGGCGGGCGGTCAGATTGCAGAGCGGTTATCTCTATCACTACGCCTTCGCCATGCTGATCGGCGTCGTCGCGCTGATCACCTGGTACCTCTATGGCAGGTCCTAGGCGATGACCGGCTGGCCCATTCTTTCCATCGTCACCTTCCTGCCGCTCGTCGGCGCGTTGTTCATTTTGCTCGTGCGCGGGACGCCCGAGGCGGTGGCGCGCAACGCGCGCGCGGTCGCGTTGTGGACCTCGCTTGCCACCTTCGGCGCGGCGCTGGTCCTGTGGTTCGATTTTGACCGCGCCGAGGCGGGTTTCCAATTCGTCGAGCGCGCGTCGTGGCTGCCCGAATGGGGCATCGCCTACCACATGGGGATCGACGGCATCTCGATGCCGTTCATCCTGCTATCGGCGCTGTTGATTCCGATTTGCGTGTTGGCGAGCTGGGAATCGGTCGAGCACCGGGTGCGCGAATACATGATCGCGTTCCTGGTCATGGAAACCATGATGATCGGCGCCTTCGCGGCGCTCGATCTCGTGCTGTTCTACATGTTCTTCGAGGGCACCCTCATTCCGATGTTCCTTATCATCGGCGTGTGGGGCGGGGCGCGGCGGGTCTATTCGGCGTTCAAGTTCTTCCTCTACACGCTGACCGGCTCCGTGCTCATGCTGCTGGCGATCTTGTTCATGTATTTCGAGGCCGGCACCTCGGACATTCCGCGCTTGATGGCCCACGGCTTCGATCCGCGCTGGCAGACCTGGCTGTGGCTCGCCTTCTTCGCTTCGTTCGCGGTCAAGGTGCCGATGTGGCCCGTCCATACCTGGCTGCCCGACGCGCATGTCGAGGCGCCGACGGCGGGCTCGGTTTTGCTCGCGGGTGTGCTGTTGAAGTTCGGCGGCTACGGTTTTCTGCGCTTCTCCGTGCCCATGTTCCCGGACGCCAGCGCGTTCTTCACGCCCATGATTTACGTGCTTTCGATCGTCGCGGTGATCTACACCTCGCTGGTGGCCTTGGCCCAGGAGGACATGAAAAAACTGATCGCCTATTCCTCGGTCGCGCACATGGCCTATGTCACCATCGGCATCTTCGCGCTCAACACCCAGGCGGTGCAGGGCGCGCTGGTGCAGATGCTTTCGCATGGCGTCGTGTCGGCGGCGCTGTTCTTGTGCGTGGGCGTGGTTTACGACCGCGTCCATAGCCGCGAGATCGCACGTTATGGCGGGCTCGTCGAACGCATGCCCGCCTATGCGGCCGTTTTCATGCTGTTCACCCTGGCTTCGGTTGGCCTGCCGGGCACCAGCGGCTTCGTCGGCGAATTCCTCGTTCTGCTCGGCGCGTTCAAGGCCAATACCTGGGTGGGGGCGCTGGCGGCGACCGGCATGATCCTCGGTGCCGCGTACATGCTCTGGCTCTATCGGCGGGTCATCTTCGGCAAGCTGGTCAAGGACGATCTCCGCCATATCCGCGATCTCTCGAAGCGCGAGATCGCGGTGTTTGCGCCGTTGGTCGCGATCACGCTGTGGATGGGTATTTACCCCGCGTCCTTCACCCGTGTGATGGACGCCTCGGTCGCCCAGCTCATCGCCAATTACGATGCCGCCTTGGCGCGAAAAGGCGCCAAGGTTGCGGGCGAATAGGGAGGCGCCGGGAATGACGGCCTTCTCGATGACCGATTTGGCGACCGTGGCGCCCGAAATTTTTCTTGCCGTGCTCGGACTGGCGTTGCTGATGGCGGGCGTGTTTCGGGGCGACCGCGCCTCGGGCTGGATTTCCTGGGCGGTGGTCGCGGGCTTTGCCGCGGCGGCGGGGCTTGTTTGGCAGGGCGGCGGCGCGCGCGCGCTCGCGTTCGACGGGCTTTACGTCTCGGACGCGTTCTCGCTGTTCATGAAGCAACTGACATTGCTCGGCTCGGGGCTCGCACTCGTGCTCTCGATCCGCTTCAACGACCGCGAAGGCATTGCGCGCATCGAATACCCCGTGCTGTTCCTGTTCGCCACGCTCGGCATGATGACGATGATTTCGGCGAACGATCTCTTGGTGCTCTATGTCGGATTGGAGCTCCAAAGCCTGTGCCTGTACGTGGTCGCCGCCTATCGTCGCGATTCGGTGCGCTCGACCGAGGCGGGCCTCAAGTATTTCGTACTGGGGGCGTTGAGTTCGGGAATGTTGCTCTACGGGGTATCGCTGATTTACGGCTACACCGGCACGACGCGGTTCGACGTCCTGGTCGAGCAGGTCGCCGGCCACGGCGCGCCGGCCTTGGGTCTGGTCGTCGGACTGGTCTTTCTGATTTCTGGCTTGGCCTTCAAGGTTTCGGCCGTGCCCTTCCACATGTGGACACCCGATGTGTACGAGGGCGCGCCGACCCCGGTGACCGCCTTCTTCGCGGCCGCGCCCAAGGTCGCGGCGCTCGCGTTGTTCGCGCGTGTGCTTGTCGGCGCTTTCGGTCCCTTGGTCGAACAGTGGTCCCAGATCATCGTCTTCCTCTCGATCGCCTCCATGGCGCTCGGCGCTTTCGCGGCCGTTGGACAAACGAACATCAAGCGGCTCATGGCCTATTCCTCGATCGGCCATATGGGCTATGTGCTGATCGGCCTGGCTGCGGGCAACGTCTCGGGCCTGCGGGGTTTGCTGATCTACACCGCGATCTACGTCGTCATGGGCATCGGCACGTTCGCCTGCATCCTGTGCATGCGCCGGCAGGGCAGAACAGTCGAGGCGATTGCCGATTTGGCGGGCCTGGCGCGCACCCATCCCATGGTCGCGTTCGCGCTCGCGATCTTCATGTTCTCGATGTCCGGGATTCCGCCTCTCGCCGGCTTTTTCGGCAAGTTCTACGTCTTCATGTCGGCCATCGAGGCGGGGCTGTATGTGCTGGCGGTGCTCGGAGTGCTCTCGAGCGTGGTGGCGGCGTTCTACTATCTGCGCATCGTCAAGGTGATGTATTTCGACGAACCCGACGCCGTACTCGACCGGCCGATCGGCGGCACGCTCGCCGTCGTGCTGGCGGGAACGTCTACGTTCACGCTGCTGTTCTTCCTGGCGCCGGGCCCATTGCTCGCGCGCGCGCAAGCGGCGGCGGCGGCGCTCATCGGCGGATGACGGTCGCGGCGCCGCCGGGCTTTCGCATCCTCGCCCTGGACGAGATCGACAGCACCAATGCCGAGGCCGCGCGGCGCGCGGCGGCGGGCGAGGCGGAGGGCCTCGTCGTCTGGGCGCGCAGCCAATCCGCGGGCCGCGGGCGGCGGGGGCGAAGCTGGGTTTCGCCCGCGGGCAATTGCTATTCCTCGATTCTTCTTCGCCCGCGGTGCAAGCCGCGCGAGGCGCTCGGCCTTGGTTTTGCGGCGGCCCTCGCCACCGCCCGAGCGGTGCGCGAGGCGCTCGGCTCGCAGGGCGGCACAGTCGCGCTCAAATGGCCGAACGATGTCTTGCTCGATGGCCGTAAAATATCCGGCTGCCTCATGGAATCGGGCGTGGGCAAATCGGGCGATGTCGATTATCTGATCGTTGGCGTCGGTATCAATGTGTCGAGCCATCCCGAAGGCACCGAATACCCCGCCACGAGTTTGCACGCCTCAGGCGCGGATTCGGCCAATGTCGAGGCGGTGCTGACCGGCTATCTTGGATCGTTCGCGGCGTGGTACGAACGCTGGCGGCGCGCGGGCTTCGCGCCCGTTCGGGCCGCGTGGCTGGGCCTCGCGGCGGGCTTCGGGCAGCCGATCAAGGTACGGCTGGAGGACGAGGTGCTCGAGGGCGTGTTCGTGGCGCTCGACGGCCACGGCGCGCTCGTGCTCAAGCTCGCGGACGGCGAACGCGTGATCGAAACGGGCGAGGTCTTTCCGGTGCGGGGTTAGTTAGGGCGATGCTGTTGGCGATCGATTCGGGAAATACCAATGCCGTCTTCGCCGTGTTCGACGGCACGGCGCGGCGCGGCGAGTGGCGCGCCTCGACCGATCCCGCGCGCACGGCCGATGAATACGCGGTCTGGCTTACCCAGCTCATGTCGCTCGATGGGCTTGCGCGCAAGGATGTCGATGCGGCCATCGTTTCCAACGTGGTTCCGGCCACCGCGCACGCTCTGTCGGTGTTGTGCCGGCGTTACTTCGGTTGCCGGCCGATGATCGTGGGCGAGGACGGCGTGGCGCTCGGCATCGAGGTGCGCCTGCCCAATCCAGCCGAGGTCGGCGCCGATCGCCTGGTCAACGCCGTGGCGGCGCATGCGCGCTACCCGAGGTGCGACAAGATCATCGTCGATTTCGGCACCGCGACGACCTTCGACGTGGTGGACAAATCGGGCGCCTATGCGGGCGGCGTGATCGCGCCCGGCCCCAATCTCTCGCTCGAGGCGCTGTACATGGCGGCGGCGAAGCTGCCGGGTATTTCCATTCGCCGACCGTCCCATGTCATCGGTACGGCAACTGTGCCAGCCATGCAATCGGGCGTCTATTGGGGCTATGTCGGGCTGATCGAAGGCTTGGTCCAGCGCATGAAGGCGGAATTCGGCGGGCCGATGACGGTCATCGCCACAGGCGGGTTGTCCGCGCTGTTCGGCGACGCGACCAAGATCATCGACACGGTCGATCCGGACCTGACCATGTTGGGCCTTCTCGACATTCATCGCCGGAACAGAAAGCCATGAGTCCACGCCGCGCGCCGCGCGAGGACGGGTTGTATTTTCTGCCGCTTGGCGGCTCGGGCGAGATCGGGATGAATCTCAATCTCTACCGTTACGCCGGCAAGTGGCTGATGATCGATCTTGGCATCGCGTTCGGCGGTGACACCATGCCCGGCATCGATGTCATCATGCCCGATCCGCAATACATCGTCGATCGCCGCCGCGATTTGGTCGGGCTTGTTCTGACCCATGCGCACGAAGATCACCTGGGCGCGGTGCCCTATCTTTGGTCGCGCCTCAAATGCCCGGTTTACGCGACCGCCTTCGCCGCCGCGGTGCTCCGCCGCAAGCTCGCCGATCTTGACCGCGAAGGTGAGATTCCGATTACCGAGATTGCGCTCGGCGGCGCGTTCAAGGTTGGGCCGTTCGAACTCGAGCTGGTCACGCTCACCCATTCGATTCCGGAACCGAACGCGGTCGTCGTCCGCACGCCCGCGGGCACGGTGCTCCATACCGGCGATTGGAAGATCGATCCCGAGCCGCTCATCGGCGAGCTCACCGACGAGGCCGCCTTGACGGCGCTCGGCGATGGCGGCATCGACGCCATGGTGTGCGATTCGACCAACGCCTTGGTCGATGGGCACTCACGCTCGGAGGGCGAGCTCCGCCGCAGCCTAGCCGAGGTCGTCGCGCGCTATCCCAAGCGCGTGGCGATGGCGTGCTTTGCCTCGAACATCGCGCGCCTTGAAACCGCTGCCGCCGTCGCGGAGATGACCGGGCGGCACGCGGCGCTGGTCGGCCGGTCCATGCGGCGGATGTTGGATGCCGCGCGCTCCTGCGGTTATTTGCGCAAGGTATCGTTCCTGACCGAGGAGGAGGCGGCGTATTTGCCGCGCGAGAAGGCGCTTCTGGTGTGCACGGGCAGCCAGGGCGAGGCGCGCGCGGCACTGACCCGCATCGCGCAGGGCGATCATCCGCATGTCAAATTGGAGCGGGGCGACACGGCGGTGTTCTCCTCGCGCATCATTCCGGGCAACGAGAAAGCCATCCATCGCCTGCACAACCAGTTGATCGCGCGCGGCATCGAGGTGGTGACCGACGAACAGGACTTCGTCCACGTCTCGGGTCATCCGTGTCGGGACGAGTTGGCGCAAATGTACCAATGGGTGCGCCCGCGCGTGTCGGTGCCGGTTCACGGCGAAACCCGGCATATGATGGCCCATGCCGAGTTGGCTCGCGCCTGCCAGGTGCCGGAGACGATCATCCCCGGCAACGGCACGCTCGTTCGCCTGGCGCCGGGGCCCGCGGAAATCGTCGAGCAGGTACCCTTTGGGCGCCTTGCGCTCGACGGCGCCTTGCTGGTGCCGGTGGATTCGGCCAGCTTTCGCCAGCGCACCCGCGTGCTCTGGCACGGCGCCATCGTCGCGACCGTGGTATTGGGCCCCGATGGCCGAGTTTCGGGCAAGCCGCAATTGTCGATGCAAGGACTGTTCGACGGCGCGGGAACGGGCGAGGTGGGGGAAAACATTCTCGATGCCATCCGCGACGCCGTCGACCGGCTGCCCGCGCGCACGCGCTGGGACGACGCCAAGGTGCGCGAGGCCGCGCGCCTTGCGGTGCGCCGCGCCATCCAGGAAACCCATGGCAAGAAGCCGACGACGGATATCCATCTTGTGCGCTTGTAGCGGGGCTTGTGCGCCGATAGCGGGTTATGCCCATGGCGGCGGGCGATTGTAGCGCCGCGCGGGTGCTGGCAAGCTCCGAGTCCGGCAAGAAAGAAAAGATGAAATGA
>CAMAPP010000061.1 GCA_945860095.1 Rhizobium sp. Q54 | reverse complement strand
TCATGCGCACGACGTCCTCGGCCGAACGCCGCAAGGGCTCGAGCGCGGGGCCGTCCGCCGGATCGACCTCAAGCGCGAACGACACCCGCCCGGTCGCGATGCTCAAACCCGCGACCATGCCGGCGCTGACGATGTCGCGGCCGGTCTTCGGCTCGCGCACCATGCGCAGCGCGTCGAGAACTTGGCCTTCGGTGATGGTCGCCATGCTTGAAAACCGTTGAGGGGCGGACGATATCGCGAGAATGCCGCGTTGTTCGGGCGTGCGTGCTGACATATAAGTCGTCGGCCCGGCGCTGGGAAGCGCGGGGAGTGGAAATCAGGTACGAGCGAAAAGCGGAGTATTGCGATGCTGTGGCAAAGTCAGGGCGGCGGCGGCGGCCCTTGGGGCGGCGGTGGCGGTGGCGGCGGACCGCCATGGGGCAATAATCCGTGGGGCCGGGGCGGCCAGCCGCCCAATCTCGAGGAACTCATCAAACAGGGTCAGGACCGGTTCCGGCGCCTGTTTCCGCAGGGCCAGGGCGGCAATCGCAACATCCTCGTCTATGGTCTGGCCGCCGTGCTGCTGCTTTGGGTATTGTCGGGCATCTACCGGGTGCAGCCGGGCGAGCAAGGCGTCGTGGTGCGCTTTGGCGAATGGGTGGCGACGACCGATTCGGGCATCCACTACCATTTGCCCAACCCCATCGAGCAAGTCATCAAGCCGCGGGTCGAGCAAATTAATACCATCGATGTCGGTTTCCGCTCGATCGGCGAATCGGGCCGCACCTCAAAGCGCGAATTGCCCGGCGAAAGCAGCATGCTGACGGGCGACCAGAACATCATCGAAATCGACATGAACGTGCAGTGGAAGATCAAGGACGCGGGCAATTTCCTGTTCAACATCCGCGATCCCGAACAGACCGTGAAGGTCGTCGCCGAAAGCGCGATTCGCGAGATCATCGGTCGCACGGACATCCAGCCGGCCTTGACCGAGGCGCGCCGCAGCATCGAATTGGAAACGCGCACGCTGCTTCAACAGATTCTCGACGACTACAAGTCCGGCATCGAGATCACTCAGGTGCAGCTCCAGGAAGTGCAGCCGCCCCAGCAGGTCATTGATGCCTTCAACGACGTCCAGCGCTCGCTTCAGGACCGCGACCGCCTTCAGAACGAGGCGGAGTCCTACCGCAACGACGTGATCCCGCGCGCGCGCGGCGAGGCCGTGAAGCTGGTGCAGGACGCCGCCGCCTACAGAGAGAAAGTCGTCAACGAATCCCAGGGTAACGCCCAACGCTTCCTGTCCGTTTACAACGAGTACAAGCAGGGCAAGGACGTGACGGTGAAGCGTATGTACTTCGAAACCATGGAGCAGATCCTGCGCGGCGCGAAGAAGATCATCGCCGGCGACAAGGCCGGCCTTGCGCCCTATTTGCCGCTGCCCGTGCAGGCGCCCGAGCCGCCGCGCGCGCCCAAGAGCGGGGTCAGCCCATGAACAAGCGCAATCTCGCCTTCGGCGCGGTCGGTCTCGTCGCGCTGGCGGTGCTCGCGTCCATGACGCTCTTCACCGTGCACCAGTCCCAGCAGGCCCTGGTGCTGCAACTCGGCCGGCCCATTCGTACCATCGACACGCCGGGGCTCAAGGCCAAGCTGCCGTTCCTGCAGAACGTGGTTTATTTCGAGCGGCGCGTTCTCGCCGTCGATCCGCCCGACGAACGCGTGATCCTCGCCGATCAGAAGCCGCTGATCGTGGACGTCTATGCGCGCTACCGCATCACCGATCCGCTGCGCTTTTATCAGACCGCGCGCAACGAATCGGCGCTGCGGGATCTTTTGCGTCCGACCATCACCAAGTCGCTGCGCGGCGTGCTCGGCAACGTGACGCTGACGATGGTTTTGTCGGAGGAACGCCGGCGGATCATGAGCGATATCCAGAAGGATGTGAACGCGGACGCCAAGCGCTTCGGCATCGAGGTGATCGATGTGCGCCTCCGGCGCGCCGACCTGCCCGACGAAACGCGCGAGGCGGTTTATGCGCGCATGCGCACCGAGCGCGAGCGCGAGGCGGCCGAGTTCCGCGCCCAGGGTTTCGAGCGCGCCCAACAGGTTCGCTCCTCCGCTGACCGCGAGGCGACGGTGATCCGCGCCGAGGCGCAGAAGGAAGCCGAAATCCTGCGCGGTCAGGGCGACGGCGAGGCCACCAAAATCTACAACCGCGCCTACGGCCAGGACCCGCAGTTCTTCGAGTTCTACCGGGCGATGATCGCCTATCGCGAGGCGCTGCCGGCGAGCGAAACCACCTATATTCTCTCGCCGAGCAGCGATTTCCTTCGCTATCTCGGAGGCGGCAAGCGTTGAGCGGCGCCGCGCGCCTTCCTGGCGCGGCCGTTGCGGAAGCCGCGACCCGGATACCGCCATGGAGGATTTCTGGGCCGCCTTGGGCCTTGTCATGGTGATCGAGGGCGTGCTTTACGCCGCCGCGCCCGAAGGCATGAAACGCATGATGGCCGCGACGCAATCGCTACCGGCGGGCGCTTTGCGCCTGGGCGGCCTTCTGGCTGCCGGGCTGGGTTTGACGGTCGTCTGGCTGGTGCGCGGGGCTTGAGGCCTCCGATCGCGCAAGCCCGATCGCCGAAGATCAATTGCGCGAGATTGGAGCCCGGCCGGAGAGCGGGCGTTCTTGCCTTGGAACCGCCGCCATGTGCCCTTACATCGGCTCGGCGGGCGTGAGAAAATACCGCCTGCCCTCGAGCCTTGGAGCAATCGCGTGAAGCCATCGGCCCTGTCCGTATTCGGCCTGTCCGTATTCGGCGTATCCGCATCCCGTCCGTCCGTATCCGGGCCATGGCGCCGCATCCGCTGCGCCGTTCGTCCGGCCGTTGCCGCCTTGTTCGTCGCGGTGTTCGCCAACGGCGCTTTGGCCGCGCCGCCGCCCGAAGGTTTCGCCGATCTTGCGGAAAAGCTCCTGCCTGCCGTCGTCAATATTGCGACCACCCAGACGCCGAAGAACGTGGCTCAGCGTGCGCCCGAGATGCCCCAGCTCCCGCCCGGCTCGCCTTTCGAGCAGTTCTTCAAGGAATTTTTCGACAAGAAGCGCGATCAGGACCAGCAGCAGCCCCAGCAACGCCGGCCGACCTCGCTCGGCTCGGGCTTCATCGTCGATGCCTCGGGCTATGTCGTGACCAATTTCCACGTCATCGAGGGCGCGGACGAAATCACCGTCACCCTTCAGGACGAACGCAGCCTGCCCGCCAAGATCATCGGCCGAGATCAGAAGACCGATTTAGCCTTGCTCAAGGTCGAATCGCCGCGGCCGCTGCCGGCCGTGAATTTCGGCGATTCCGCCACCGTGCGCGTGGGCGACTGGGTGCTGGCGATCGGCAATCCTTTCGGTCTCGGCGGCACGGTGACCGTGGGCATTTTGTCCGCGCGCGGCCGCGATATCCAAGCCGGGCCCTACGATGATTTCCTCCAAACCGACGCCTCGATCAACAAGGGCAATTCGGGTGGACCCATGTTCAACATCAAAGGCGAGGTCATCGGCGTGAACACGGCGATTTTCTCGCCCTCGGGCGGCAGCGTGGGCATCGGTTTCGCGCTTCCGTCCAATCAGGTGCGCGCGATCATCGCGCAGCTGCGCGATTTCGGTCGCGCCAAGCGCGGCTGGCTCGGCGTGCAAATCCAGAGCGTGACCGAGGAAATCGCCGAGAATCTGGGCCTCGGCGCCGGCTCGGCGCGCGGCGCGCTGGTCGCGGGCGTGAGCGATGGCAGCCCGGCGAGAAAGGCCGGGATACAGCCGGGCGACGTGATCATGAGCTTCGACGGCAAGGACGTGCGCAAGATGCGCTCTTTGCCTTCGATCGTCGCGGAAACCCCGGTCGGCCGGCGAGCGCCGGTCGTGCTGTGGCGCAAGGGCAAGGAACAAACGGTCACGGTCGAAGTGGCCGAGCTCGTCGAAGGCGAGCAGGTGGCGAGCGTGCCCGCGACGGGCGATGGCAAGGGCGGCGCGTCCGTGGGCGAAGGCACGATTTCCGAGCTCGGTTTGGTTCTCGCCCCCCTCACGCCCGAATCGCGCGAGCGCTTCGCCATTGGCAAGGGCGTCTTGGGCGTGGTGGTAACGAGCGTCGCCAATGGCGGCCCCGGCGCCGAAAAGGGCCTCACGCCCGGCGACGTGATCGTCGAAGTCGAACAGGAAAAGGTCGCCAGCCCCGCGCAGGTCCAGGCCAAGGTCGCCGCCGCGCGGAAGGAGGGCCGCAAGGCCGTGCTGGTGCTGATCGAGCGCCCGAGCCGCGGCGGCCACCGCGCCTTCGTGCCGTTGCGCCTCGAACGCGGCTAGTTCGTCCGGAACTCGCTTTTGCGGTAGCCCTGGAAATAGAGCAGGGCGGTCAGATCGGCGTGCTCGACCCGCACGCGCGCCCGCGCCGCGACAGCGGGCTTGGCGTGGAATGCCACGCCCAGTCCGGCCCCGAGGATCATGCCGAGATCGTTGGCGCCGTCGCCCACGGCAAGAACATCGGCCGCGGACAGACCTAGCCCCGCCGCGGCCGCGCGCATGGCGGCGGTCTTGCCGTCGCGGTCGAGAATGGGTTCGCGCACGCGCCCCGTGAGCTTGCCATCCGCAATTTCAAGGGTGTTCGAGACATCGGCGTCGAAGCCCGCGCGCGCGCGAACGGCCGAGCTGAATTCGGCAAACCCGCTGGTCACCAATACGGCATGGGCGCCGTCGGCGCGCATGGTCGCGACCAAGGCCTTCGCGCCCGGCATCAATTCCAGGCCGTCGCGCACCGTCCCGATCGCGGTCGCGGATAGGCCCGCGAGCAGCGCCACGCGCTGGCGCAGGGAATCGCCGTAGGGCACTTCCGCGTTCATGGCGCGCGCGGTCAGCGCTGCAACCCTGTCCTTCACCCCGGCATGGGCGGCGAGTTCGTCGAGCGATTCGCCCCGAACGATGGTCGAATCCATGTCCGCGACCAGAATGCGCTTTCGCCGATCGGCGCGCGCCAGGACCGCGACATCGATGGGCCGCGCGCCGAGTGCCGCGCGCACGGTCGCCTCGACACCGCGTTCTTGCGTCACCGGAAATTCGCAAGATTCGCCCGGGGCCAGCCAAGCGGGCGCGTCTGCGACGATCCCCGCGACCTGGAGCGCGCGGGAAAGGGCGTGGACGGTGCTATCATCGAGCGCGCCCGGAGCGGCGGCGAGGATCAGGGCAAAATCCATGAAATTCATGCAGGCAAAGGTCGCGAACAGTGGCGGCTGAGGGGTTCGGCGGCAAGGCCGTTCTGATCGCGGGGCCGACGGCGTCGGGCAAGTCGCCGCTCGCGCTGGCGCTTGCCGAACGGCGGAACGGCGCCGTCATCAACGCCGATTCGATGCAGGTCTATCGCGAGCTGCGCGTGCTCACCGCGCGTCCCGGACCGGACGACGAGGCGCGCGCGCCCCATCGCCTGTATGGCGCGGTCTCGATCGCCGAACCGTTCTCGGCCGCGCGCTGGCGCGCCGCGGCGCTCGCGGCGATCGCCGAGGCGCGCGCGGCGGGGCGCCTGCCGATCCTTGTCGGCGGCTCGGGATTCTATTTGAAGGCGCTGACCGAGGGCCTGGTCGAGCTTCCCCCGATTCCCGAAGCCGTGCGCGCCGCGGCGCGCCGGCGTGCGCGCGAATTGTCCGCGCGCGATTTCCATGCCGAGATCGCCGCGCGCGATCCCGCCGCCGCCCGCCGCATTGGGCCGAACGACTTCCAGCGCCTGGCGCGCGCGTGGGAGGTGCACGAGGCGACAGGCCGTGCGTTGTCCGATTGGCAGGCCGATAAGGGCGAGGGCGCAATGGCCGGGGAGTTTCATGCCGTGCTGCTCGATCCGCCGCGCGAACGCGTGCGCCAAGCGGCCAGCGCGCGCCTTGCCGCGATGGTCGCGGGGGGCGCGCTCGACGAAGCGCGCGCCGTCGGCCATCTCGATTCCGCCCTTCCCGGAATGAGGGCCCTGGGTCTGCGAGAACTTCTCGCCGCGGTGCGGGGCGAATGTTCCGTGGCCGAAGCTACGCTGAAGGCCGAGCATGCCACCCACCGCTATATCAAGCGTCAGACGACTTGGTTTCGCCACCAGATGCGGTTCGGCGCGCGCTTCGAGGATTGGCGGGGGGCTTTGGCGGCACTCGTTGGCGAGGACTCCGGCGCGCCCAGCGCCGATGCACGCCGCGGCCGGTTGACCATAACTGCTTGAAAGATTAGGATTTATAGTACGTTGCGCCGGTTTGGTGCCAAGGCCGTCACGATTCCGCAGTGCGGTATCGGGAACGGCCCAAATTATCCGTGTGCTAGCGAGAGGAATGCGCCGTGGCCGAGACACCCATGAACGGGTCGGAAGTGGTGCTTCGAGCGCTCGTGGATCAGGGCGTCGAAGTGATTTTCGGCTATCCCGGCGGCGCCGTGCTGCCGATTTACGACGCGCTGTTCAAGCAGAATTCCTTGCGCCACATCCTGGTGCGCCAGGAAGGCGGCGCGGTGCATGCGGCCGAGGGCTATGCGCGCTCGACGGGCAAGGTCGGCGTGGTGCTCGTGACCTCGGGCCCAGGAGCGACGAATGCGGTCACGGGCCTCACCGATGCACTCATGGATTCCATCCCTGTCGTGTGTCTGACCGGCCAGGTGCCGACCCATCTCATCGGCAATGACGCGTTTCAGGAAGCCGATACCACCGGCATCACGCGCCCCTGCACCAAGCACAATTATCTGGTCAAGGATCCGGCGCAGCTCGCGCGCGTCATCCACGAGGCGTTCCATGTCGCACGCAGCGGGCGGCCCGGCCCGGTGGTGATCGACCTGCCGAAGGACATTCTCGTCGGTGCGGCACCCTATGTGACGCCGGAGCGCGCCAAGCACCGCACCTACAATCCACCGGTGAAGGGCGACATCAAGAAGATCGAGCAGGCGGTCGAGATGATGGCGAACGCCAAGCGCCCGCTGCTGTATTGCGGCGGCGGCGTCATCAATTCGGGACCGACGGCCTCCAAGCTGCTGACCCAGTTCATGCGCCTTACGGGCTTTCCCTGCACGCTCACGCTCATGGGCTTGGGCGCGGTGCCGTCCTCCGACCCACAGTTCCTCGGCATGCTCGGCATGCACGGTACGTACGAAGCCAATCTGGCGATGCACGATTGCGATCTGATGATCAATATCGGGGCGCGCTTCGACGACCGGGTGACCGGACGCCTGGCGGCCTTCTCGCCCGGTTCGCGCAAAATACACGTCGATATCGACCCGTCGTCGATCAACAAGAGCGTGCCGGTCGAGCTCGGTATCGTGGGCGACGTGGCGCACGTGCTCGAGGATATGATCAAGGTCTGGAAGGCGCGCCAGCCCAAGCTCGACCGCCAGGCGCTCAAATCCTGGTGGGCACAGATCGAGCAATGGCGCGCGCGCGATTGCCTGCGTTACCGCCCCTCGAAGGACATCATCAAGCCGCAATACGCGCTCCAGCGCCTGCAGGAACACATCAAGGACCGGGATTTCTACATCACGACCGAAGTCGGCCAGCATCAGATGTGGGCGGCACAGTTCTTGAAGTTCGAGGAGCCCCATCGCTGGATGACCTCGGGCGGGCTCGGCACCATGGGCTACGGCCTGCCCGCCGCGATGGGCGTGCAGATCGCGCACCCCAAATCCCTCGTCATCGATGTCGCGGGCGAGGCGTCGATTCTCATGAACATCCAGGAAATGTCCTGCATCGCGCAGTACCGCCTGCCGGTGAAGGTTTTCATCCTCAACAACGAATACATGGGCATGGTGCGCCAGTGGCAGGAATTGCTCCATGGCGGGCGCTATTCGGAAAGCTACATGGAGTCCCTGCCCGATTTCGTGAAGCTGGCCGAGGCCTTCGGCGCCGTGGGCCTGCGCGCGACCAAGCCCGAGGAACTCGACGACGTGATCAAGGAAATGATCGACACGCCCAGGGCCGTGATCGCGGACATCATGGTGGACAAGACCGAGAACTGCTTCCCCATGATTCCCTCGGGTGCCGCGCACAACGAAATCCTGCTCGGCCCCGGCGACGAGTTGGAACGGCAGGTCTCCGAGGACGGTATGGTCCTGGTCTGAACGACGCGAGCACCGCCAAGATCGGAACCCCGATTCGGTGCTCGATTCGGCATTCGATTCGGAGAAAGACATGACCACCGAGAAACGCATCGAACGTCACACCATCGCCGTGCTCGTGGACAACGAGCCGGGCGTGCTCGCGCGAGTGATCGGGCTGTTCTCGGGCCGCGGCTACAATATCGAGAGCTTGACGGTCGCCGAAACCGACACCGAGCAGCATCTGTCGCGCATCACCGCGGTGACGAGCGGCACGCCGATGGTCATCGAGCAGATCAAGGCCCAGCTCGGGCGCTTGGTTCCGGTGCACAAGGTGAGCGACCTGACCGCCGAAGGCCCGCACGTCGAGCGCGAATTGCTTTTGGTCAAGGTGGTCAGCCGCGGCGAGAAGCGCGTCGAGGCCCTGCGCATCGCTGATATCTTTCGCGCCCGGGTGGTCGATGCGACGATCGAATCCTTCGTCTTTGAAGTCACCGGCGCCGCCGACAAGCTTTCCGCCTTTATCGCCCTGATGAAGCCCTTGGGAATGGTCGATGTGTCGCGCACGGGCGTGGTCGCCATCTCGCGCGGCGCGCAGGCCCTCTAGCCCACCAACCACGAGCCGGGTGCCCGGCGGACCGGGCGAATGCCCGCGAGCAAGGAGACGAACGATGCGCGTGTATTACGACCGCGATGCCGATCTCAACCTCATCAAATCCAAGAAGGTCGCGATCTTCGGCTATGGCAGCCAGGGCCACGCCCATGCCCTCAACCTTCGCGATAGCGGCGCCAAGGACGTGGTGGTCGCGCTTCGTCCGGGTTCACTCTCGGCGAAGAAGGCCGAAGGCGCCAATTTCAAGGTGCTCTCGCCGTCCGACGCCGCCAAATGGGCCGATGTCTCGATGATCGTGACGCCCGACGAGGTACAGAGCGCGCTTTACCGCGACGACATGCGCGCCAATTTGCGCCCGGGCACCGCGATCGCCTTCGCCCATGGCCTCAACATCCATTTCAACCTGATCGAGCCGCGCACCGATCTCGATGTCTTCATGGTCGCGCCCAAGGGGCCGGGCCACACCGTGCGCTCGGAATACCAGCGCGGCGGCGGCGTGCCGTGCCTCCTGGCGATCGCGCAGAACCCCTCGGGCAACGCGCAGGAAATCGGCCTGTCCTATGCGGCCGCGATCGGCGGTGGCCGGGCGGGCGTGATCGAGACCTCGTTCCGCGAGGAATGCGAGACCGATCTGTTCGGCGAGCAGGTCGTGCTGTGCGGCGGCTTGGTCGAGCTCATCCGCGCGGGCTACGAAACCCTGGTCGATGCGGGGTATGCGCCGGAAATGGCATATTTCGAATGTCTGCACGAGGTGAAGCTGATCGTCGATCTGATTTACGAGGGCGGCATCGCCAATATGAATTATTCGATCTCGAATACCGCCGAGTACGGCGAATACACGCGCGGACCGCGCATCGTGACAAAGGAAACCAAGGCGGAAATGAAGCGCATTCTCGACGACATCCAATCGGGTCGCTTTGCGCGCGACTGGATGCTCGAGAACGAAGTCGGGCAAACGAGCTTCAAGTCCATGCGCCGGCGCGCGGCCGCCCACCCCATCGAGGAAGTGGGCGAGAAGCTCCGCGCTATGATGCCCTGGATCGCCAAGAACAAGCTCGTCGACAAGGCAAAGAACTAGGGCGTGGGCTTTCCCCCGGGTTGCCCGCAAGGGCTCCGGGGGAGGTTCGGCGAAAGCCGTGGGGCCACGCCTCGCCGGTGGGGGCTAAGTCGTGGCTCCGCTTGCCGGATTCCGCCCTAATCTCGACAAAATCGTTGCGTAACCTGCCAGAATAGGCGTAAGGATAAACCAATCGGGACTTCCTGACGCCTTGATATTCGGCGCGACGGCCGGGCGTCCGGCGGGAACTTTCGGCGTTTGAGCGAGACATGCAATGGCATTTGGTGCGACCGAGGGACAAGGTGGTGCGACGCGCGCGTGCGCGCGCGCCGTCCGTCCGTCCGCCGCACGTGGTCTTGCGTTGTCCCTTCGACTTAGGTGCCCCTGAGCCGTTGCCGCGTTCGCTTTGCGGCCGTTCAGGGGAGATATGCGTTTCGCATCCACACCTTGAGTCCGTGAAGGGATTGGAATCATGAACACCGCACAAGACCGCAACCGAATTATCGTATTCGACACCACGCTGCGCGACGGCGAGCAATCGCCTGGCTGCTCGATGAATCTCGATGAAAAGCTGCGCATCGCGGAAGTGCTCGAGGAAATGGGCGTCGACGTCATCGAGGCCGGATTTCCCATCGCGTCCAACGGCGATTTCGAGGCCGTGCGCGAGGTCGCGCGCGCCGTCAAGACCTCGCAGGTCGCCGGCCTCGCCCGCACCTCGCGCAAGGACATCGACCGCGCCTGGGAAGCCCTGAAGGGCGCCAAGCGACCGCGCATCCACACCTTCATCTCGACCTCGGCCCTGCACATGCGCGTGAAGCTGCGCATGGAACCCGAGGCGGTGCACGAGATGATCGTCGATTCGGTCCGGCACGCGCGCGATCTGTGCGAAGACGTGGAATGGTCGCCCGAGGACGGCTCGCGCACCGATCACGATTTCCTCTGCCGCTGCGTCGAGAGCGCGATCAAGTCGGGCGCGCGGACGATCAACATTCCCGACACGGTGGGCTACGCGGTGCCCCACGAATTCGCGGCGCTCATCGCCATGCTGTTCAACCGGGTGCCGAATATCGACAAGGCGGTTCTCTCGGTGCACTGCCACAACGATCTCGGCCTGGCGGTGGCCAATTCCCTGGCCGCCATCGGGGCGGGCGCGCGCCAGGTCGAATGCACCATCAACGGCATCGGCGAGCGCGCGGGCAATGCCGCGATGGAGGAAATCGTCATGGCGCTGCGCACCCGGCGCGACGTGCTCGGCGCCTATACCGGGATCAAGACCGAATCGATCACCAATGCCTCGCGTCTGCTGTCCTCGATCACGGGCTTCAACGTCCAGCCGAACAAGGCCATCGTCGGCGCCAATGCCTTCGCGCACGAATCGGGCATCCACCAGGACGGCATGCTCAAGGACGCCACGACCTACGAAATCATGACGCCCGAATCGGTCGGCCTCACGCGTTCGACCCTGGTCATGGGCAAGCATTCGGGACGCCACGCCTTCCGCTCCAAGCTCAAGGATTTGGGCTACGAGCCCGGCGAGAACGAACTCGAGGATGCCTTCTCGCGCTTCAAGAGCCTGGCCGACAAGAAAAAGCAAATCTTCGACGAGGACATCGTCGCGCTGGTGGGCGAGGAGGCGCGCACCGGCAACGAACGCATCCGCCTGGTCTCGCTCGCCGTGACCTGCGGCACCGTGGGACCGCAGACCGCCGAACTCGAACTCGAGATCGACGGCGTGCGCAAATCGACCAAGGCGGCGGGCGACGGGCCGGTGGACGCCACCTTCAAGGCGATCCACGAGCTTGTGCAGCACGGCGCGACCTTGAAACTCTACCAGGTCGATGCGGTCACCGAGGGCTCGGACGCCCAAGCGGGCGTGACCGTGCGGCTCGAGGAAATGGGCAAGACGGTCAACGGCCAGTCGAGCGATACCGACACCGTGGTCTCGTCCTGCCGGGCCTATCTCCATGCGCTGAACAAATTGCTCGTGAAGCGCGAGAGGACCGCGCCGGCCGCCTTCGGCGGCTAGGTTGGGGCGAGGCCCTGGAATGTTGCGGGGCGGGCGGCTCCGGTTGCCTGCCCCGTTGGATTAAACGCGTAAACGGCGCCCGCGGCGGGCGCGCAAGGCTCGGAAAATAAATGCTTGGCAGATTACTTGGATTGCTTTCGGCCGACATGGCCATCGATCTCGGCACGGCCAACACGCTCGTGTACGTGAAGGGGCGTGGCATCGTGCTGAATGAGCCTTCGGTCGTCGCGATCGCCGATGTGCGCGGCAAGAAACATCTTCTGGCCGTGGGCGACGAAGCGAAGATGATGCTCGGCCGCACGCCGGGCAATATCCACGCCATTCGCCCCTTGCGCGACGGCGTGATCGCGGATTTCGAGATCGCGGAGGAAATGATCAAACATTTCATCCGCAAGGTGCACAACCGGCGCTCCTTCGCCTCCCCTCAGGTCATCGTCTGCGTGCCCTCGGGTTCGACGGCGGTCGAGCGCCGCGCCATCCAGGAATCCGCCGAAAGCGCGGGCGCGCGCCGCGTGTTCCTGATCGAGGAACCCATGGCGGCGGCCATCGGCGCGGGCCTGCCGGTGACGGAGCCGACCGGCTCGATGGTCGTCGATGTCGGCGGCGGCACGACCGAGGTGGCGGTGCTTTCGCTCGGCGGCATCGTGTATTCGCGCTCGGCGCGCGTGGGCGGCGACAAGATGGACGAGGCGATCATCGCCTATATCCGCCGCAACCATAATTTGCTCGTCGGCGAGGGCTCGGCCGAGCGGATCAAGAAGCAGATTGGCAGCGCCTGCCCGCCCGATGGCGGCGTCGATGGCCGCGTGATCGAGATCAAGGGCCGCGACCTGATGAACGGCGTGCCCAAGGAGCTCGTGATCAGCGAGCGCGAGATCGCCGAAAGCCTGGCCGAGCCCGTGGGCGCCATCGTCGACGCGGTCAAGGTCGCGCTCGAGAACACGGCGCCGGAACTGGCCGCCGACATCGTCGACAAGGGCATCGTGCTGACGGGCGGCGGCGCTTTGCTGTCCAATCTCGATTTCGTTTTGCGCCACGCCACGGGCCTGCCGGTGTCCATCGCCGACGATCCCCTGTCGTGCGTGGTTCTTGGCACCGGGCGGTGCCTGGAGGAAATGCGCGTACTCAGAAACGTGCTGATTAATCCCTATTGAGGGGGGCTTCCGCGTCCGAAACCGGCCGCGGATGGGGTAAGATGAAGGCGGAGAGGAAGACAGGCGTGCGGGCACGCCGTCTGCTTCCCAGGCAAGGGACGCAATCGTGCGCTATCGGCCGGGCATGATCGTGCGATTGACGACGCCGGTGCGGGCAGCGATGCAGCGCTGTGCCTATGCCGCGCTGTTTTTGGCGGCGGCGGGCATGATCGTCATCGGCAAGGCGGACGTCTTGCTGGCCGAGCGGCTGCGCATCGCGGTCGCGGACGCCTTTGCACCGGTGCTGGACGCCGTATCGCGGCCGGCCGCGACCGTGCAGGACATGATCGAGGACGCGCGCGCGCTGTTCGATCTGCGCGAGGAGAACGACCGCCTGAGGCTGGAAAACGAGCGGTTGCGGCATTGGCAGCAGGCCGCCCGCCAGATGGAGGCCGAATCGCGCATCCTGCGCGAGATGCTGAATTACCTGCCGCCGCAGGAGCCGCGCGTGGTCTCGGCGCGCGTCATTTCCGATTCGAGCAGCGCCTATGTGCGCAGCCTCCTGGTCGCGGCGGGCGAGGCAGGCGGTGTGCGCCGGGGCCAGGCCGCGATCGACGGCGCGGGCCTGGTCGGTCGCGTGACCGAGGTCGGGCAGCGCGCGGCGCGCATCCTGTTGGTGACCGACATCAATTCGCGCGTGCCGGTGGTGATGGAGCAATCGCGCCACGCCGCGATTCTGTCGGGGGACAATTCCGACCGGCCGCGCCTGCGCTTTCTACCTGTCGAGGCCCAACCCCGGCTTGGCGACCGCATCGTGACCTCGGGCCAGGGCGGCATCTTTCCCCCCGGCATTCCCGTCGGCGTTGTCGCCCATGTTTCGGGCGGCGAGGTCCGCGTCCAGCCCTTGGCCAAGCTCGACCGCCTCGAATATATCCGCCTCGCCGATTTCGGGATGGGGGATGTCCTGCCGCCGCTATCGGCCCGCCCGCCCGCACGGCCGTGACCCTTGCGCTGTTCGAGCGTGTCGATCGGCTCGGCCGCAGGCTGGCGCCCTTCGTTACGACCGTGTTGCTCGTTGTCTTGAACGCCATACCCCTGCCGTTGCCCGATTACCGGACCGTCATGCCGTTTCTGCCGTTGATGGCGGTGTTCTATTGGGCGCTCTATCGGCCCGCATTCATGCCCGCGGCCGCGGTGTTCGTCATCGGCGTGCTCGAGGACGTCTTCTCCGGCGCGCCGCTCGGCTTCAACGCCCTACTGTTTCTCGTCGTCCATGGCCTCGTGCGCTCCCAGCGCCGTCTCTTGGCGGGGCGTGGGTTTTTCCACGTCTGGGCGGCATTCGCCGTGGTCATGTGCGTGACGGGGGCGGTCAATTATTTGTCCGCGACGGTGGTCCTGGGCGGCGCGGTGCGACCCGAACCCGCGCTTGCCCAGCTTCTGCTCACGCTCGCGCTGTTCCCCTGCCTTGCCTGGGTGCTCGTGCGCGTGCAGCGCACCTTCCTGGCAAGGCTCTAGGGTTGCGGGGTCCCGGCATGCGGGGGGAAACCGATCGCTACAAGACGTTCTCGCGCCGCGCCTTCCTGCTGGCGGGGGGCAAGCTCGCGCTGTTCACCGCCATCCTGGGACGTCTGTACCATTTGCAGATTCTCGAAGCCGAACGCTACGCGACGCTCGCCGAGGACAACCGGATCAATCTGCGCCTTCTGCCGCCCCAGCGCGGACGCATCGTCGACCGCTTCGGCGAGCCGCTCGCGCTCAACCGCCAGAACTACCGCGTCACCTTGGTGGCGGAAAAGGCCGGAAACGCGCGGGCGGTGCTCGATGCCCTGGCACAGATCGTGCCGATCACGGATCACGAGCGCGCCAAGATTCTGCGCGAGCTCGAGCGCTCGCGCCGCTTCATTCCCGTGACCGTGCGCGAAAATCTGAACTGGACCGAGGTTGCGACCATCGAGGTGAACGCGCCCGATTTGCCCGGCGTGGCGACGGATGTGGGGCGTAGTCGGTTCTACCCCCACGGCGAACACCTGTCGCATCTCATCGGCTATGTCGGCGCGGTGTCCGAGAGCGATCAGGCGCGCGACGACGACCCGCTGCTCGAATTGCCCAATTTCCCGGTCGGCAAGGACGGCGTCGAGCGCCAGCACGACCAAACCTTGCGCGGCTCGGCCGGCGCCTCGGAAGTCGAGGTCAACGCGGTCGGCCGGATCATCCGCGAATTGTCGCGCGAGGAGGGCGAGCAGGGCCGCGAAGTCCGCCTGACCATCGATCTGCCGGTCCAGCGCATGGCCTATGAGCGCTTCGGCGAGGAAAGCGGCGCGGTTGTCGTCATGGACGTGCTTACGGGCGAGGTGCTCGCGCTCGCCTCGATGCCGGGGTACGACCCGAACGCCTTCGCCGAAGGCCTGTCCGACGAGAAATGGCGGGCGCTATTGGCCGACGGCAAGCATCCGCTCGTCAACAAGGCGATCGCGGGGCAATACGCCCCCGGGTCCACGTTCAAGATGATGGTTGCGCTCGCCGCGCTCGAATCGGGTCTCGTCGATGCCTCCCAGCGGGTGCATTGCTCGGGTTCCTACGAGTTCGGCGACGGCACCTTCCACTGTTGGAAGCGCGAGGGTCACGGCTCGGTCGAAATGGAAACGGCCATCCGCCAGTCGTGCGACGTGTATTTCTACGAGACCGCTCGGCGCATCGGCATCGACCGCATCGCCGCCATGGCCAAGAAATTCGGCATGGGGCGGCCCACGGCCATCCCGCTCTCGGGCGAAAAACCGGGTCTCATGCCGTCGCGCGAATGGAAGCGCGAGGCGCTCGGCCAGGTTTGGCATCAGGGCGAAACGCTGATCGCCGGCATCGGCCAGGGTTACGTGCTGGCGACACCGCTGCAACTCGCGCTCATGACCGCGCGCTTGGCCAATGGCGGGCGCGCCGTCGTGCCGCGGTTGGTGCGCTTCCCCCTGGACGAGGATCCGGAGCCTGCGCGCGCGGGTGCGGACCTGCACATCTCGCCCGACGCCCTGGCGCTCGTCGTGCGCGGCATGGAAGGGGTGGTCAACGGGCCCGGCGGCACGGCCAATGGCGTGCGTCTTGCGGATCCCAATCTGCAGTTTGGCGGCAAGACGGGGACGTCCCAGGTGCGGCGCATCACCGAAAAGGAACGCGAGCGCGGCGTCAAGAAAAACGAGGAATTGCCTTGGCGCCAGCGCGACCACGCGCTGTTCGTCGGCTTCGGGCCCATCGACGAGCCGCGCTATGCCGTGGCGGTGGTGGTCGAGCACGGCGGCGGCGGCGCGCGCGTGGCGGCGCCCATCGCCCGCGACGTACTGAAGCTGGTGATGGAGCGCGATCCCTCGCGCAAGCAACACGTCATCGCCCAGGTGAGCGAGGGCTAAGGTGCAGCGCGAGGTCTTCATCGATTCGGGCGGCCTCGGTCCCGCATCGCTCGGTTGGCCCGAAAAGCTTTGGCATTTCAATTGGCTCGTCGTCGTGCTCCTGGTCGCCATCGCGACCATCGGCTTCGCCATGCTCTATTCGGCCGCGGGGGGAAATTTCGAACCCTGGGCCATCCGGCAGATGGGCCGCTTCGCCATGGGTCTGGCGATCCTTGCGTTCGCCGGCGTCGTCGATATCCGCGTTTGGTACCGCCTTGCGTATCCGCTCTATGCGCTCGCGCTGTGCCTTTTGGTCGCGGTGGCGGTGGCGGGATCGGGTGCCATGGGCGCGCAGCGCTGGCTGTCGTTCGGTTTCTTCCAGATTCAGCCGTCCGAACTCATGAAAGTTGCCCTCGTTCTCGCCCTGGCGCGGCATTTTCACGGCGTCGGCGTCGATGAAGTCGGCCGGCCAAGCCGGCTCTTGATTCCGCTCGGTCTCGTGCTGATGCCCTGCGTGCTCGTCATGCGCCAGCCCGATCTCGGCACGGCCGTCATGCTGCTCTTGGCGACGGCGATGGTTGCCTTCATGGCCGGAGTGCGGCTTTGGATGTACGGGGCGGCGCTCGGCCTGTTTGCGCTGTCGGCCCCGGTCGCGTGGGAGTTCATGCACGAATACCAAAAGAAGCGCATCCACACCTTCCTCGATCCGAACAGCGATCCGCTCGGCTCGGGCTACCACATCCTCCAGTCCAAGATCGCGCTCGGCTCGGGCGGATTGTTCGGCCAGGGCTTCATGGAAGGCACGCAAAGCCAGCTCAATTTCCTGCCGGAAAAACAGACCGATTTCGTTTTCACGATGTTCGCCGAGGAATTCGGCCTTGCCGGCGGCTTGGTTCTGATCGTGCTCTACGGCCTGCTGATCGCCCAAGGCCTGAGCATCGCGCTCAAGAGCCGCAACCATTTCGGCCGTCTCCTGGCCATGGGCGTGACGACGCTGCTGTTTCTTTACGTTTTCATCAACATGGCGATGGTGATGGGCCTGGTGCCCGTGGTGGGCGTGCCGCTGCCGCTCGTTTCGTATGGCGGCACGGCGATGCTGACCCTCATGTTCAGCTTCGGCCTGCTGATGAGCGTCTCGGTCCACCGCGACGTGCGTATGGGCCGGGGCATGGGCTAGGCCCGCGGGGCCGCGCCGCGTTGCGCGTCCGGTTTCGGTTTGACGCGGTCCGCGTTCGGGAAACCGACACGCATCGCGCCAACAGCGTTTCCTCGTCGTGACGGCATTTCGATAAAAAGCTAAGTAACTAATCTATTTGCCGTGAGGGAGGCTCCGCCGTGCTCAAATCCGGTAAGGACCATCTCGCCGGTAAGGACCATCTCGAAGGTCTGCGCGACGGGCGGGCCGTCTATATCGGCGGCGAGCGCGTCGAGGACGTGACCAGCCATCCGGCCTTCCGCAATGCCGCACGCACCGTGGCGGCGCTCTACGATTTGAAACGCCAGCCCGCGCGGCGCGAGATTTTGTCCTACGACGAGGGCGGCGAAGCGCGTGACTCAGCTCGGCGTGCCGCTGATGGGCCGGTAGCGCCGTCGCGGGGCGGGCGCGTCGGCCATGCGTGCGCGCTTTTCATCCCGCGCAAGCGCTATTCACAAATCCCCCCCCCTTTGCTATACGGCGCCTCGGCCCGCCGTTCGGCGGGCTTCACGCTTCGGGCGCATAGCTCAGTTGGTAGAGCAGCTGACTCTTAATCAGCGGGTCCCAGGTTCGAGTCCTGGTGCGCCCACCATTATATCAAGGACTTAGCTGGAACCCCTTGGAACGGGGCCGGAACACGGAGTTGGACGCGTCCAACTTTTTTCGTGACGCTATCGGCTCCCAAAAATCGTTTAATTTCAATGCAACTTCCAACTAGCAGCTGACTGTCAGTCAGCGGACTGCTCGCAGATGAACTAATGCACAGGTGTCGAGGCCACGCATTGCTGATTTCTTGAGCGCGCAAAGCGGCGGATGGCCTAGTCTGATGAGGGGGAGACAATGGCAGCCCGGGTGACAAAGTCTCAGTGAATGTTGATGCTCGTCTTGAACTGGAATTGGCGGCGTTTTCAAAGCAGGCTATTCCCGAGTGGCGTCTTCTTTTTTGGAGCTGGAAAGGAAAGGTATGAAGCTTCGGTCCGGTGGCGGAAGCGCATCGGCAGCGGGGTCTTGTTGGCGTCAGTTGTGGGCGTGATGGTGAATTGGATATCGGACAAGATTTTCAAATAAGTACGCCGTAAGCGCGTCAAACATTGCGCGACATTTGGCGCGTACCGATAGGTCAGAAACTGCCGAGCTGATCGGAGCTTTACAGCGAGCGCAGCGCCCGATCCCGTTGGATCGCGGGGGCGCCGAGTTTGGCGTAGATCGGCGGCGGCACGTTGGGGATCGCGCTGTGCGGCCTGACGGTGATGTAGTCGTTCTTCCAGACCTCAAGCGCCGTCCGGGCATGGGCGAGGCGTCGGCGCGCTTGGCCTGGCCGCGAGTAACCAGCTTGCCGCGCACGATGATGCGGCCCTTGGTGAAGCCGACCTCCTCGCGGATTTGCAGCATCTCGTCCCAGCCCGCCCTGCGCAACGCCGGCGTGATGAACTTGGTGCAGATGTCGCGCTC
>CAMAPP010000060.1 GCA_945860095.1 Rhizobium sp. Q54 | reverse complement strand
GTCCGTGGGAATCCCAATCCGAATTGTTCGAACCCGATTGGGACGCGATCACGCCCTGGCTTGAGCGCGCCTTCGAGCGTTGCCCGACGCTCGCCGCGCGCGGCATCAAGCGCGTGGTCAACGGCGCCATCACCTATTCGCCGGACGGTTCGATGCTGCTCGGCCCCGCGCCGGGCTTGAAGAATTATTGGCTCGCCTGCGGCGCCACGGTCGGCATCGCCTGGGGCCCGGGCGCGGGGCGGACGCTCGCGCAATGGATGGTGCACGGCTCGGCCGAGATATCGACCCGCGCCATCGACCCGCGCCGCTTCGGCGCCTGGGCCGATCGCAATTACAACGTCGTGCGCTGCACGGAGAATTACGCGACGCGCCTCAATCTGCCGTACCCGCAGGACCAGATGTGGACCAAGCGCGACATCAAGCGCTCGGGCGCGCACGCGCGCACTTCGGCGCTGGGCGCGATTTACGAGGAGGCCGGGGGCTGGGAACGCCCGCGTCTCTATGCGCCCAAGGAATGGCAGGGGCGCGAGCCCAATGGCTGGCGGCGCACCGCGGCCTTCGAGCGCGCCAATGCCGAGGCGCGCGCGGTGCACGCGGGCGTCGGCATTGGCGATTTCTCCGCCTTCGCGAAGTTCGAGATCGCCGGCCCCGAGGCCGAGCGTTTCCTAAACCGGGTGTGCGCCAATCGCATGCCGCGCAAAATCGGCGGCACGTGTCTTACGACCCTGCTCAACGAACGGGGCACCATCGAGGGCGAGGCGGTGGTCGCGCGCCTGGCGGCGGAGCGTTTCTGGTTCGTGACCGGCGGGGCTTCCGAACGCCGGGTATGGGATTGGCTGACCTTGCACCAGCGCGGGGCGGAGAACATCGTGCTCGCGAACAAAACCGACGACACGGGCGTGCTCACGCTCGCCGGCCCCAAGGCGCGCGCGGTTCTGGCCGCGTGCACCAAGGCCGATTTGTCCAACGCCGCGTTCGGCTGGCGGAAGGCCGCGGAAATCCCGGTCGCGGGCATTCCCTTGATCGCGCTCCGCCTCTCGTTCACGGGCGAGCTTGCCTACGAGCTGCACGCGCCGAACGCACGTTTGGGCGAATTGTGGGACGCGCTGTGGCGGGCGGGCCGGGCGCACGGCATCGTCGCCTTCGGTTCGGCGGCGATGAACGGCTTGCGCATGGAAAAATCCTATCACGGCGGCCAGGAGCTGAGCAGCGACGCCTCGCCCATCCATGCCGACATCATGCGCTTTGTGAATCTGGGCAAGGAATTCATCGGGCGCGCGGCGGTGCTCTCGCGCCAACGCACGGGCGAATCCTCGATCGTCGCGTACCTTGAAATCGATGCCACCGATCAGGATTGCCTCGGCGGCGAGGCCGTGCTCGCCGACGGGCGCAAGATCGGCTCGGTGTCCTCGGGCGCCTTCGGCCCCATCACGGGGAAAAGCCTGGCCTTCGCCTATGTGAAGCCCGAATTCGCCGTGCCCGGCACCAAGCTCGGCGTTTTGCTGTTTGGCAAGGAGTGCGCGGCGCGCGTGCTCGGCGGCCCGGTTCACGATCCGGGCAATTTGCGAATGAAGGCCGCGCCATGAGCGAACGCGCAAAGCCCCGCTTCGCGCCGGTGCCTTGGGGCGAGAGCGCCGTCCGCCCCGTGCCGCATCGCCCCGTGCCGCATTGCCTCGAGTCGCACGGGATCGCCCGGTGCGTCATAATCGCTGCCTTGGCGCGGGGATAGGGAGAAACGACATGTTCATTCGCACGCTCGATGGGTTGCGGGCCGAGGGCCGGATCAAATCCCTGGTCGGCGATACCACGCGCTCGGCGCGCTTTCTGGTGGCCGCGGACGGCTTGGGTTTCTCCTACAACGACAACCGGGTGGCCAAGGGTTCGGACACGAATCTTTGGTACAAGAATCACTGGGAAGCCAATTACATCGTGGCGGGCGGCGCCGAGGTCACGGATTACGCCACGGGCAAGGTTCATGCGCTGGTGCCGGGCGATCTCTACACCGTCGGCCCGAACGACAAGCACCGCTTCCGCGTGACCGAGGACGAACACCATGTGAGCGTGTTCTGCCCGCCCTTGCGCGGCGACGAACGCCACGACGAAGATGGCGGGTACGAGGGCCACGCGCCCGGGCCCAAGACCGCGCGGCGCATGTTCGTAAAACGCGGCGCCGAGATGCGCGCCGCGGGCCAGGAAATGATCTTCGCGGACGGCAAGGACCGGACGCTCCGGATGCTGACCCAGGCGGACGATCTCGGCTTCGGCTTCTCCGACGTGCATTTCACCGCCGGCGCCGACACCGCGATTTGGTTCAAGCACCATTGGGAGGCGAACCATATTCTTTCCGGCACGCTTGAGGTCACGGAACTCGCCACGGGCAAGGCGCACCGGGTGGAACCGGGCATGGCCTACAATGTCGGACCCAAGGACCGCCACCGCCTGCGCGCGCTCACCGACGTACACCTCATCAGCATTTTTTGCCCCGCCTTGCGCGGCGACGAAACCCATGATGCCGATGGCGCGCTCTCGCCGAGCGGCCCCGTGCCGCCCGGCCCGAAGGGCGGCTGAACGCCCACCCGAAGGGCGGTTGAAAGTCCGGCGCGGCCGGGGATGGGGCTTGGTCGAGGGCTGAACGCGATCAAGCATTGGGCGAGGGGTGAGCGTCGCGAGCGGCGGCGCGCAAAGCGCGATTGGATTTTTTCAACCTTCATGAAACGAAAGGAACTGCCATGTTCGCACGCATCAACCGCTTCGAGATCGCCGACAACAAGGACGCCGAACTGACCGCCGCGTATCGCAAGACCATCGAGGTGGTGAAAACCGAGCCGGGCTTTCTCGAAGCCGTCCTGATGATCGAGCCCGGCACGCAGCAGGCCGTGTCGGTCACGTTCTGGGACACGAAGGAAAACATGGAACGCACCGGCAAGCCTGGGCCGGGCTCCTTGCTCGAAAAAATCCTGCCCATCGTGCGGCCCTTCCAAAAGGCGCCGCCCGTGCACAAGCATTACGAGGTCAAGCTGCGGGTGAAGTAGGGCGCGCGGCGGGCGATTCCGGGCCGAAGCGGCGCCCATGGCCCGGTCGAAGGGCGGGGGCCGTGGCGGAGCGTGCCGAAGGCGCGCGGGCGGAGATTCGGCACGGATTCGGAAAAACGAGAATGGCGCGCCCGGCGAGACTCGAACTCACGACCTCTAGCTCCGGAGGCTAGCGCTCTATCCAACTGAGCTACGGGCGCCACGCGGGCGGACTGTAGCCGGGGCAGGGCGGGGGCGCAATTCTTCGGCGCTTGGCGTGTTTGGCGCTTGGCGTGCGGCCATTGGCCTGGCGCGCGTGTGATCCTCGCCCCGTCTTGGCCCCGATCCTCGGCCCGTCTTTGCTCCAACCTCGCGTCGTCTTCGCGCTGTCATAGCCCCGTCTTGGCCGGGTCTCGATGCGCTCCCTGTGGCGGTTTGTCCTGACCCCAAAGCCGATTTCACGCGTGTTTTGCCGTGCCCCCGCGCCCTGCTAGGCTTCTTCGCCACAGGCTTCGGTTCGCAACGGGGAGGACAGGACATGGGCACGCTGATCAAGGACGCGATCGTCATCACTGTCGATTCGGCGCGGCGCATTCTCGATCCGGGCGCGGTCTATATCGAGGGCGCGCGCATCGTCGAGGTCGGCCCCTCGGCCGAGCTCGCCGCGCGGCGCGCGGGCTTCGCCAGCCGCGTCATCGACGGCCGGGGCAAGGTCGTGGCTCCGGGCTTTGTGAACGTCCACAGCCATGCGGGCTTCAACATCTTCCGCGGCCGGAGCGAGGACGCGGGCTTCAAGGCGCCGACCGGGCTCTATTTCCCCATGTCCACCGTCATGACGCGCGAGGACCGCGCGGCGCTCGGCGCGCTGAGCTATGCCGAACTCGTGCGCAGCGGCTGCACCTCGGTCATGGAGCTCGAGGAAGACGTCGAATGCCTCGCGCCCTTCGTCGAGACATTGGGGGTACGCAGCGCCATGGGCGAAATGCTGGGCGATGCCGATCCCGACAAGATGGTGAAGGGCGAATTCGCGTTCGATGAAAAGGCCAATGCCGAACAGATGGCGCGCGCCACGGGCTTCGCCCAGCGCTGGCACACCAAGGCGGACGGGCGCATCACCGCGATCATGGCGCCCAATATGACGATCAGCTCCTCGCCGGCCCAGCTCCGCGCCGCGCGCGCGGCCGCGGACAAGCTCGGCCTGCGCCTGACCATCCATTTGGGCTGGAGCGCGTTCGAGCACACGACCGCGCGCCGCATCCACAACCAGGGCTCCTTCGAGTTCGCGCGCGACAACGGCCTCGTCGCCAAGGACGTTGTGGCCACGCATTGCTATGTCGTCGCGGATTCCGACATCGACATCCTCGCCGAATCGGGCGCCCATGTCGCGCATTGCCCGCTGATGAACGCCTTTCGCGGCCTCATCGCGCCCGTGAACCAAATGCGCGCCAAGGGCATCAACGTGGCGCTCGGCATCGACAACATGTTCGGCGATTATTTCGACGTCATCCGCTCGGCCGTCACCTGTGCGCGCATCAAGACGGGCGATCCGGTGGCGCTGCTCTCGTCCGACGCGCTCGAGATGGCGACGATGGCGGGGGCGCGCGCCATGGGCATGGAAAAGGAAATCGGCAGCGTCGAGGCGGGCAAGCGCGCCGACCTCATCATGCTCGATTTCCGTGCGCTGGGTCTGCAACCCGTTCTCGATCCGGTGCAGAATCTGGCCTATCACGCCCACGCGCATGACGTGGACATGGTCATGGTCGATGGCCGTATCCTGGTCGAGGGCGGCGAGATGAAAACCATCGACCGCCTGGCGGTGATCGACGCGGCGACACGGGCGTCCAAGTCCGCCTGGGTGCGCTTCGAGAAGAAATACGGCGCGACCATCGCCGCCTGAAGCACGCGGCCCAAGCAACGCCGATCCGAGCAACGCCGATCCGAGCAGCGCCGCCGAAGTAGCGCCGACCCGAGCAACGCCGCCCGAGCACCGCCGATCCGGGCAACGCCCCCCCGAGCAACGCGGACCAGGCCTTGCCCGCTAGGAACGCTCGCGCTCCATCGGACGCGGCGCCGGCGGGGCAAGCGCGTCGCGTCCGCGCGCATCCGCCCCCGAGGGCAGGGCCGCGCCCTCGCCCGCGCCGCGCCGCGCGATCCAGGCGGCGATGTCGTCGAGCACGACGTTCGCCTGCAAATCGCGCGTCAGCATGTGATAGCCAGCGGGATAGACGGCGACGCGCAGGGGGGCATCGGGCGGCAGGCGTTCGAGCAGAAGGCGCGTGGCCTCGCGCGGGATGATCTCGTCGCGCTCGCCGTACAGCACCAGCGCCGGCGTCTTGAGCCGCGCGGCCGATTCGAGCGCCGCGTCCATGAGATTGACCAGGCCCCAGATCGCATCGATGCGCGCGCCCTTGATGACCAGCGGATCGCGCGCGAGACGGCGCAGCATCTCCTCGTTGTCCGAGGGCACGATCTTGAGCCCCCGCCCGGTCAAGATCATCGAGGGGGCGATGCGCGCGGCGAGCCAGAGCGCCACGCGCTCGGGCAAACCCATGCTCGCCCGTCCCCAAATCGCGGGCGCGACCAGAACGGCGCCGTCGATCGCGGGCGGGCTCGCGCCGCCGAGCGCGGCCAGGCCCACCCCGCCGCCCATGCTTTCGCCGACGAGATACAGCGCCTTCCCCGGATGGCGCGCGCGCACAAGCGCGACGGCTGCGCCCAAATCCTCGACCAGCGCCGCCTCGCCGGGCCAAAAGCCGCGCGAAACCGTGCCGCCGAAGCCGCGCTGGTCGTAGGCATAGGTGGCGATGCCGCGCGCGCGCCAATATTGCCCCGGCCCGTCGAAGGCATTGGAATAATCGTTCATGCCGTGAAGACCGAGGATCACCGCGCGCGGCTCGCCCTCGGGCAGCCAGGCGCGCAAGGGCAGGCGCGCGCCGTCGGCGGCCACGATGGCGTCCGATTCGAGACGCGGCGCCTCGATTGGCGGGCCCGGCGCCATCGCGCGCGGCGCGCAGGCGGCGAGCGCCCATATCAGCGCGAACGGCACCGTCGCCGCCCAAGCCAAGACGCCCGTGCCGCGCAAACGAACCATCACGAAGACGATGTTCCGGACAATGGCATCCGGGCCATCGCCGCCCAAGATTTGGCGCCCGGGCTTCGATGGCGCGCGATCATGAAGCTGGATTCAAGGGCGATGGCGGCCCAAATCGTCGCCGTCCGGGCCATCGCCGCCCAAGATTTGGCGCCCGGGCTTCGATGGCGCGCGATCATGAAGCTGGATTTCGGGGCGGGCGCGTCTGGGGCGATGACACCTCGGGCGCGCGCCGGACGAGTTCGAGGAAGATGTCCTCGAGATCGCTTTCGACGGTCGTAAGATCCACGATGGTGTAGCCCGCGCCGCGCACGGCATCGAGGATGTCGCGGATGCGCGTGCGGCTCGGCTGATAGCGGAAGATGAGCCGCCGGGGCGGGTCGAGCTCGAGCGCAACGCCCTCCGGCGCGCGCGGCACTTCGGCCAATTCCTCGGCGACCGTGATCGCCATTTCCTTGCGGTCCAGGCGTTTCAGCAAATCCTCGGTGCGCGCGCAAGCCACCACCCGGCCGTGATCGATGATGGCGATGCGGTCGCACAGCTGCTGGGCTTCCTCGAGATAATGGGTGGTCAGCAGCACCGTCGTGCCGCGCGCGTTGAGCGCGCGTACATAGCTCCACAGATGGCGGCGCAATTCGACGTCCACGCCCGCGGTCGGCTCGTCGAGCACCAGAACGGGCGGGTCGTGCACCATGGCCTTGGCGACGAGAAGCCGCCGGCGCATGCCGCCCGACAGGCTGCGCGCGTACGAATCGGCCTTGTCGCCGAGCGCGAGCGCGTCGAGGATTTCCTGGGTGCGGCGCTCCGATTTCGGCACGCCATAGAGCCCGGCCTGCAATTCGAGCAATTCGCGCGGGGTGAAGAACGGATCGATGTTCAATTCCTGCGGCACCACGCCGATGGCGGCGCGCGCGGCGCGCGGCGCCTCGTCGATATCGATGCCCCAGATGCGCGCCCTTCCCGCGCTTTTGTTCACCAGACCCGCGAGGATATTGATGAAGGTCGATTTGCCCGCGCCGTTCGGGCCGAGCAGGCCGAAAATGGAGCCGCGCGGAATGACGAGATCGAGACCCGACAGCGCGATCTTGGGCGTTTGGCCGCGCGGCGCGCCGTAGGTCTTCGACAGTCCCTCGACTTCGATCGCGAAGGCGTGGACGTTCTCCGCCTCTTGGTCGGCGCCGGAATTTTGGCCGACGCCGGGGTATTGGGCGGCGGCTGGGTCTTTGCCGGCGGATGGCTCGGGGTTTGCGATTTTTCTAACGGGGACTTCTGCGGCTGACATGTGTTGGGCTTGTGTTGCGCTTGCGGGCGGCGCGTTCTTGCGTATCATCCGCGTGCCCAAGCGGTCAACGCGCCTTGCGTGCTCGCGCTGGATTTCGAGGGACATACCGAACATGGCCATCGCCGCGAACGCCGCCCAGCCGGCCGAGACCATCGAGGTCGCGAGCACCCAAGTGGCTTGCGATGGCGGCGGCGGGCCGCTCGGCCATCCCCGGGTGTTCCTCAACATGGGCGCCAAGGGCCATGTCGGCTGCCCCTATTGCGGGCGCAATTACGTCTTGAAGGCGGGCGCCAAGGCCACCGATCACTGAGATCGCAAGACGCCAAGGGCGCGGCGCCCTATCGATATGGCCCCTATCGATTTCGCCCATCTCGCCTTAAGGGGCCGATATCGACTTAAGGGACCCGTATCGACTTAAGGGAACGGAGCGATCATCCTCCGCCCCATGGTGAAATCGAACACTCCGGAGCCGAAGAATCCGGACGGCGCGGCCGGTGCGCCGCCCCCGCGTCGCGTCGATTTGCCCGCCCTGCGCCACGTCTATTTGGTCGACGGCTCGGGTTATATCTTTCGTGCCTTTCATGCTCTTCCGCCCATGATGCGGCCCGACGGCACGCCGGTGAACGCGGTTTACGGCTTCACCTCCATGCTGCTCAAATTGCGCGACGACAGCGCGGCGGATTGCATCGCCGTATTGTTCGACACCGCGCGCAAGACCTTCCGCAGCGACATCTATCCCGCATACAAGGCCCATCGGCCCGAGCCGCCCGAGGACTTGATCCCGCAATTCGCCCTCATCCGCGAGGCGACGCGCGCGCTCAACCTGCCGGCGATCGAAATGCCGGGCTACGAGGCCGACGATCTCATCGCCACCTACGCGACCCAGGCCGCCGCGCGCGGCGCCGAGGTCACCATCGTGTCCTCCGACAAGGACTTGATGCAGCTGGTCACCGACCGGATCGCGTTGTTCGATCCGGTGAAGAACCGCAAGATCGGCGCGGACGGCGTGATCGAGCGCTTCGGCGTGGGGCCCGACAAAGTGGTCGAGGTTCAGGCCTTGGCCGGCGATTCCTCGGACAACGTGCCGGGCGTGCCGGGCATCGGGGTGAAAACCGCGGCCGAACTCATCAAGGAATACGGCGATCTCGACACCCTGCTCGCGCGCGCGGGCGAGATCAAACAGCCCAAGCGCCGCGAAACCCTGACCGTGAACGCCGATATGGCGCGCCTGTCGCGCGAACTCGTGCGCCTCAAAACCGACGTGCCGGTCGAACATTCCTTGGACGATTTCCGCACCCGCGCCATCGACGGCGCGGTGCTCGGCGCATTCTTGAAGGAACAGGGCTTCAAATCCCTGCTCGCGCGCATGGTCGGGCGTTTTGCCGGCACGTCCTCGCCGGTGAGCCCTGCCGACGCCGCGCCAGGCGGCCACGATTCCTTGACCGCCCGTGCCGCGACGCCCGCAACACCGGTCGGGATCGCCGAAAAAATCGCGAGCGCGCGCTACGAATTGGTGCAAAGCACCGAGGCGCTCGAGCGCTGGGTCGCGCGCGCGACCACTGCCGGAACATTTGCCTTCGACATCGAAACCACCTCGCTCGATGCCATGCGCGCGCGCCTGGTCGGCGTCTCGATGGCGATGGCGCCGGGCGAGGCGTGCTATGTGCCGCTCGGCCACGGCGCCGATCAGGGGGAATTGGGCTTGGGTGCCGCCTCCTCGAAGCCCGAGCAGATTCCGCTCGAGGAGGCCTTGGCCCTGCTGCGCCCGCTTCTGGCCGATCCGGCCGTGCTCAAGATCGGCCACAACATCAAATACGACATGTTGGTGCTCGCGCGCGCGCCGTACGATGCGCCCATTCGCCCCGTCGACGATTCGATGCTGCTGTCCTACGTGCTCGAAGCAGGCGCACACGGCCACGGCATGGACGAATTGGCGAAGCTTCACCTCGACCACGATACGATCAAGTTCGAGGACGTGGCGGGCACGGGCAAGGCGCGCATCACCTTCGACCGCGTGCCGCTCGACAAGGCGCTGGCTTACGCCGCCGAGGACGCCGACGTGACGCTGCGCCTCTACGGCGTGCTGAAGCCGCGTCTTTTGGCCGAGAAGAAAGTCGCGCTCCACGAAACCGAGGAACGCCCGCTGATTCCGATTTTGGTCGCGATGGAGCGTGCCGGAATCAAGGTCGATGTCGCCGAGTTGAAGCGGCTATCGGTGGATTTCGCCGAACGCCTCGCGACGTTCGAGATCGAAATCCACAAGCTCGCCGGCGAGGCCTTCAATATCGCCTCGCCCAAGCAATTGGGCGAGGTGCTGTTCGACAGGCTCGGACTTCCGGGCGGGACGAAAAGCGCCAAGACCGGCGCCTACGGCACGGGCGCGGACGTGCTCGAGGATTTGGCGGCGCAAGGCCACGACCTACCCGCGCGCGTGCTCGATTGGCGCCAGCTCGCCAAGTTGAAAAGCACCTATGCCGACGCCTTGGTCGAACAGATCAATCCCGATACCGGGCGCGTGCATACCTCCTACGCCATGGCGATCGCGTCCACGGGGCGGCTGTCCTCGACCGATCCCAATCTGCAGAACATTCCCGTGCGCACCGAGGAAGGCCGCAAGATCCGGCGCGCCTTCGTCGCCGAGAGGGGGATGAAGCTCGTCTCGCTCGATTATTCGCAAATCGAGCTGCGCCTGCTCGCGCACGTCGCCGATATCGCTTCGCTGAAGGATGCCTTCCGCCAGGGCATAGACATCCACGCCCTCACCGCGTCGCAAGTCTTCGGCGAGGCGGTCGAGGGCATGAGCGCCGAAACCAGGCGGCGCGCCAAGGCGATCAATTTCGGCATCATCTACGGCATCAGCGCCTTCGGCCTGGCGCGCCAACTCGGCATCCCGCAGGGCGATGCGAGGCGCTATATCGACGCCTATTTCGAGCGCTATCCCGGCATCCGGGGCTATATGGACGCGATGCGCGAGCGCGCGCGCGCGCAGGGGTACGTTGAAACCCTGTTCGGCCGGCGCATCCATCTCGCGGGCATCGCCGACAAGAATCCGGCGCGGCGCAATTTCGCCGAGCGCCAGGCGATCAACGCCCCCCTACAGGGTGCCGCGGCCGACATCATCAAGCGCGCCATGGTCCGCGTGCCCGCAGCGCTCGCGCGCGAAAATCTCAAGGGCCGGATGCTGCTCCAGGTCCACGACGAATTGCTGTTCGAGGTGCCCGAGGACGAGGTCGAGCGCACGATCGGCGCAATGACGCGGGTGATGGCGGGGGCGGCGCATCTCTCGGTGCCCCTCGTCGTCGATGCGGGCGTCGCCGATAACTGGGCGGACGCGCATTAGGCCCCGCCGTTCGCGCGGGCCCTTGCCTTCCGCGGATGTCCGGATAACCCCGCCCCTCTTGGTTGCCTTGGTCCTTTAAGCGGCGGCGCGCACCGCGGCGGCCTTCACCTTGTCGTCCACGTGGCTCTCGAACTGCTTGAAGTTCGCCTCGAAGCGTTGGGCGACATCGCGCGCCGCCTTGTCGTAGGCGCCCTTGTCGTTCCACGTGGTCTTGGGGTTCAGCACATCGGCGGGCACGTCGGGGCACGAATCGGGGACGTGCATGCCGAAATTGGGATCGGGGCGCGTCGCGATTTTCGCCAGGCGGCCGTCGAGTGCCGCGCGCACCATGGCGCGGGTATAGGCGATCTGCATCCGCTTGCCCGTGCCGTAGGCGCCGCCGGTCCAGCCGGTGTTCACCAGCCAGCACTTGGCGCCGTGCTTGGCCATCTTCTCGCCCAACAGCTTGGCATAGACGGTCGGATGGCGTGGCATGAAGGGCGCGCCGAAACAGGTCGAGAACGTCGCCTGCGGCTCGTTGCCGAGGCCCTTTTCGGTGCCCGCGACGCGCGCGGTGTAGCCCGAGAGGAAGTGGTACATCGCCTGTTCGGGCGACAGCCGCGAGATGGGCGGCAGCACGCCGAAGGCATCGGCGGTCAGCATCACGATGTTCTCGGGATGGCCGCCGCGGCCGGTTTCGGAGGCATTGGGGATGAAATCGATGGGGTAGGAGGCGCGGGTGTTTTCGGTGTACCGGGCGTCGTCGAGGTCTAGAACGCGCGTTTCGGGATGCATGGCGACGTTTTCGAGGATGGTGCCGAAGCGATTCGTGGTCGCGTGGATCTCGGGCTCCGCGCTCGGCGACAGGCGGATGACCTTGGCGTAGCAGCCGCCCTCGAAATTGAACACGCCGGTGTCCGCCCAGCCGTGTTCGTCGTCGCCGATCAGCGTGCGCGCCGCATCTGCGGACAGGGTCGTCTTGCCCGTGCCCGACAGGCCGAAGAAGATCGCCGTGTCGCCCTTGGGCCCGGTATTGGCCGAGCAATGCATGGGCAGAACGCCGCGCGCGGGAAGAAGAAAGTTCAGCACCGAGAACACGGATTTCTTGATCTCGCCGGCATAGGACGTGCCGCCGATGAGCACGATGCGCTCGGAGTAATTGACCAGGATAAACGCCTCGGAATTGAGGCCGTCGGCCTTGCCGCGGGCCTGGAAGTTCGGCGCCTGGATGATCGTGAAATCGGGCCGGAACTCGGCGAGCTCCGCCGCCGGGGGGCGGATGAACATGTTGCGCGCGAACAGATTGTGCCAGGCGTTCTCGGTGACGACGCGAACCTTGAGCCGGTACGCAGGATCGGCGCCGGCATGAAGGTCTTGCACGAAGACGTCGCGGCCTTGCAGATAGGCCAATATGCGGGCGTGAACGCTCGCGAAATTGGCGGGCGTGATCGGCGCGTTGGCCTTGCTCCACGCCACCTGGTCCCGCGTCGCCGCGTCGTCGACGATGAACTTGTCGTTGGGCGAGCGGCCGGTGTGCTGGCCGGTCAACGCGACGAAGGCGCCGCCCGCGGCCAGGGTGCCTTCGTTCCGGCGCGTGGCATGTTCGTAAAGCGCGGCGGCGCCCAGATTCCAGTGCGCGGTCTTGACGTTGGCGATGCCGTGATGCTCGAGCCCGTGCGCGCTCGAGTGCGAACCGAATTTCTGCACGCCAATTCTCCTGCCGAACGAAATAATTGCCGCAGCGCCTTGGCGCCGCCGTCCTCAACCGTAAACGGTGTCGGAGACCGCCGGCCCTCCCGAGGCGCCTAGCGGAGCGAGGGCCGAAAATACCCGGCGCGCTCCCCAGGACGCAACGGTCCCGCGCGGACTCCGCAAGACAAAATGGTGCGGCGCACCATGCTGGGTATTGCCGGGCCGGGTATTGCCGGGCCGAATATTGCCGGGCCGGGCGTTGCCGGCCGGGGCGTTAAAGTTCCCGCGCCGTGCGCACAAGACGGACCAATTCCATGCGCGCGCCTTCGCCGTCACGGACGGGTGAAGCGAAGTTCAGGCGCGCACAGGAAAGGCCGTCCGCGAGATCGCAGCCCTCGGCATCGAGTCCCGTCAGGCGCCAAGGCCCCGCCTTGCGGCCCAAGAGCTTCGTCGCGTACAGCGCCACGGCGTCGCCGTGATCGGCGTTCATGTGCGCGAGGATGTCGCCCTCGGCGCGTACGAGTGCCGCAGGCGCCTCGATGAGCAAATCCTTGGCCGACAGCCAGCGAATTCGCCCGAAGCCGCCGACCAAATGGGCGCGGTCGATGGCCACGCGATGGAAGTGGAAATCCTGGAAATCGGCATAGCGCGCGGCCGTCGGGTGACGGGCAAGAAAGCGCGCCCGTGCCTCCGGCGCGGCGGGCGCCAAGCGGCCGAGCACGCTCACGCGCGGGCCTTCCAAGGGGTCGGCCAGACCCGCGGTGCCGTCGTACAGCAGGGCCAGGCGCGCGTCGCCCTTGAGGTTGCGGCTGTGCTCGGCCAAATCGGACAATAAGAGGAGAGGGCCGCCATCGGCGGCGCTGGCGACCGCGACCAGCGAGACGAAAGCCTGTCCGGCCTCCCCGGCAAGCGTCGTGGACAGGGCGGCCGTGCGCGCCGCGCGCATCAAGGAACGCGCCCGGCGGGCGGCCTCGGCCCCATCGTGGACGTCGTCCGGGACATCCTTCCCGACCATGCGCGTCTTCTCCTGTCCGTCGCCCCGCGCCCCGCCCGGACACCCCAAAGCCGTTTTGGGGCCCGAAATCGGCCACACTTAGCCGCCAGCCTTGGCTCGAAGCCGGCCGAATTGGCGGCCGGTCAGGCGACCATCCTCGGGATTATCTGGCAAATGCGCCCTTACCGCCTAGAATCCATCGATTCATCCCCGGCAGCGTTATCCTCGGCTGTATTGCCGGTAAAACACCCGGCATCGTTGCCGGCAAAACACCCGGCAGCATTGCCGGCAAAACAAGGGAGCGAGCCCGTGCGGCGAACCATCGCCCTGGTCGACGATGACCGCAATATCCTCGCCTCGGTCGCCATCGGGCTCGAGGCCGAGGGCTTTACCGTGCGCGCCTATGCGGACCCCGAGGAGGCGCTGCGCGAGCTTGTCGCGCGCCCGGTCGATCTCGCGGTGCTCGACATCAAGATGCCGCGCCTCGACGGCCTCGAACTCATGTCGCGCCTGCGCCGCCAGACGCCGACCCCGGTCATCTTCCTGACCTCCAAGGACGACGAAATCGACGAGGCGCTCGGCCTCAAGATGGGTGCCGACGATTACATCACGAAGCCGTTCTCCCAGCGTCTGCTGATCGAGCGGATTCGGGCGGTGCTGCGCCGCACCGACGCGACGGCGGAGACGCCGGCCGAGAAAAAGGCCGCCATCGTGCGCGGCCAGCTGGTTCTCGATCCCACGCGCCATCTGTGCGCCTGGCGCGGCGAGGCGGTCAATCTGACCGTCACCGAGTTCCTCATCCTCATGGCCCTCGTCCAGCGCCCGGGCTTCGTGAAGAACCGCGACCAGCTCATCGACGCCGCCTATGGCGAGAATATCTACGTCGACGACCGAACCATCGACAGCCACATCAAGCGCCTGCGCAAGAAATTCAAGATCGTGGACGACAACTTCACGCACATCGAAACGCTTTACGGCATTGGCTATCGCTACAAGGACGCTTGAGCGCCGAGGCATGGGGGGAAAAAGCGACGAAGCCGCCGCCGGTCCGCGCGCCATGGCCAAGCACGCGGCCGCGCCGCCGCGCGCGCGTCGGCGCCTGTTCGGCTCGCCCATTCGCCGGCGCATTCTCGCCGTCAACCTGATCGCGCTCTTGACCCTGTTCGGCGGCGTGTTCTACCTCGACGATTACGAATCGCGCCTGGTCGAATCCGAATTGAACGCGCTCGCGAGCCAGGGCGAGATCGTCGCGGTCGCGCTCGGCGAGGCGGCGGTGCCCGAGGACGAGGCCGACTATCACATCGCCTTCGACGCCGAGCCGGTGCGCCAGATCTTCAAGCGCGTCACCGCCAGCACGCGGACGCGCCTCCGGCTGTTCGCGGTATCGGGCGAACTTCTGGTCGATAGTCGCGTTGCGCGCGGCAGCGCGCCGGTGCGGGCGGAATCCTTGCCGGCGCCGCGCTTTTCCATGCCGCTCGTCGATCCGCTCGTGCGCGCCTACGACTGGGTCGTCGATTGGGTGCCGCGCCGGCACGACCTGCCGCCCTATGAGGAAGGCGTCACCCAGCGCGCCGAGGACTACGCCGAGGTCGAGCGCGCGCTTGCCGGCGAAACGGCGCAGGCCCTGCGCGGCGACGGACGGCGCGGCATGATCCTTTCGGTCGGCGTGCCGGTCCAGAACTACCGGAAAGTCGTGGGCGCGGTCATGGTTTCGTCCGCGGACGATGCGATCGGCGGCGCGCTGCGCACCGTGCGCGAGGACATACTCAAGGTCTTCGCCATCGCGCTCGGCATCACCGTTCTGCTCTCGACCTATTTGGCCCGGACGATCGCCCGACCGCTCGCGCGCCTCGCGGACGCGGCGGAACGGGTGCGCTTCGGGTTGGGGCGGCGCCACGAAGTGCCGGAATTCCGCACGCGGCGTCGAGACGAAATCGGCAATCTCGCCGGGGCGCTGCGCGACATGACGGACGCGCTGTGGGCGCGCATGGGCGCGATCGAGCGCTTCGCCGCGGACGTCGCCCACGAATTAAAAAATCCCCTGTCCTCCCTGCGCAGCGCCGTCGAAACCGCCGCGCGCGTCACCGACCCGGAACAGCAAAAACGCCTGATGGCGATCATCCTCGACGACGTGGCGCGGCTCGATCGCCTGATCGGCGACATCTCGGACGCCTCGCGCCTCGACGCCGAGTTGTCGCGCGCCGAAAGCGGCCCCGTCGATGTGCGCCAGATGCTCGCGACCCTCGTGGGGGTGTACAACGAAACGCGCGCCGCGGGCCCGCGCCTCGCCTTCGACGTCGAGGGCAGAAGCGAGATCGTGGTGCCCGGCATAGAGGATCGCCTCGGCCAGGTGTTCCGCAATCTCATCGATAACGCCGTGTCCTTCGGCCCGCCCGGCGGCACGATCCGGCTTGGCGCGCGCGTCGTGGACGGCGAGGTCGAGATCGCCGTCGATGACGACGGCCCCGGCATTCCAGAGGCCAATCTCGAATCCATATTCCGGCGGTTTTACAGCGAGCGTCCGGCGGGCGAGAAATTCGGCACCCATTCGGGCCTCGGACTGTCGATCTCCAAGCAAATCGTCGAGGCGCACGGCGGCACCATCGTCGCCCAGAATCGCCGCGGCCCGGACGGCGAAATCGCCGGCGCGCGTTTCCTCGTGCGCCTGCCGCCATGAGCCGCAAGGCGCCCATGCAAAAGCACGCGACGCAAAAGCACGCGACGCAAATCCACACGACCGCCATCGCCTGGCGCGGTCGGGCGGTGCTGTTGCGCGGACCGTCGGGTTCGGGGAAGTCCGATCTGGCCCTGCGCCTCGTGGCGGTGGGTTGGCGTCTTGTCGCCGACGACCGTTGCGATCTGTCGGAGCGCGCCGGACGCCTGATCGCATCGCCGCCGCGCACGCTCGCGGGACTCATCGAGGCGCGCGGGGTCGGTATCGTGCGGGTGCCCTCGCGCGCCCGCGCGGCCGTGGCGCTCGTCGTCGATCTCGTGCCCTCGGCGGCGGTTCCGCGATTTCCCGCGCCGGCGACGGTCCGTTATCTCGGCATCGCCGTGCCGCGTTTGCGTCTGGCGGGGTTCGAGGCGTCCGCGCCGGCGAAACTGGGCGCGGCATTGGCCGCGCTATCGCCCGGCGCGGCATCGGCCGCGCTATCACCCGGCGCGGCATCGGCCGCGATATCGACGGCTCGGGCGAAACGTGCAATCGTCCGCGCCGGGCGGATGCGCGGGCATGGCACGAACGCAAGATCAAAAAGCTGAATCGGTACGGCTGGCGTCCGGGCGGGTCGTCGTGGTGACTGGCATGTCGGGGGCGGGCAAGACCTCCGTCCTCAAGGCGCTCGAGGACCTCGGCTACGAGGCCGTCGATAATCTGCCCCTCGCGCTCTTCGCCGGCCTGGTCGAGACGCGCCCGGCCGCCCACCGCCCCCTCGCGATCGGCGTCGATATCCGCACGCGCGATTTCGCCGTCCCGACATTTTTGTCCCACGTCGCGGCTCTGCGTGCCCATGCGGAACTCGATGTCCGCCTGCTGTTCGTCGATTGCGACGACGAAATCCTGCGTCGCCGCTTCACCGCGACGCGCCGCGTTCATCCCATGGCCGCCGACCGCCCCGTGACCCACGGCATCGAGCGCGAACGCGCCCTCATCCAGCCGCTGCGCGGGCATGCCGACGTGGTTCTCGATACCACGAGCCTCACCCCCGGCGCGTTCAAGGCGCTGCTCGAGGGCCATTTCTCCCTCGATTCCCACCCCGCCTTTCTCGCGACCGTCATGTCGTTTTCCTACGGTTACGGCCTGCCGCGCGAGGCCGATCTGGTGTTCGATGTCCGCTTCCTCGCCAACCCGCATTACGATCCCGAACTTGGAGCGCTCGACGGCCGCGACGCGCGCGTCGGCGCGTTCGTCGCGCGCGACCCGGCGTTCGCGGCATTTTTCGATTCGTTGCGCGGTTTGATCGAGCCGCTTCTGCCGCGCTTCGAGGCCGAGGGCAAAAACTATCTCACGCTCGCCATCGGCTGCACGGGCGGCCGCCACCGCTCGGTTTTCGTGTCGGACCGCTTGGCCGCGTGGCTCGGCGCGAAGGGTCTGCGCGTCAATCTCGTTCACCGCGATGTCGACCGGGCGGTCTAGCGATGATCGGCTTGGTTCTCGTTGCCCATGGCGATCTTGGCGCCGAATTCCTCAAGGCGCTCGAGCACATCGTCGGCCCGCAGACGCAGGCCTATTCGATTCGCATCGGCGTCGAGGACGACATGGAGGCGCGCCGGCGTGAAATCGCAGCGGCCATCGCCGCCGCCGATACCGGCCAGGGCGTGGTGCTGCTGACCGATATGTTCGGCGGAACGCCGTCCAATCTGGCGATCTCCGTCATGCGCCCCGGCCATGTCGAGGTGGTGGCCGGGGTCAATCTGCCCATGTTGCTGAAGCTCGCGGGTGTCCGCGGCCAGGCCACCTTGGCGTCCGCCGTTTCGGACGCGCAGGACGCCGGGCGCAAATACATCCACATCGCCTCGCGCCTGTTGGAAGGCGGCATCCGATGACGCGTCTCGAGCGGCGCGTGATCGTTCTCAACCACCGCGGCCTGCACGCCAGGGCCGCCGCGCGGCTCGTCGAGACCGCCGCCCGGTTCGCGGCCGAAGTCGAGGTCGTGCGCGGCAGTCAAAGGGTATCCGCGCGCTCGATCATGGGTCTCATGATGCTGGCCGCTTCGCCGGGGGTGGAATTGGTGTTGTCGGCCGAGGGCGTGGACGCGGAGGCGGCGCTCGGCGCGCTCGTTCGGCTGTTCGAGGCGCGCTTCGATGAAGACTAGGAGCGAAAGACCGGCGAAGCGTTCGCGGATCTTCGAGGGCCTCGGCGTCTCGCACGGCATAGCCATCGGGCGCGCCCACGTGGCGGGCGGCGGCCGGGCCGAGGTGCCGCATCGCAAGCTCGCGGTGGCCGATGTGGCCGACGAGGTCGTGCGCTTCGATCAAGCGGTCGCAAAATCGCTTCGCCAGGTTGCCAAGCTCAAATCCAAGCTCGCCAATCTGCCGACCTCGGCGGCGGAGGAATTGGGCTATTTGCTCGACGCGCATTTGCGCATGCTCGGGGATTCGCGCCTGGTGCGCGGCGTGCGCGCGCGCATCGCGCGCGAAAAGGCGAACGCCGAGGCGGCGGTGCAGGCGGAAATCGCCGAAATCGCCAAGGGATTCGCCGCGATCTCGGACGATTATCTCGCCACGCGCGTGCGCGACGTGAACGAAGTCGGCGATCGTTTGATCCGCAATTTGACGCGCACGCCCTATCACGGCTTCGCGGCGGTCGCCGATGGCGGCATCGTGATCGCCGAGGATTTGACGCCGGCGGACACCGCGCTCATGGACCCGCGCCGGATCTCCGGGTTTGCGACCGTGCTCGGCGGGGCCGAAGGCCACACCGCCATCATGGCGCGCTCGCTCGGCCTGCCCGCGGTGCTCGGCGCCACCGATCTTCTGGGCGGCATCGTCTCGGGCGACATGGTGATCGTGGACGGCACGGCCGGGCGCGTCCTGGTTTCGCCCAGCTCCTCGACG